>CAZDHR010000022.1:0-33618 GCA_964505295.1 uncultured Planctomycetaceae bacterium
GGTTCGAGACGACCAGCACGGCGAAGTCACGCCACGGCGCGACCCACGTCACGGCGAACCACATCGTGTTGCTCCCCGCATGGGTGAGCACGTCGCCCCCGCCCCAGTCGCGCCGGGCCACGCCCCAGCCCATGGCGTATCGTGGCGGCTCATCCCCGACGGGCGCGTGGAGCCTGGTGAACGTCGCCGGCTTCAACCGCTTCGCGTCGCCCTGGGCGCCGCGAAGGTGCAACGCAATGTATTTCGCCCAATCGCGAATCGAGCAGTGCACGGTGCCTGCCGGGCCGATGACCGGGGGGTTGTCGGCCAGCGGCCTGGGGCCCCGCGTGCTTTGGAAGGCGTTGCACGAGCCGTTCCGCGGGGGTATTCTGGCGCTCGCCTCGCCCGGCCGGCCCGGCCGCCGCGCTCGGCTCGTCTGGAATACCCCTGCATTGGAGATCGCATGATGAAACGTCGCGAGATGCTCAAGGCCACGTCGCTGGCGGCGCTGGGGCTCTCGGCCTTCCCGCTCCGCTGGATGGCCGCCGCCGAGGGAAAGAAACAGAAGGTGCTCTATTTCACCCGAAGCGCCGGGTTCGAGCACTCCGTGGTCCACCGCGAGGGCGACCAGTTGAGCCACTCGGAGCGGGTGCTCACCGAGATGGGCAAGCGGGCCGGCTTCGAGGTGGAGTGCACCAAGGACGGCCGCGTCTTCGACGGCGATCTCGCCCCGTACGACGTGATCGCCTTCTACACCTCCGGCGACCTCACCCGGCCCAACAAGCGGGGCACCCCGCCCATGACCCCCGAGGGCAAGCGGAAACTGTTGGACGCCATCGCCGCGGGCAAGGGGTTCGTCGCCTTTCACGCGGCCAGCGATTCGTTCCACTCCCCGGGCCCGCGCGACGAGATCCAGACCGAGGTCGATCCCTACATCGGCATGCTGGGCGGCGAGTTCCTCACCCACGGCGCCCAGCAGGAGGCATCGCTCGTGATCACGTCGCGTTTCCCGGGCGCCGGGAACCTCGGCTGTGCCGAAGGGATCTCGTTCACCGAGGAGTGGTACGCCTCGAAGAATTTTGCCAAGGACCTGCACGTGATCCTGGTCCAGGAGACCAAGTACATGAAGGGCGAGTGCTACCAGCGCCCCGACTTCCCCAGCACCTGGGCCCGGATGCACGGCAAGGGCCGCGTTTACTACACGTCGCTCGGGCACCGAGAAGACGTCTGGACCAACCCGTTCTTCCAAACCATCGTCCTGGGCGGCTTCGCCTGGGCGCTGGGCAACGTCGACTACGACGTGAAGCCGAACATCGACCAGGTCACGCCGGGGGCGAATCAGTTGAAGCGAACCTAGCGGCACGGCACCATATCGTGGAGCCGGTGCCGCGAGACCTGCGGCCAACGGCCCGAACCGAAGATCAACCGTCACGAGGAGAAACGCAATGAGCGATAACCGAGTGTCCCGACGCGAGTTCGTCCAAGACACGGCCGCCGCCGCGGCGGGCGCCGCCTTGGGGGCGGGCGTGATCGGGAAGGCGGCTCGCGCGGCCGCCGAGCCGCCCGATCCCACCAAAACCCGCAGCTACCACGAGAACATGGAGTACCGCCGGCTGGGCCGGACCAACCTGATGATCTCGGCCGTGAGCATGGGCGGGCACTGGAAGCGGATCCCGTACCGCGGCGGCACCGAAGAGTTCAAGAAGAACCGGCGCGAGGTCATCCACGCCGCCCTGGACCACGGCGTCAATTTCATCGACGCCTGCTGCGCCCCTGAGGTGAAGGCCTACGCCGAGGCCCTGGGCGACCGGCGCGAGGAGATCTACTTCGGCTTCGACTGGACTTTGGGCCGCAATCCGAAGATCGTCGACACCGTGGAGCCGATCAAGCGGGGGCTGGACGACGGGCTCCGCGAGACCGGCCTGGAGTACGTCGACGTCTGGCGGATTACCCTCCGCGAGCAGACCACCCGAAACACCGAGCAGCAGATCGAAAACGTGATGGCCGCCCTGGAATGGGGCAAGAAGACGGGCAAGGCCCGATTCACTGGCGTCTCCACGCATCACCGCCCCTGGATCGCCGAGGCCGTGGCCAAGTACCCCCAGCTCGAAGTGGTCATCACGCCCTATGCCGCCGGGAGCAAGGAGAAGCCGGTGGGCAGCATGTTCGACGCGCTGCGCAAGCACGACGTGGGCATGATCGGGATCAAGCCGTTCGCCAGCGGCACGGTCTTCCAGTCGCTGGGCGAGCCCGACTCGCCGACCAAGGAGGAGGACGACGAGCGCGCCCGGATGTGCCTCCGCTACGCCCTCTCCTGCGACGTGCTGACCGCGTCGATCCCGGGCTTGATCACCGTCGACCAGGTCAAGAACGCGGCCCGGGCCGTCCAAGAGCGCCGCGAGTTCGACCTGGCCGAGCAGGAGCGATTCCAGCAGATCACCGACCAGATGTGGGCCAACCTGCCCGGCCACTACCAGTGGCTCAAGGAGTGGGAGTGGGTGTGAGTGGGCCAGCCGTCAGGCGTCAGTTCTACTGGTTCCCAACCTGACGCTGCCCGCCGAAGTCCGGTACAATGGGGTGATTCATAGCTGGCTTCGTGGAGACAACCCAATGAACTGGCAAGAGCGGTTTACCGTCGATGCGGCCGTCTGCCACGGGCAGGCGTGTATCAAGGGGACCCGAATCATGGTCTCGGTAGTGCTGGACAACCTCGCCGCAGGCATCCCCTTGGAGGAGTTGCTCGGCAGCTACCCGTCGCTCACGGCGGAGGATGTCCAGGCGGCAATCGCCTACGCTGCCGAGCAAGGTGGCCGGCCTACTCCGTAGTGGGGAACACAACACGGTGACGGTCATGGACAAGGGATTCCGGACCACGAGGCTTGAAAACGAGATTCTTCGTTGACACCGCAGGGCGGCGACATTTCTCCCTCCCCCCGGCAACAGTGTGTTCGGCCGTTTATTGCGCTGGCTGGCGACCTCAAGGGTCGTTCTAGCGGAATCCCGACCCACGCCGTACAATGAAGAATGGAGGTGTTTGACCGTGTGGGAGGGGCGGGTGCTGAGGAGGCCAACCATGCCCGACCGTGCGATGTTTCCTCGTGAGTTAGGACTGCCTGAAGGGCGTTCGTGCTTCTTCCACGAGGCCGCGATCGCCGTCAAGGAAGAATACCGGAACTCGGTTCGCTGGAAACGGCTGCGATGCCGCCAAGTAGACGACCTCGGCGACGATCTGTTCTGTCTTCACGTTGGGCATTCAATCCAATTCGATTGGACATGGGAAGGCAGCATTGCCTTTCGTCCAACTCGTGCGGGAATTCTGCCAGACGACCAATCCACGGATCTCGACGCCATCAGTGCCTGGATGGGAGACGTTGTAGAAGTTGACGAGACAGAGGGCTATCTGTACGTCGTAGTCAATGATCCGCAGGCCAAGCCTCGTATGGGTTCGTTCTACGTTCGTCCCTTCGAGTTCCTGGCCCAGCTAAATGCGATCTACAACAACTCGCGGTTCGTCCCGATCCAACCGCACCTGCCTCCGGGCTTGAATGCCTGCCGAGGCAATGTTCACCCGCTGATTCAAGGGGATGTCGATCACGCTCTGGCCGAACTCAGACAGCTTTGGCAGCATTCCTGGTGCGTGTTGTGGGGGCCGCCCGGAACCGGAAAGACATATACGATTGGCGAACAGGTTGCGGAGTGTCTGGCAGATGGCAGCGAGCGCATCCTCGTCGTCTCCACTACCAACAAGGCAACCGATGAAGCCGCTTTGGATATTGGCAGAGCCCTGCGACGGAAACAGCGGCTCTCTGCCGCTTCGCACGTGCGTCGTATCGGGAAAGGCGCAGACTACGATGCGTTCGTGAACGAAGGGCTTGAAAAGCTGCTTGAAGGCAGCGAGAGCGACTTGCGTCGGCAGATATCCGATCTTCAACGGCAGCTTGACCGCACCGACTCCCCAGAGGAGAGGGCGAGGCTCCGACGATTGATTCAGGAACTCCGAAGGAGGATGCAGGATGCTTCGCTATTGGCGTTTGTCAACCCGCAGTTCCGAAGCATTGTTTCGACAGCCTTCAATGCGATCAGGATGTTGAGCCAACCCGAGTTGATCGACGTCATCAAACAGGATCATGCTCCCTTCACTACGGTTGTCCTGGACGAGGCGGGACTGGTATCCAGGCTTGCCGTAGCACCGATGGCGTGCCTTGCCAGTCGTCGTGTCGTCCTCGTCGGAGACCCGAGGCAGCTTTCCCCCATCACGAGGATGTCTCGTGTTCTTCCCAGCGATCAAGCCACTTGGCTGAGATCCAGCGCTCTAACCCATCTTCAGCCACAGGGCCAGCACCCAGCGGGCATCCGCATGTTGAGAACCCAATACCGGATGCACCCACAAATACGTTTGGCGGTGTCGAAGTATCAGTACGGCAATCTACTCGATGACGCCCCGCAGATTGCCACCAGAACACGAGACATCGGGCAACATCTGGCGGGCCAGCCCAGGGCGATTTGGTACGTTCTCGATGAGGACATGGATGAGCTTCCGAAACTCAGAGCGGAGCGAGGCCCAGGCAATCGCAGTTGGGTGAGGCCGTGCACGGCAGAGTTGCTGGATAGACTATTCCAAGACCCGGTGCTTGCAGAGGGCCCAGGACTTTTCATCACCCCATTCGCTGCGCAAGCGAAAGCGATCAGAAAACACTTAGGACAAAACGGCCTCTCTGCATGGCACGCTTCCACCGTGCATAGCCAGCAAGGCACGGAGGCGGATTTTGTGATCTTCGACACGGTGAACGCCGGGAGCTATGGGTGGTGCTACGATGAGTGGCAGCGGTTGATTAACGTCGGCGTTAGTCGTGCGTGTGAATGCTGCATCGTGCTGGCGAGCAGATCGGAGATGCAGGAGCCGTACTTGGCTGGCCTGCAACCGCAATTGGCTCCGAGAGTGTTTAGGTGGCGCGGCAGCAGGTACTTCTGGACTCCAGTGCCGGCGGAACGTTCGTTTCCTGTGCCAGCGGAGATACGGGACGACCCAGCCCGACTTGGCTCGCAGCTTGAACGGCGAACGGCGCTGCGGCCTGTACTGAGCAAGGAGCAGCAGCGGCTTTCGAAACTCCCAGTTGATGGGCGCCCCCGGTTGGTGAGAGGGGTTGCAGGTAGCGGGAAGAGCGTAGTCTTGGCCTACTGGGTTTGCACCGCCCTGCAAGAGAACCGCAACGCACAACTCTGGGTGCTGTATGGTAATGCGGCGCTCTACAAGCTGCTTGAGAATATGATCCACGAGGCGTGGCGGAACCAGTATGAGGCGGAACCGCTTCCGGCGAACAGGTTCTCCCTGATTCATATCAGGGACTTGCTGAACGACCTTCTCGGAGACCACGGCCTGTCGATGGACGACTTTGACAAGTACGAGTACGACCGAGCTGCGGAAGCGTATTTGAAGCTGTGTCCTCCGGATCAGATTCGCCCACGCTGCGATGCCATTTTCATCGATGAGGCGCAGGATTTCGGTCCCAACACGCTTCGACTGGTGGCCCGGCTGGCAAAGCAGTCGCAAGCCGACCAACCCTCGAAACGGCCCGTGATGATCTTCTATGACAACGCTCAGAACGTTTTTCAACGCAAACCTCCAACCTGGGCGGAGTTGGGGATTGATGTGCTTGGCCGCTCCACGGTGATGGAAGAGAGCTTTCGGTCGACCAAGCCGATAACGGAGTTTGCGCTGAATGTTCTCTATCGCTTCGTTCCACCGGAGAGTGACTCCGATCATCGGGAACTGCTGAGCCGTGGACTGATCGAAGAAACGAAGCGCAACGGCAAGGACTGGTGGATCGTCCGTTTCAACCACATCGATGGTCCCATGCCGACAGTCCACAAGTTTCCAGATCTCGCGAGCGAAGCAAAGGCGATTGGCGATCATGTTCTCCATTGGATAACTGAGGAGGGAGTCAAGCCGAGTGACATTCGAGTGATCTGCGTCCACGGTCACGTACGCTCCGCACTGCGAAAGCACGTCAAGCCGAAGCTGAGCAGCATCGGAGTAGTCTTGAATGTCGTGGAGGCGGCGAGAGTCCAGAAGGGAGGAGCATTTGTTCAAGACACCAACACGGTAATAGCGGCGACTCCTAACTCATTCAAGGGCTGGGACTCGGAGGTGGTGGTTCTGGCTGGCGCAGACTTCTTCGCCGCCGGCAGCGGCGTCCTCGGACACTCGCTCTATACGGCAATGACTCGCGCCCGGTCTGTTCTTGCGGTATATGCGCAGCAGAATGCTCCTGGGCACGGGGCGAAGGTCATGCCGGTTCTCAAAGAGTGCCGTGACCTACTGGTCGAAGGTGCGGATCAAGACTTCGTGAGCCCCCTCGATGACATGAATGACATCATCGAACGGCTGGGTGAGGAGCATCGAGGCTGGGTAGAGGGAATCGCGCGGCGGCGGAAGATCGAGCACGAGCCTGTCACAGCACCATCGGGTGAAATCCTCCTGGAACCGCTATTCTGGTCTGCCACGCCGAATGGGAAGTTCATCTGCTTCGGCACCCAACAGCCGAGCCGTGACACTCGTCATCAAGCGGAAGACCTCGGTTTTCGCATCCTGACACCAGGGGAGGCACTGGAGACACAGTAGTGGCAGGTTATGCTCTATGCTTCAGGATATCCCACGTAGGGGGTCCTCCACAGCGCCGTGGACAGTTTCGGTCGGCTCCCCTATGCTAAACCATAACCTTCGCTCTGGAGGAGTGACGTCCGTCGCAAGGGTAGGAGGACATCGTCCAACATGGTCGCTTTGCGCAGCAAGCCATCATGAATCGCTTGGTGCTGATGTCGGTGTTCGTCACCGCGTCGCTTGCGGGCTGGCCCGCCCGTGCGGCCGAGACCGCCGACCTGTTCGTCCAAGTCAGCCCCCGGGATTCGCGCGACTTCGAGCTATCCGACGGGACGCCCTACGTGCCGGTGGTGCTGAACATGATCGCCCGGCCGCTCGAACAGGGGCGAAACGGGCGGCACGACCGGCGTCGCCGCCTTCCCCGACGGCCGCTCCCCGTTCGGCTGCTACGACATGTGCGGCAACACCTGGGAATGGACCGAGAGCCAACGGAGCGACGGGCGCACGCGGTTCGCCATCCTCAAGGGCGGATCGTACTACCAGGCCGAAGGCTCCCACTGGTACGCCGACGGCGGCCCGCGCCCCTCGAACTTCGCCGCCAAGTTCCTCCTCATGTGGCCGGGCCTCGACCGATGTGCTACGATCGGGTTTCGTTGCGTGGTGGACGTTGGGTGAAGCGCGTTCCATCGCGGTCGGAAGAGGGAGTCGGAAGTCGATTTCGTCGTGCAATTCCTTGCTTGGGCGGCGAGGACGGATGGGATCGGCGCATTTCGGCAACTCCTCGCATGCGAGCGGCTGTAACGACAGGCAAGAAAGCCGCCCGACCCCTTGCCTTTCCTCCTCGGACAGCGATGATTTGTGGGAGGAAGACGCGGAGTTTGATGCAGTCGGCGCAGCGGCCGATGGTAGAGACCGACAGTCACGATGGCCACCGTTCCCTCTCGACCGAAGATCTACCACATCACGCATCTCGGCAATCTGCCGCAGATCGTCAGGGCGGGCAGGCTCTGGTCGGACGCCAAGCGGATCGAGTTGGGTTTGGACTGCGCCATCGTGGGCATGTCGGAGATCAAGAGGCGACGGCTGGGAGAATTGGCGGTCTCCTGCCATCCTGGCACCACGGTCGGACAATACGTACCGTTCTACTTCTGCCCGCGGTCGATCATGCTCTACATCCTCTACCGGGGCAATCACCCGGAGTTGAGCTATCGCGGAGGACAGCGGCCGATCGTCCATCTCCAGGCGGACCTGCACGAGACCGTGCGGGTTGCTGAGGAACACGGCGTGCGTTGGGCGTTCAGCAACACCAATGCGGGTGCACGCTATGCCAGCTTCTACGACTCCCTGGAGAGTCTGGACGAAGTGGACTGGGCCGCGGTCGAGGCGGTCGATTTTCGTGGCGCCGCGGTCAAGGAGCGCAAGCAGAGTTCCTCGTGTACGAGTCGTTCCCCTGGTCGCTGGTTGAGAAGATCGGCGTAGCGGATCAGAGGATCCTCGAGCAGATACAAGCCGTGCTGGCCGAGGCCGACCACAAGCCGCCCGCGTGCGTCGAACGCGGATGGTACTTCTGGGGAGAAGGCCGATGATTGAGTTTCAGAAAGGCGACATCCTCCAGACGGACGTTGAGGCCCTCGTCAACACGGTCAACTGCGTGGGAGTCATGGGGCGGGGGATCGCACTCCAGTTTCGTAAGGAGTTTCCCGAGAACTACGCGGCCTACAAGAAAGCCTGCGACCGGGGTGAACTGCGTCCCGGCAAAATGTTCGTCTTCAAGCTCAACCAGTTGCAGAACCCTCGTTACGTTATCAACTTCCCGACAAAGCGGCACTGGAAGGGCAAGAGCCGGATCGAAGACATTCAAGCAGGTTTGGAGGCACTGGTCGAGGAAGTCCGCACCCGGGCTATCGAATCGGTAGCGGTCCCCCCGCTTGGCTGCGGGCTGGGAGGGCTGAAGTGGAGCCAGGTCCGGCCGATGATCGAAGAGGCGTTCGGCGCCTTGCCGGACGTCGATGTCCTGGTTTTTGAACCGGCCGGCGCACCCGCTGCGGAAGTGATGGCGAAGACCAAGAGGACTCCGAACATGACGCCAGGGCGGGCGGCTCTGCTGGGACTGATGCGCCGCTACCTGGCGGCAGCGATGGACCCGTACGTCTCGCTGCTGGAGATCCACAAGCTGATGTACTTCATGCAAGAGGCGGGGGAGAACCTGCGGTTGGGGTTCGCCAAAGGCCCCTACGGCCCGTACGCGGAGAAACTGCGGCACGTGCTCAGCCATGTCGAAGGACACTTCATCACCGGATACGGCGATGCCGAGGACGACCCGGAGAAGCAGATCGAGCTGAACGCCCGGGCCTCGGAGCGGGCGGAGGCGTTTCTGCGGAATCATCCCGAAACGCGCCGGCGATTCGACCGCGTCGTAGGTCTGATTCGGGGATTCGAGACGCCCTACGGGATGGAACTGCTGGCGACGGCCCACTGGGTGGCGAAACAAGAGGGCGCGTCGACGGCCGATGACGTGGTCGCCGGAGTCTACTCCTGGAACGACCGGAAGCGGATGTTCCAAGAACAGCACATTCGCGTTGCCTGGCAGGTGCTCGACGAAAAGGGCTGGCTGGCCGAAGGCTGATTCCGAAACTTCGCTCGTCCCATCACGCGTGCCCCATCGGCTCGTCGCACTACTCCGCTACGTCCACTAGCACCAAGCAGTTTTTCGGCTGATTGGCGTAAAGTCTGAGACGACACACTAGCCCGAAGCGCAAGCGAGGAAAATCCCCTTTTCCCTCGCTTGCGCTTCGGGTTAGTGTGACAAGCCAAGGTTAACGCGGAACAGCTCAAGAACCGTTCGGTGCTAGTTCCCAAGCTCCTGCTTGGGAACCGACTTGCGCGAGGCTCTGTTTCGGCGGATCGAAAGCCGGAGCTTCCAGAAGATGCGTTCCCAAGCAGGAGCTTGGGAACGAGGCTGATGGTTCGCTGCTGCTCGCACGTCCGCTCGTCGCACCACGCGGCTGCTTTGCCCGTCGGCGCGGGCTCGACCGGCGCAACCAACGTCCCTGGTTCACTCCCCCGACAAGTCCGCACACACCAGCTCGCGGTCGTTGCGCGCGAACACGTGGCGATAGGCGAACGCCGGGTGCGACCAGGTGACGCCGTCGCGTCGGCGCAACTGCTCCCGGGTGGGGTCGATGAGCTTTGCCCTGCTGATCTCGTGGAATCCGTCGGGCGTGAGCCGGGCGATGATCAGCTCGCCGCATTCGTTGAACATCCACGTTTGCCCACCATGACGGATCAGATGGATCGTGGCGAAGCGGTTCTCCGGCACGGCCGTCTTGTCCTCCCAGACGTGCTCGCCCGTGGCCAAATCCAGGCAGCGCAACGTGCCGCGCCCGTCCACCCCGTAAACGTGCCCGCCGTCGACGAAGGGGGTCGAGATCAGGCAGTGCAGGGCCTTGCCGTCCTTCGAGTCCCGTCGCTGGCGGTGCCACACCTTCTCCACCGTCAGGGTTTCCTGCGACGGCCGCAGCAGCAGGGTGCCCTTGTGGGCGTCGGAGATCAGCACCAAGCCCTCGTGGGCGACGGGTGTGGCGATCCCGATCGGCCAATTCTTCCAGGGGAACGGGTATTCCCAGTGCAGGCGGCCGCTGCGGGGATCGAGGCCCACGATGCGGTCCCCCGTCTGGCAAACGAGCACGCGCTCTCGCGCCTGATCGATGACGATCGGCGCCGCGTACGAGGCGTCGTCCGCAAGCGCTTTCCAACGCTCGTCGCCGCTCCGTTTGTCGAAGGCACACAAGCAGGCGTTGTCGCCGGCGATCTGCACGATGAGCAGGTCGCCCTCGACGACCGGCGAGGCGGCAATGCCCCAATTGGGCATCCGGATCTTGTACTCGGCCTTCAGGTCCCGACTCCACAATACCTTCCCGGTCGCGGCCTCGAAACAGAACAGGTGCCCCGCCGCGCCCAGGCTGTACGCGCGTCCGTCGTCGATCAGCACCGAGGCGCGGGGCCCCGCGTGATACTTGAACTCCTCGTAGCGGCAACCGTAGCCGTGGGACCAGATCGTCCGGCCGGTCTCCCAGTCGAAGCAATGGACGCGCTCGATCTCGTCGGGCTCGGCCACGCGATCCGTGACGTAGACCCGTCCGTCGGCGACGGTCGGGCCGCTGTAGCCGCTGGAGATCGGGACCCTCCACTTCAGCTCGATCTGGGGCGAATCGAACTTGCCGATGACGCCCGTCTCGGCCCAGACGCCGTCGCGGTTCGGACCCCGCCACTGGGGCCACTCGTCGGCCTGTGAGGAATGAAGAAGGGCGACGATACCGAGCGTCACGGCGACAACGGGGCGGCTCCACTTCATCGGCAGGCTCCGGGCAGGCTAATGGGTATTGACCATCGCTACGATTGTAGCGGCCAGCTCGTGAGAGACAACCGATGGGCCAACCGCCGGGCGGCTGGCGACGGAACCTGGCGTTCCTCCACCCTGCCCGGTTGCTTGGCCGGCATCGAGCGACGACAATGGCACGCCGTGGAAGTCGCATGTACCTGCCTCGGAGTCCATGGTCAGGCTTTGCCCAGGTCCGGGAGGTGATGATGTCCCTGCGTTTCCGTTGCCTTTCTGTTCCGGCCGTCTTGCTGCTCTCGTCCGCGGCGTCTGGCGCCACGTACTACCTGTCTCCCGACGGAAGTGACGCCGACCCGGGAACGCGTGGGCATCCCTGGCAGACGCTTGCCAAGGCCAATGCGGCGCTCGAGCCGGGCGACACGGCCGTCCTCGCAAACGGCGAGTACGAGGGCCTCGTCGAGCCGGCCCGCTCGGGACGCGAGGGTGCGCCCATCACCTACTGGGCCGAGGAGGACGTCGCCGAGGGCCGCTGCGTGACCGATCGTCCCCGGCTCCGCGTCGTCGCCAACCAGGCGACCGGGTTCCCGCCCGTCCCGGCGCTCAAGCTCGATCCGAACAGCGACGGCCAACCGGTCCTCGCGGGCCCGCCCGCGGAGCTGCAACTGCTCGAACGCAACGCCGAAAAGCTTCGTCGAGCGGCCACGCTCTTCTCGGATGCGCCGTGAACGTGCTTTGGGAAGATGTAGCCCAATTTGGATAGAAACGGACCAAGCCAGTTCTGGCGAAACTCTGCTTCGCTTTGGAATTGTGGCAGCGGTATTGTGCGACCTCACACGACATTGTACCGGACTGGGGACAACGCTGCCAACACGGGGTTGGCGCGTTCTTTCGACAGTCGTAAAATCGTGGCAGGTCCAGCAATGAAGGAGTCGCAATGCCCCGAAAGAATGGAACTCGACCCGCCTTGACGGTTCAGAAGCTGCGCGACGAGGCACAAGCCTTCGCAGCAACGGAGTGGAATCATCACGAACCGTCACTCTACGGCGTTACTGACGGCAGTGGTGGTTACTCACGAGATACCGGGGCACGGCAAGAGCCCGAAAATCCCCGATGTCTGTGACGACAACTACCGCTTCCGTTTGGCAACAATAGCAGTGAGGCTCAGTGTTCTATGAAGAACAACCCTTTGCCTAGACTAGATTCGGACACCGATATTCGTGCCAAGGTACTTCCTCATTGCAGGCTTCAGCGAGGCGATGTGTGGGAGGACCCTACGCGAAAGCACCGCGTGGCGTGTCTTGACGCCACTGATTCAAATGAGGTCTCGCAGCTAATGCAGAAGTCTCAGGCGCAGCTTGCCATTCAAGACCCCCCGTACAACCTTGTCGCTTTTGAGGAGCGCGCGCTGCGCGATTACATAACTTGGTGCGAACGATGGGTTAATGTGACCGTAAGGTGCCTTGCGCAGGACTCTTCGCTTTACGTATGGCTAGGGGCGGATCAGAAAAACGGATTCCAGCCTCTCCCTGACTTCATGTTAATGATGCGCGGAATGGCGGGCGTGAGTCCTAGATCGTTCATTACCATGCGCAACCAGAGAGGATACGGTACACAGAAGAACTGGATGGCAGTCAGACAGGAGCTTTTGTACTACACAAAAGGCAAGCCCCTTTTTGAGGTTCAATATACCGATATTCCCAAGGTACTTCGTGGCTATTACAAAGAAGTCAATGGGAAGTTGACAGAGAACATGGAGCGTAGTAGGTCTGAAAACATCAGGGCAAGCAATGTGTGGGTGGACATACAGCAAGTCTTCTACCGAATGGAGGAGAACATCTCGGGTTGTTATGCCCAGAAGCCACTTGCAGCAATCGAGCGAATCGTACAGGCCAGTTCATCCAAGGGAGCGGTGGTGCTAGACTTCTTTTCACACTCAGGAACGACGTTGCTCGCCTGCGAAAGGCTTGATCGACGGTGCTTCACAGCAGATCTGGACCCAGTGTATTGTGAGATAGCTATTCGCAGACTTGACCGATTCCGGTCACGAGGGCTTTTGGGATGGCAAAACAGCCATCCGTTCGAGGACGTGCTGGGGGACGTTAGACGGCGGGAGACAAAGAGAATGTCAACGGAAGAACAGGCGATGTTGTTCTAATCGGTCAGGAGATCGAGAAGATCATCATAGGTAAGCCGCCGGTATCGATAGCTGTCCAGATGGACTTGTAGCGTGTCCTGGTTTATGTGGAATTGACCTTCTCCGATATTGCCCTTGTGCTGCTTGTCAGAGTAGTAAATCTGCGGTCCAATCTCATCGCTGTCAATGTGAAAGATCAATACGACGTCGGAGAAGAAGAGTCCGTAGTACAGGACATCAAATTCTGCTCGCTTTATCTGCTGTATGTTGCAGTCGAATTTGCATTCTTGCCAATTGCTGAACGCGATCATTCGCTGCTCGCTAGTTGCCGCCCCGATGCCTTGCAGTAATGTCTCCTCCGTAATGGGGATGTCGGCTTTCTTCAGCACGCGAGAGAACTTCACCTCTACTCTTTTCTTTGCAACGTCATCGTATAGGTCGTGGAAAAGACTGCGACCTTTGCCGAGCTTCACTAGTCGCTTGACGATCAGTTCCGCGACTGTGCCAAACCGTCGAGTATTGAGACAGAAGATTCCTTCGCGCAGAGTCTCGCCGTCCATGACTGGCCTCGCGGGTAAACAGGCAACGAGTGGTCGGGGCGGCATGGTGAATCAAAGTACTCTTCGAGTCAATAGAGAAGGAGCATGTGTGTAGGGGGGTACGAAAACACGAGAAGTCTGGCGAAATGGGTCATGTAGTCAGCAAAAGGACTTCGGGGGATCTCGGGGTCATGGGAGAGACGGGCAGGCAAGAGCGCCGCAAGTCCTACAAGGTCGATCTTGGCGCGCCCAGACGCGTGCAACGCGCCCGGAGCCAGCTTCTTGCGTCCACGCGTTTAACCTGGTCGTCGCACGGCAGTTGTCCGCCGCGTGCGGGGTCAGGACACGGGCGCACATCGAGTGGGTGACCCGCGCTGGCGATTGGGCCCCGCCCCTTGACCGCCGGCCCCTGACCCCCGACCGCGGCCCCTGATCACGGTCCACTCGCTTCTGCGTGACGTCGGCCGCGCTCGGTGGTACACTCACAGTGCGGGCTCCGATCACCGAGGTCCGTGCCCCGGAGAGTCCGCGGCGCCCACTCGTTTTCACGCCCCCGAGAAGGTCCCGTTCCCATGAATGCTCGCCAGTTCGCGTCACGTATTGTCCTCCAGGCTTCAATCCTTGCGATCGCGTCGGTCGTTGCGTCGGGCGATCTCGTGGCGGAGAATGCGAACGCGGCCAGGCCGAACTTGATCTTCCTCCTGGTCGACGACCTCGGCTGGACCGACCTGGGCTACTGCGGCAGCGATCTGTATCAGACGCCCCACATCGACCGGCTGGCCGGCGCGGGCATGCGATTCACCAACGGCTACGCGGCCTGCACGGTCTGCTCGCCGACCCGGGCGGCCGCCATGACCGGGATGTACCCGGCCCGGCTCCACGTCACCGATTTCATCCCCGGCCATCCGCGCCCCCACGCCAAGCTGAAAGTGCCCGACTGGACCATGCGACTGGAGCACCGCTACGTGACGCTGGCCGAGGCCCTCAAGGTCGGCGGCTACACGACCGCGCAGGTGGGCAAGTGGCACCTGGCGCCGCGGGACCCGGAAAAGCGGTTCATCGAGGACGAGGACTACTTCCCGCTGAAGCAGGGCTTCGACGTGCAGGTCGCCGGCACGTGCCACCCGGGCACGTACTTTTACCCCTACAGGAAGGGCGGCTACGACGCCCGGGTGGCCGAGGGCGCCGAGCCGGGGCAGTATCTCACCGATCGGCTCACCGACGAGGCGCTGGCGTTCATCGAGAAGAACCGCGACCGGCCGTTCTTCCTGTACTTCGCCTACTTCAACGTCCACACGCCCCTCGGGGGAAAGGCCGATTAGGGTGTGATCCCAAAACGTGACGATTCCTTATGTGATGTAACCCCGTGATGCGATTGATGTTACGTGCACTTGCTCCTGCGGCAATCCGCGACGTTCAGGTGTTTTTTTGACCGAACCACGCATTCAGGCGAGTTCCATCGCCCAAAAGGTCGGTGTTTGCCGCAGTTTCGGCTCGCGATGCTGTCACGTTTTGGGATCAGGCCCGGCCGATTACGTGGAGCAGTACAAGACGAAGGTCAAGCCGGGCATGCGGCACACCAACCCGGTCTACGCGGCCATGGTCCAAAGCGTCGACGACAGTGTCGGCCGCATCCGGGCGAAGCTCGACGAGTTGGGGATTGCGGACCGGACCGCGATCGTGTTCACCGGCGACAACGGCGGGCTGGACCGCGACGGCAACCCCACCGAGAACAAGCCACTCCGCGACGGCAAGGGCTCGACGTACGAAGGCGGCGTGCGCGAGCCGACGATCATCCGCTGGCCCGGCGTGACCCGCCCAGGGAGCGCGTCGGACGAGCCGGTGATCACCATCGACTACTACCCGACGCTTCTGGAGATTGCGGGCGTGGAAGGCGATCCCGAGCACAACGCGAAGGTCGACGGCCTCAGCCTCGTCCCGCTTCTGAAAGATCCCCGGGTGAAGCTCGGCCGGGAGGCCGTTTACTGGCACTACCCCCACTATCACAGTTGCGGCGCCACGCCGTACGGGGCCGTGCGCGCGGGCGACTGGAAGCTGATCGAGTTCTACGAGGACATGCGCGTGGAGCTGTACAACCTCCGGGACGACCTCGGCGAGGGCGAGAACCTCGCCGAGCGCATGCCCGAGAAGCGGGACCAGCTCCGCCGCATGCTGCACACGTGGCGCGACGGGGTCGGCGCCCAGATGCCCACGCCCAATCCGGACCACGATCCGGCCCGTGACGCCAAGGCCCGGTTCCGCAAGCCGGCCCCGCCGCATTAGCGGGCCTGCCCCGAGGCGGCTTCGGCCGACTTGCTTCCCCCGCGAGCGGAGTGACGGTCTCAGACCAGCATCCGTGACATATCGTGGCTGCGCCGTGATATGTCCACGTCTCGTCCGTTTTATATAACGGCCCCTGGCCTCGGTGCGCCGGACTATTCCTCCCATCTTTTCCAAACCATCCGCGATACGGCGAAGGCGGGGCCTGCCGCACCATTGGCATGGAAGTTGCCTATCTCGTTCCTCGCTCGCCGGTACGGAAACCGGGTGTGCCGTGGAGATCGATCTCAGCAAAAGGAATTCCGGATGGGACCGAGAGGCCGATGCTTCTGCTTCCTCGCGATTGCCTGCGGAGTGCTCGTCACGGGCGGCTGTGCCCCGTCGCCGGAGCCTGGGCAGACTGCCGGGTCCGGCCCGGCCGCTCGACCCGACGCCGCGGCCCAGGGGCCCGTGGAGATCCTCAACGTCTCTTACGATCCGACCCGCGAGCTGTACAAGGAGTTCAACGGGACGTTCACCCAATACTGGGCGGATCGTTGCGGCCAGCCGGTGACCGTGCGGATGTCGCACGGGGGTGCGGGCAAGCAGGCCCGGTCGGTGATCGACGGGCTGGAGGCCGACGTGATCACGTTGGCGCTGGCCTACGACGTCGACGCCATCCACCGGAAGGCCGACCTGTTGCCCGCGGATTGGCAGCGGCGCCTGCCCAACCACAGCGCGCCCTACACGTCGACGATCGTCTTCCTGGTCCGAAAGGGGAACCCCAAGGGTATTCACGATTGGGACGACTTGGTCCGCGGCGAGATGGAGATCATCACGCCGAACCCCAAGACGTCCGGCGGGGCCCGGTGGAACTACCTGGCGGCGTGGGGGTTCGTCCTGAAGCGGGAGCTGGGTGATTTCTCCAAGCTCGACGATCCGAAGCACGCCGACGAGGTCGCCAAGGCCCACGAGCAGGCCCGCCGGTTCGTCACCCAGATGTATCGTCGGGTGCCGGTGCTCGACTCCGGCGCGCGGGGGTCGACGATGACCTTCGTCGAGCGGGGGATCGGCGACGCGCTGCTGGCCTGGGAGAACGAGGCCTTCCTGGCGGTCAACGAGATGGGGCCGGACCAGTTCGAGATCGTCGTGCCGTCGATCAGCATCCTGGCCGAGCCGCCCGTGACGCTCGTCGACCGGGTCGCCGACAGGCACGGCACGCGGAAGGTGGCCCAGGCGTATCTGGAGTACCTCTATTCGCCGGCCGGGCAGGCGTTGGCCGCCAAGCACTACTTCCGGCCGGTTTTCGAGTCGTTCGCAACGGAAGAGGACGTGAAGCGGTTTGCCGACGTGGAGCGATTCACCGTCGACGAGGTGTTCGGCGGCTGGCAGCAAGCGCAGAAGGCCCATTTCGACGACGGCGGCGTGTTCGACCAGATCTACCGCCCGTGACGTGCTGGGAACCGATCGGGCGGAGACCTCGTTGGGGCGCGATCGAATACTCATGGAGGCTGTAGCAGGGCCATACCACCCTCACCCCCGACCCCTCTCCCGCAAGCGGGAGAGGGGAGTAGTGTTGCGGCGTTTCTTTCACGATCTTCTTCTTCCATCCGACCATGGCTGCAAGAGTTTCCTTGAAACAACCGTGCGTTCTTCCCGGGTTCGGCCTGACGATGGGCTTCACGCTCTCGTACCTGGGGCTTTTCGTGCTCATTCCCTTGGCCTGCCTGCTGCTTCGCTCGGCCGCGATCCCGTGGGATCGGTTCGTCGCGACGGTGGTCGATCCCCGGGTGATGGCGTCGTATCGGCTGAGCTTCGGGGCGTCGCTGGCCGGGGCGTCGATCAACGCGGTGTTCGGGCTCGTGGTGGCTTGGGTGCTGGTGCGCTACACGTTTCCGGGCAAGAAGATCGTCGACGCGATGGTCGATTTGCCCTTCGCCCTGCCCACGGCCGTCTCGGGGATCGCCCTGACCTCGATCTACGCCCCGAACGGCTGGATCGGACGGTGGCTCGATCCGGCGGGGGTGCAGGTGGCGTACACGCGGCTGGGCGTGGTGGTGGCGCTGACCTTCATCGGGCTGCCGTTTGTCGTGCGAACGCTCCAGCCGGCCCTGGAGGACCTGGAGCCGGAGCTGGAGGAGGCCGCCGCCAGCCTGGGCGCCACGCGATGGCAGACGTTCGCCCGGGTGATCCTGCCGAGCGTCTTCCCGGCCCTGCTCACCGGGTTCGCGATGGCCCTGGCGCGCGGGCTGGGGGAATACGGCTCGGTGGTGTTCATCTCGGGCAACATGCCGATGAAGACGGAGATCGCGCCTTTGATGATCGTCACGAAGCTAGAACAGTACGACTACGCCGAGGCGACGGCGATCGCCGTGGTGATGCTCGTCGCGTCGTTCGTGCTTCTGTTCGCGATCAACGTGCTGCAATGGCGAAGCCGGCGGTATAGCTGAAGAGGACTACGCGATGGCCGAAGCGATAGCACGTCGTACGTCAACGGGCTGCGGAACGCGCGCGGTGTGCGCGACCTCGGAGGGGCCGCTTCTGCGCTGGGTGCTGATCGCCGTGGCGCTGGCGTTCTTGGCGCTGTTTCTACTGGTGCCGCTGGTAGCCGTGTTCGGCCAGGCGATCGCCAAGGGAGCGACGGCCTATTGGGCCTCGCTTAGCGACCCGGACTCGCTTTCGGCGATCCGCCTTACCCTGTTCACGGCGGCCATCGCGGTGCCCATGACCACGCTGTTCGGCCTGGCCGCCGCCTGGGCGGTCGGCAAGTTCCGCTTCGTCGGTTCCAGCGTGCTCGTGACGCTGATCGATCTCCCCTTCGCCGTTTCGCCGGTGATCTCCGGGCTGGCCTTCGTGCTGCTGTTCGGACGCAACGGCTGGCTCGGCCCGTGGCTCGAAGCGCACGGCGTCTCGATCATCTTCGCGGTCCCGGGGATCGTGCTGGTCACGATGTTCGTCACGTCCCCGTTCGTGGCGAGGGAGCTGATTCCGCTGATGCAGGCCCAGGGCACCGAGGAGGAAGAGGCAGCCTGCGTGCTGGGGGCGAGCGGATGGCAGACGTTCTGGCGCGTGACGCTCCCGAACATCAAGTGGGGGCTGCTCTACGGCGTGATCCTTTGCACGGCGCGGGCGATGGGGGAGTTCGGGGCGGTGTCGGTCGTATCGGGGCACATCCGTGGGCAGACGAACACGATGCCGTTGCACGTCGAGGTGCTCTACAACGATTACAACACGGCGGCGGCTTTCGCCGTCGCTTCGCTGCTGACGATGGTCGCCCTGGTCACGCTGGTGCTCAAATCGGCGTTCGCGTGGCACGGTGCGCGTCAGGCGGCGCAGGTCGAGGCGGGCTCATTCCGGGAGTCGTAATTATGGGGATTCGCGTTTCGAACATCACCAAGACCTTCGGCAATTTCACCGCGCTGGACGACGTCAGCCTGTCGGTGAGCTGCGGGGAGCTGGTCGCGCTGTTGGGGCCTTCGGGGTCGGGAAAGACGACCCTGCTTCGCATCATCGCCGGTTTGGAGCAGCCGGACGAAGGGAGCGGGCGGGTGCTGTTCGACGGCGAGGACGTCGCCCGGCGCCGCGTGGGCGATCGCCGGGTCGGCTTCGTGTTTCAACACTACGCCCTGTTTCGCCACATGACCGTGCGGGAGAACATCGCGTTCGGGCTCCGCGTGCGTCCGCGCAGGCTCCGCCCGTCGAAAACGGCCATCCGGCAGAAGACTCACGAGCTTCTCCGGCTCATCCAGTTGGAGGATCTCGCCGGTCGCTATCCGCGGCAGCTTTCGGGTGGTCAGCGTCAGCGGGTGGCGTTGGCCCGGGCGCTGGCGATCGAGCCCAAGGTGCTGCTGTTGGATGAGCCGTTCGGGGCCCTGGACGCCAAGGTCCGCCAGGAGCTGCGCCGGTGGCTCCGCCGGCTGCACGACGAGATCCACGTGACCAGCGTGTTCGTCACCCACGACCAGGACGAGGCGCTGGAGCTGGCTGACCGCGTGGTGGTGATGAACCAGGGCCGGATCGAGCAGGTCGGTACGCCGGACGCGGTGTTTCATCGGCCCGACACGGAGTTCGTGATGAATTTCCTGGGCCAGGTCAGTTTCTTCCACGGTCGCGTGGAAGGCGGCAAGATCCACTTCGCCACGCTCTCTTGGGACTCGCCCGAACACGCCCAGACGCCGACCCAACCTGCGCGGGTCTTCATCCGTCCCCACGACTTCGAGGTCGACACCCAGCGCAACGGCGCCCCGAGCTTCAAGGCGGTGGTCACGCACGTCCATTCGGCGGGGCCCAATGTCCGGCTGGAATTGGTGGCCGAGTCGGGCGAACACCTGCATGCGGAGCTGCCTCAAGATCGCTATCTCTCGCGGAATATCACGAAGGGCATGGAAGTCTTCGTTGCCCCGCAGAAGATCCAGGTCTTTGCGGGCCCTGCGGAGCCCGCAGCCGCGGCCGTCGCCAAGACCGCCTGACCTCCCGGCTCCCGGCCCCAGGAGCCTTGCGATTCCACGGGGAAGGCGGGATAATCATGGGGGCGGGACTCTGCTCGCATTCTCGATTGCTCGATGGAGCGCAGCGTCAGCCTCGATCCCGTGGGACGCAGAATCGCGAAAACACCGATGCGCCCTTTCTCAGAAGCGCTGGCTCACCCGACGCCTAAGCTGGTTTTGGCGTGGAGCTTCTTGCTCGTTGTTGTCGGGAGCGTTTTCGCCGCGTCCGAGGACTCCCAGCCGGTGCGAATCGGGGTCCTCGCCAAGCGGGGCACGCAACAATGTCTGGAGCAGTGGGGTCCCACGGCCGAGTATCTGTCAACACAGATCCCCGGCTACCGGTTCGTGATCACGCCGCTGGGGCATCATCAGGTCGTGCCGGCCGTCGAGCGGGGAGAGGTCCCCTTCGTTTTCGCGAATCCTTCCCTGTACGTCGAGCTGGAACGGTCTTGGGGGGCCAGCCGAATCGTCACCCTGAACAACGTCTGCCTGGGCCGGCCCTTCACGGTGTACGCCGGGGTCATCTTTGCGAGGGCGGACCGAAACGACATCGCCCGTCTAGCCGACCTGAAAGGCAAGACGTTCATGGCCGTCGAGGAAGACTCGTTCGGCGGCTGGCAGATGGCATGGAGAGAGTTGAAACAGCTCGGCATCGATCCCCGTCGGGACTTCCGAGAGTTGCGGTTCGCCGGGACGCACGACCAGGTCGTTTACGCGGTGCGGGACGGCAAGGTGGACGCCGGCACCGTCCGAACCGACACGCTGGAGCGGATGGCCGCGGAAGGCAAGATCCGCCTGGACGACTTCCGCGTCCTGCATGAACACGGCGGCGGGAAAGTGGATTTCCCTTTGCTCCACTCGACGCGCGTGTATCCGGAATGGCCGCTGGCCAAGCTCCGGGAGACGCGGGACGAACTGGCGCAGGAAGTGGCCGTCGCCCTGATGAGGATGTCGCCCGAAACTCCGGCGGCCAAGGCGGCCCAGTGTGCAGGTTGGGTGATCCCTCAGAACTATCAGCCGGTTCATGAGTGCCTCAAAGAGCTTCAGATTGGCCCGTACCAAGACTATGGAAAGGTGACATTAGGCGCCGTAGTTCGCCGGTACTGGCCCTGGCTGGTGGGCACCGTTGTCTTCTTGGCAATCGCCGGTGTCGTCTCGGTCTGTGTGACGCGGCTTAACCGTGCGCTCCGGTACGCCCTTTCGGGCTATCAGAAGGAATTGGCCGATCGCAAGCGGGCGGAGAAAGCGCTACGGAAGAGCGAGCAATTGCGGGCGGAATCCGAGAAGCTGGCCTCGATCGGGCGGCTGGCCGCCGGAGTCGCCCACGAAATCAACAACCCGCTGACCGGCGTATTGACCTTCGCCCACCTGCTCCGGGAAAAAGATAACCTGGATGAGCAGGACAAGCAGGATTTGGATCTGGTGATCCACGAGACGAAGCGGGCCGCCGAGATTGTCCGCAGTCTGCTGGATTTCGCCCGGGAAACGCCGGTCGTCAAGCAGCCGCTGAGCATGAACGACGTGATTCGCCAGACCCTCCGGCTGTTGGGAAACCGGAAGGCCTTCCAGCAGATCACCGTGCGCGAGGATTTCCAGGACGACTTGCCGGCCGTGGACGGCGACATGAATCAACTCCAGCAGGTGCTGCTCAACCTGTCGCTGAATGCGTGTGAAGCCATGCCTAACGGCGGTACGCTGACCATCAGCACGCGAAGTCGGGACGGCATGGTGCTGGTGAAGCTGGCCGATACCGGCTGCGGCATCAAGCAAGCCCATCTCGAACAGATCTTCGAGCCCTTCTTCAGCACGAAGCCGATCGGCAAAGGCACCGGGCTGGGCCTGAGCGTCAGCTACGGGATTGTCCGGCAGCACGGCGGCGACTTGCAGGTGGAGAGTCGAGAGGGCGAAGGCTCCACGTTCACGATCCTCCTCCCCTCCGCCGGGCGGACCCGACGGGCAGGCTGACTAGCCCGCCGCCTATCGTTTCCACGCTTCACGTGGGAACGCGATTGCTGCGACGCTTTGCGTCGCAGATCAGGACGCAAAGCGTCCCCGCGGTGCGTTCCGACGCGAAGCGTCGGAACGATGAAACCCGTCAGGGCCCCGAGCCGGGCGGTTTCCTCGTTGCTCATCTTTCAGTCTCACCCGTCGGTCTTGCCCAGTGCGCTAGTGCAGATGTATGGCCGCGCCATACACGTGTATCGGCCAGCCAGACGGAAGTCTCCAGGCAGGACTCTTCCAGCGAACGCCCCAAAGAACCGGCCAATATCGCCGTGTTTCTTGGCCTTTTCTCGGCTTTCGCACGGCCGGAGGCGTCTTGCGTCTCCGTACAGGTCGCGGGCGTTGTTGGCGAGTCGCTTGCTCCAGGCGGCAGCCATTCCGCGGCGGATCGCGACGGCGACAAAGGCTTGCCGGCCAATGCCTTGCAGCGAGCGTTGTGCTTTCGTCGCTCCCGCGCCGGTGGGTGACTGCGCTTAATTGGCATAGATATTGCGATGACACCTTGTCGTTAGGCACCGGTGTCCTGGCAACACGAGCGGACAAGTCAACTCCGACCAGCCGAGTTCGTTGGTTTGTGGGTGACGAAAAGGTCGGCCGCTGTGCGGCGGCCGGAATCGCCTCGTCCGCCGATTGACGCGAAAGCCCACGTAACGATTGGCGGGGGCCGCCTTCCGGGTGGCCGAGAGCCAACGGGCCAAGGAGACAAGCCATGTCCAACGAGCCAAGACTACTGGTCGTCGACGACGAGGCGGTCATCTGCCAGGCGTGCCGGCGGATCTTCGTACGTCAGGGGTTTCAGGTTGAGGAGAGCACGGATGCGCGCGAAGGCCTCCATCGCGCCACCGAAGGAGAATACGCCGGCATTCTGCTCGACATCAAGATGCCGGAGATGAACGGGATCCAGTTCCTCGAAGCGCTTCGCGAGCGAAAGCCGGACGTTCCCGTGCTGATCATGACGGGGTATCCGAGCGTGCCGAACGCGGCCGCGGCGGTACGGCTGGGCGCCTCGGACTACATCACTAAGCCATTTAGCCCGGAGGAGATCACCCGGTCGCTCCAGCGTATGCTGGCCGAGCGGGGCGCCAACGGAAAGAACCGGGGCGCGGCGGCGGAGACGGGTCAGTCGCGGGCGACTCGAGGAGAAGAGCTGTTCTTCCTGGACGAGGCGTGGTTTCAGCGAGAGGAGGACGGTTCGGCGTGCATCGGGGCCGTGGTGCCGCGATTAGAGGGAGCGACGGTCGAGTCGGTCCGCCTTCCACGGATCGGCGAGGTGGTCTACCAGGGGCTGCCGCTGGCCGCCGTGAACGTGGAAGGCAGGCCCCCGGTCGTCGTGCCGTCGCCGGTTTCCGGCGTGGTGGTCGCCATCAACGACGCGCTGGTCGAGGATCCTTCGGCGCTAGCGCACGATCCTTGTAGAAAAGGTTGGATCGCCTGCATCTGCACCACCCGACTGGAAGAGGAAATCAAAGCTTGTAGGGCCCGGTGCGTGGTGCTGGCCAACGCCGACGAGGCGCGGGGCCGGCAGCAAGTCGAGCAACTGGAGTCGCTGGGATGCCAGGTTCGTCGTGCGACGAGCGGGGACGAGTTGGCCGCGGCCGTGGCGACCCCCGATTACGACGTGCTGGTGTTCGACGCGGCTTCGTTCGGCGATGAGGGCCCGGATCTCGTGCGCCGTGTCAACCAAGCGGCGCCGTCGGTGAAACTCGTGGTGGTTGCCTCGACGGACACCCACAAGGAGGCGGCCTATCGGGAACAGAGGATCTTTTATTACGCGGTCGAGCCGTTTGCGGACGGAGAGATCGTGGAGATTCTCGACGCGGCGTTTCGGCGTCAGACGGCGACCGCCCCCAAGCCGGCCAGTCACCCCGCCCCGTCCGATTCGGTCGCCGGCATCTCGATCACCAACCGCAACCGGACGAAGGTGCGTCTGGTGGCCGAGCCCGGGCTGCTCCAGAAGGATCACGGGATTGGGTGGCAGGTCCGGCAGAAGCTGGGCGAGTGGATGTTTCCCGTGGTGACCACCCCCGGGAAAGCGAGGCTCTCGCCGACTGACATCGTCAAGGCGGCCGGCACTTGCGATCGTCTGATGGTCCTGATGGCCAAGGACACGGGCCGGCTTCCCGGCGCCCTGGTCCGAGACACGAAGGCCGAGTTCGGCTCGGTCGCCGGGGAAAAAACCAGTAAGGTAACCACCCTCGAAGTCCAACCCGACCCGAACGGGGCCGGACTGGCAGGGCTGGATGAACGAACCGCCGCGGCGCTTGCGGGACACATTGCCCAGGAGATGGCGTCCTACTAGCCGGCCCCAAGTGCGCCTGCACGGTAAATCAACTCCATCCAAGCCCAGGGGTTGCAACCCCTGGGCTTCGGAAGAGCAATGCGGGGGCATTCGCCGCGCAGGATGCAGCGGGACCCGGCGCGACGGGCGCCGGCGCGGTGAGCGTCGTGTGGAAGACAATCGTGACGAAACCACCTCGGTGGACCGCGTCACGCCGACTACGGAGAAAGGGAGTAGCCCATCGATGATCACTATGCCGACCGACGAACGAAGCTTGACGTTCTTGGATGAAGTCGTCGCCGACGCGCCGGGCGCCGAGCGGATCGTCCACTGCATGCAGTGTGGGAGCTGTAGCGGCTCGTGCCCGAACGGCCCCGACATGGAGTACACGCCCCGCACCTTGTTCGCGCTCATCGCCGCGGGTCAGCGCGAGCGCGTCCTATCGTCCAACACGATGTGGTGCTGCGTATCCTGCTATGCCTGCACCACACGCTGCCCGCAGAACATCCCCATCACCGAGATCATGTACGCGCTGAAGCGGCTCTCGCTGCGCGAAGGGCTCGCCGCCAAGACCGACGCTCCGGCGCTTGCACGCACGTTCACCGGGCTGTTGGAGAAATACGGTCGGAGCTTCGAGTTCGGGTTGGCCAGCCGCTACTACCTGTTCAACAAGCCGATGGCCATGCTGAAGATGGGCCCGCTGGGCCTCTCCATGTTCACCCGAGGACGCATGTCGCTGGTGCCCACCAAGATCCGCCAGTTGGATCAACTGCACGCCATCATCAAGAAAGCCCGCGAGTTAGAGTCTTAGTCTGTAGGATGCGCGCGCCGTGCGCGCATCTTGTACAGTGGTTTGTTCAGTAACCCTTTTTGGTTGTGGCCGGAGGCCGCGTTAAGAGGTACGGCGTGAAATACGCATATTTTCCCGGATGCTCTTTGGAATGCTCAAGCGCCGCGTACGACATCTCGAGCCGCAAAGTGGCGGAGATCCTGGGGATCGAGCTGGTGGAGCTCGACGACTGGAACTGTTGCGGCGCCACCGAGTTCTTCTCCCAGGATGAGCTGGTCGCCTGTTCCGTGGTCGCCCGAAACCTGGCCCTGGTGGACCCCGGGATCGATCAGTTGGTCGCCCCGTGTGCCGCCTGCTATTTGAATCTGAAGAAGACCGACCACCTGATGACGGAAGACGCCGGGATGAACGCCAAGATCGGCGAGTCGTTGTCGGCCGGGGGATTGAGCTATCAGGCCGGGCGGGTCCACGTGCGGCACCTTCTGGACGTCATCTACACCGACGTGGGCGAAGCGGCGATCCGCGAGAAGGTGAAGAGGCCGCTGGCCGGCTTGCGCGTCGCCTCGTACTACGGTTGCCAGGTCGTGCGGCCCCTGGACGGATTCGACGACTCCGAGCACCCCGTGAAGCTCGACGAGCTGTTCACCTGGCTGGGGGCCGAGGTGGTCGACTACCCGCTCAAGACCCACTGCTGCGGCGGCCATATGACGCAGATCAGCGAGCCCCAGGCGTTCGAGCTCATCCGCCGGCTGTTGGACAACGCCGTCGAGCGAGGCGCCGATATGATCCTCACGATGTGCCCCATGTGCCAGTTGAACCTCGACGCCTACCAGGGGCCCACGGCAAACTACTTCCACACGAGCTTCAACATGCCGATCCTGTTTTTCACCCAGATGCTGGGAATCGCCTTCGGGCTGGAGCCGAAGACACTGGGGTTCGGCAAGGAAATCGTGGGGGCCGAGTCGGTGATCCGGGCCAAGCTGGAGTCGACCGCCTCGACGAGCACGGCATAGCCCCGCCGCGTACCCCCAGGAATCCAAACAGCATCCCCGAAACGACCGGAGAACCATCATGGCCGAAAAGGTCGGCATTTACGTTTGTCACTGCGGCAGCAACATCGCCGGAATGGTCGACGTGGAAGAGGTCGCCCGGTGGGCCGGCGCGAACATCAAGGACGTGGCCGTTTCGCGCGACTACAAGTTCATGTGCTCGTCGCTCGGCCAGCAGATGATCCAGGACGACATCAAGAAGGAAGGGCTCACCCGCGTCGTCGTCGCCGCCTGCTCCCCCCACCTGCACGAAAAAACCTTCCGCCGCGCCTGCGAAGACGCCGGCCTGAACCCCTACCTCTTCCAAATGGCCAACATCCGCGAGCACGTCTCCTGGGTAGCTAAAGACAAGGACGCCGCGACCGAAAGGGCCAAAGCGCAGGTCGCCGCCGCGGCCGAGCGCGTCAAGCTGCAACAGCCGCTCAAGCCGATGGAGGTCGAGGTCAACCCGGCCACGCTGGTCGTCGGCGGGGGGATCGCCGGCTTGCAGGCCACGCTCGAATTGGCCGACGCGGGCTATCCGGTTTACCTTCTCGAGCGCGAGCCCTCGATCGGCGGGCACATGGCCCAGTTCGACAAGACCTTCCCCACCCTCGACTGCTCCGCCTGCATCCTCACCCCGAAGATGTCGGAAGTCGGGCAGCACGAAAACGTGACCATGTTCACGTACTCGGAGCTGGAGGAGGTCAGCGGCTCGGTGGGCAGCTTCAAGGTCCGCATCCGCAAGAAGGCCCGCTACGTGAACGAGGAACTCTGCACCGGCTGCGGCATCTGTAGCGAGAAGTGCCCGAAGAAGGTCGTCGACACCGAGTTCGAGGCCGGCTTGGGACAGCGCAAGGCCATCTACACGCCGTTCCCACAGGCCGTGCCCCGGTACCCCGTGATCGACACCGAGTCGTGCATCTGGTTCCAGAAGGGGAAATGCCGGGCGTGCGAGAAGATTTGCCCCACCGGCGCGATCGACTACGACCAGGAAGACGAGTTCGTCGAGCTCGAGGTGGGCAACGTCATCCTGGCCACCGGCTGGAAGATGTTCGACTGCCGCAAGGTCTCCCAGTACGGCTACGGCCGCCTCCCCAACGTGTTCACCTCGATGGAGTTCGAGCGGATGTGCAACGCGGCCGGCCCGACCGGCGGCAAGATCGTGCTCCGCGACGGCAAGACCGAGCCGGAGGCCATCGCCATCATCCATTGCGTGGGCAGCCGCGACGCCAACCATAACGCCTATTGTTCCAACGTCTGCTGCATGGCCGCGTTGAAGTTCGGGCATCTCGTGTTGGAGAAGACCAGCGCCGACGTCTACTCCTGCTACATCGACATGCGCACGCCGTCGAAGGATTACGAGGAGTTCTACCAGCGGCTGTTGGGCGAAGGGATGCACTTCGTCCGCGGCAAGGTCGCCGAGGTGACCGACGCCGGCCGCGTCCCCTTCGAGCACGGCAAGCTGATCGTCCAGATGGAAGACACGCTACTGGGCCGCCAGCGCCGCATCCCCGTCGACATGGTCGTCCTGATGGGGGCCCTGGAGCCGCAGGCCGACGCCAAGGAGATGGGCCGAAAGTGCGGCATTTCGTGCAGTGCGTCGGGCTGGTTCACCGAGCGCCATCCCAAGCTGGACCCGGTGGCCACGATGACCGACGGCGTGTTCGTGGCCGGCGTCTGCCAGGGGCCCAAGGACATCCCCGCTTCGGTGGCCCAGGGGGCCGCGGCCGCCGCCCGGGTGCAAGGCATGATCACCAAGGGCACCGTGACCATCGAGCCGATCGTGGCCTCGATCGACGAGGAGCGATGTTCGGGCTGCCGGATCTGCAACACGTTGTGCCCGTTCAATGCCATCGAGTTCGACGAGGAGAAACAGGTCAGCCGCGTGATCACGGCGTTGTGCAAGGGGTGTGGGACCTGCGTGGCGGCCTGCCCGGCCAACGCGATTGCCGGGGCCCATTTCAACTTCGACCAGATTTCCGCGGAGATCGCCGGCGCGCTGTGGGACGCCCTGGCCGACGACGAGTCCCCGGCCGGCACGCCCTCAGCAGCGGGAACTGCGTCCTAGTTGGTATTAGTTAGTAGCTAAACTCCCAAGCCCAGGGGTTGCAACCCCTGGGCTTAGGACCTTCGATCGGAGAAACCGTAGGGTGGGTCGAACCGAGCGAGACCCACGCGCGTGCACGAAGAACGGATGCGTGGGCCCCCGCGGGGCGGCCTGCGCGACATCTCCAGCAAAGCGTAAGGACCCTGACATGAGCGACGACACCTTTGAACCCAAAATCGTTGGGTTCCTCTGTAACTGGTGCTCGTACCGGGCCGCCGACCTGGCCGGCTCGGCACGCATCAAGCACGCCTCGAACGTCCGCATCATCCGCGTGATGTGCAGCGGACGCGTCGATCCCAACTTCGTGCTCCAGGCCCTCTCGCAGGGAGCCGACGGGGTTTTGATCGCCGGGTGCCATCCCGGCGAGTGCCACTACATCAACCAGAACTACAAGACGATGCGCCGCTTCATCATGCTCAAGCACGTGCTCCGCCAGTTGGGCCTGGAAGACGAGCGACTCCGACTGGTCTGGGCCTCCGCCGCCGAAGGGCAGCAACTGGCCCAAGCCGTCGACGAGATGGTCGACAAGGTCCGCCGGCTCGGCCCGCTCAACTGGCGCCAAAACTGGCAGGAAGACGTCGATCGCGAGGAGGCCCTGGCGAGCATCGTCAAGGAACGGGAGGAACTGATGGAGGTGGTAGCATGACGGACAACCCAAACGAAAACCAGCCGGCCACGACCGACCAACCGGAGGCTTCGAAGGCCAAGGGCAAGCTGGCGCTCTACTGGGCCGCCTCGTGCGGCGGCTGCCTGTTCAACGGCGGCATTCGCACCAGCGAGCACGAGTACGTCGAAGGTGCTCGTCGCCTTCGGCTCGTGCGCCCATGAAGGCTGCATCCCCGGCCTGGCCAACCTGAGCAACCGCAAAGAAGTGTTCGACACCGTCTATCGGGAGACCGTATCGACGGAGAAGAACCTTCCCTGGGAATCCAGGCTAGCGAGACGCGCCGTTCTCTTGGCCGCCGAAGACCAGACGTGCCCCCAGCCCGGACCGCACGTATTGCTCGCCAAAAGCCTGCTCCATCGCCTGGCGCGTCTTGTCGCCTGAGCAGTGACTCGGCGCGACGCGCCGGACGCCGTGCTCCCGGAGACCGCGAATCGCCGCCTCGATCTGGTCGTCCGAAGCCCGCGACATGTGAAACCCGCCGAGCACGGCGAAAACGGGCTTCTTGGC
Organism: uncultured Planctomycetaceae bacterium; assembly: GCA_964505295.1. Classification (GTDB taxonomy): domain Bacteria; phylum Planctomycetota; class Planctomycetia; order Pirellulales; family Thermoguttaceae; genus DATKZH01. The sequence continues at coordinate 29,720 of CAZDHR010000022.1, forward strand.
GTGACGGCGGGCCGCCTCGGCCATGCGCACGATCCCCGGGTGCGCGCAGCCGGTGACGACGACCGGGCCGTCGGGAGTCTCCAGGCACAGCCCTTGCTCGGGGAGGGGCTTTTCGAGGACGCCGGTGGTCCAGGCCCCGTCACAGACCTTGCACGGCCCCTCGGTCTCGACGACCTCGGCGCCCGACTCGCGGACCTTTTCGCGGAAATCGGCCGGAAACGCCTTGGGCAGGAACACCCGTACCTTGTGGTTGGCCTTCAGGAAGTCGGCCAGCCCGCCGGTGTGATCGCCGTGGAAGTGGGAAAGGACCACACTCCGGATCCGCTCCGGCCGGAAGCCCGCCTTGGCCATGTTGGCAAGCAACAGCTCGCCCCCGCCGCCGGTGTCGAAGAGGATCGTCTCGCCCAGCCCCTCGACCACGCAGGCGAAGCCCCAGGCGGTCTTCATTCCCTCCTTGAGAGGATAGTTGTCGTAGACGACGGTGACGACGACCGCTTCAGCCCGCTTCGGCCCCTGCGCTGCGGCACGGCCTTGCTCACTGGCCCGGCACGCCGACTGCCAGAAAAGCGGGATCACCAGAACGAGTGCTGCCGAGACCGCGCCGGTCCGGCCCAGCTTGATGATAGCGACTGAGTGCATCGAATGTCCCTCCGCGGAAATTGAATGTCGCTTCCGGCTAACCAAATGTCCCTCCCCGGGAATAGCAGCTTCTCCTTGCCATTTGAGGCGACGATCGCCCGGGAAGCAAGCGGCACGCCTTGGCAAGGGAAGACGTGCGGGAATGCCATACGGGGGGGCCGGCAGGTCGGCTCGGGGCGGTTCGGGCGGTGCCGGGTGCTTGCCGGGCCTGCACCGGGTGCCGATAATTGCGAAAGGAGGCATGTGATCCGGGTAATAGCACACGAGGAGGACTTGTCATGCGACCTAGCCCCTTGGCACTCGCGGTCGGCCTGCTTCTGACCACGGCAATCGCGGCCCAGAACGCCCAGGCCCAGAACGAGCCCGACAACTCGCGTCGAAGCATGGGCAATCTGCACCCCGATTCCTACACCGCCGGCCGGGCTACCCACGGGTCGAACCGCGCCGCGCGACGCTCAAGCACCGACAACACCCGTCGAAGCATGGGCAACCTGCTCCCCGACTCCTACACCGCCGGACGGGCCACCCACGGGTCGAACCGCTCTACGCGGCCCGCAAACACCGTGATTGTCGTGCCGCAACCCTACTATCCCAGCTACGACCCTTACTACTACCGGCGGTACAGACCCTACTATCCGGGTGGGTACGGATACTACCCGTACTACCCGTACTACCCGACCCCCTATTACCGCCTGGGGTACGTCTATCCGCCGGTGGTCGTCCCCGCCGAGACGCTCTACGGCCCGCGCGCCGTGCGGCGGTTCATGGGCTGGTGAGACGGCCGATGGCTTCCCCGTTCGTGTCGTCGTATTGACTACACCAACGGTCGTTCTCGTCACAACCGCGACAATTCGCGCGGGCGGGACTCGTCTCGGGCGGTTGGCGTTACTTGCCTTCAGGTAACGACTTCGGGCAATCTCTCGCCGAAAGCCTCCTTCGTGGCACGCCGTGTGCCCCCTTCGTGCTGGCGCGGACTCTTCGCACGCGCTTCTCGCGCCCCCGGTTCGCCACCGGCTCCAAGCGGGCCGGGCTGAGAAAGGCGAACAGCCCGAAAGAGCCGTATCGCCAGGCCAGCGATCGGGGGCACTGCGGCGAACGACAGGGCAGTCTACGGAGAGCACGGGGAGGAATCGTGACGAGGTTTTCAGCGGCCATCCTGGCGTCGGCGGCGCTGTTCGCCGTGGCGGCCTCGAGCAACGCCCCTTCCAACCAATCCGGCACACCGGACGACGATCACCGGCGAAGCATGGGGAACCTGCGTCCCGACGATCGGACCGCGGGGCTCGCCGTCCAGGGATCTCCGCCCCCCAGGTTCGACCGGGATCGAGGCCCAGCCGACCAGCGAGCGAGGCACGATCGGGGTGGCGACCTACCCGGCCACCGTCACCGACCTCACCACGGCCAAGGATACTGGCATCCGCCCTATCCGCCCGACTATGGGCTCGACCCGTACTATCACCATCCGCGGCCTTTCTATTGGGGATACCCCTATTGGCCGCTGATCCACATTTCGGCCGAGTCTCTGTACGGACCGCTGGCCTTGAAACGGTTCCTCGGCCTCAGCCCGACGTACCCGGCCGCCGCGAGGCCCCGGGCGGTCTTGGTCGCGGGTGGCGACGAGGGAGACCGCGAGGAGCCGGTCCGGCGCGCGACGAACCAGCGGTCGTTCGAGCTGGGGGGGCGATTTCTCGGGTTCGGCGACGCCCACTTCGCCGACGGGAAATACGCCGCGGCCTACAGCCGTTACAAGAAAGCGGCCGACGCCGCCCCCGCCCTGGCTGATGCCTACTTCCGACAGGGCTTCGCCCTGATTGCCCTGGGCAACTACCCGCAGGCGGCCAAGGTGCTCAAGCGGGGCCTGGAAATCGCCCCGGACTGGCCGCGTTCCGGCTTCCACGTCCAGGGTCTCTACGGCACAAACCCGGGGGCGAAGACCGCCCACGTCGGCGCGCTCTCCCAAGCGGTTGTCGACCAGCCCCACGACCCGGACCTTCCCTTCGTGCTCGGCGTGCTCGTCCACTTCGACGGCGAGCCGGACCGCGCCGTGCCGCTTTTCGAGCGGGCCGCCCGGCTGACCGTCGGGAGCGACGCCCATCTGCGGGCATTCCTGGGCGCTGCACAGGGCGCTCGACAGGGCCCTGGACAGCCCGGGCAACCGTAGCCGTGCGTCCCAGCGTTGCCGTCCTTGGCACCGACACTTCATTGAGTGTCGTTGTTCGCTCCGCGAACAAGCGTCTTTTCGCAGAGCGAGAAGCGACTATCGCTCACCACTTCTCGTGGCCGAGCCTGGCGGAGAGAAGATCGAGCTGGCTCTTGAGATCGGCCAGCAGGAGTTGCGGGCTGGCGCCGCCGGCCATGTGCGAATAGAAGGAGGTGGCGCCGCCGCTTGTGCCGAGCAGGGCGGTCTTCTTGTTGAGATCGAACAGGCGCTCGCCGACGTGATCGAGCTTCTGGGCCGTGTCCCGGCTGTCGTGCCAGAGGCGATCGAGCTGGAGGATGAGCCCGATCACGAGGACGATCTGCCCAGCGAGCCCCACCGGCATCCCGATCGTCCAGAGCTCCTGCCGTCCGCCGGCTGCCGCCCAGGCGAGCAAGACGCCGCCGAACGCGGACGCCATCATTCCTACGGCCAGGACGGACCAGGTGAGCAGGGGCAGCCAGGGCTCGGTCCAACGGGCTCGCGTCCGGGCCGCCTTGGCCTGGGCGGCCGCGGGGTGGTGCCAGTCGGCTAAACCTCCATGCGACGCGTCGACTCGGGCAATGCTCCGCCGCGAGGCCCCCTGCCGAGAAGGGCCCGGCTTGTCGATCCGCAGCAGCCGCTCGATGTGCGCCAGCTTCTGCTCCAGCTCCCACTCGTCGTACGTGGGCGGCGGGTCCGGGATGAAGACCACGGGCTCGGGCTCATTCGGGGCGTCGCAGCTCGTCGGCCCGGCCTCGTCACTTGCCGCTTCCGGCGCCGCGCGGGTCCCGGGTTGGCACAAGACGGTCCCGCAGCGGGGGCAGGAGTACTCCCCCGTTTCGGTCGAGGCGAGTCCGGGCACGTCTTGTTGGCACGAGTTGCACCACATGGTGTTCTATGGATCGGCCAATAGCGGGGAAGACTCTAACGATTTCGGGGATTTTGCAGGGGCGTGAGTGGCGACTGGAAGGCATGGATAGCATAGGCAATGTGGGAAGCAGGCAGCGTGCTAGCGAAAACAGGAAGATAAGGGGCGGGCGATCAACAAGTTACCGGTTCTCTGGTGGAACGGTGGAGTAAT
>CAZDHR010000023.1:0-33455 GCA_964505295.1 uncultured Planctomycetaceae bacterium
CGAAGGGTGCTTCGCACAAATTGGATCTGTCCCCTTTTCCGGAGAGGGACCCAACTCCGCCCGGACGGTCGACGAGTTGACACCGCGGCCCGACGAGCTCGTCGTTCAGGGCTATACCTACGACAAGTTCTACGGAACGCCGCTCGATTTGGCGCTGCGGAGCCGCGACGTCCGTTGGCTGATCGTCACCGGCGTGGTGACCGACGTCTGCGTGAACGCCACGCTGATGTCGGCCGCCAGTCGCGACTATCGCGTCACCGCGGTGACCGACGGCGTGGCGACCCTCTGGCCCGAGATCCAGGCGGCCTGCTTCGAAATCTGGAAGCGCAAGTTCGCGCGGTTGCGGACAACCGCCGAGCTGGTTGAGGAGTTGGAGGGGTTTTGAGGGGAGGGGGAGAACTCTCGCCAAGGCGCTAAGGCGCAAAGGATGGTTGGATCTCTGTACTGCCGAACATCGCATCCGAGAGACAAGACGAGGAGCCAAATGATGAAGAGAACGGTTACCGTAGTGTTTTTGGGTGCGCTATTGCTGGCAAACGGCCGGCACGTGCTGGGGGCCGACGAAATCCTCAACCGCGTCGAGCAGTTGACCAAGCAAGTCACGCCGGCGGTCATCGAGATCCGACGCGACCTCCATGCCCATCCCGAGCTTTCCAACCGCGAGGAGCGGACGGCTCGGGTGGTCGCCGAGCGGCTTCGGGAGATCGGCGTCGACGAGATCAAGACGGGCGTGGCCCACCACGGCGTGGTGGCCCTGATTCGCGGGCGCAAGCCCGGGCCCACGGTGGCGCTTCGGGCCGACATGGACGCCCTGCCGATTCAGGAAGAGACCGGGCTGCCCTTCGCCTCGCAGAACGAGGGCGTGATGCACGCCTGCGGGCACGACTGCCACACCGCCATGCTTCTCGGGGCGGCCGAGGTGTTGGCCGGGATGCGCGACGTGATGCCCGGCACGGTCAAACTCGTCTTCCAGCCGGCCGAGGAAGGCACGCCGGCCGGGGAACAGGGCGGAGCCAAGCTGATGATCGAGGAAGGCGCGCTCGAAGACCCCGACGTGTCGGCCATCTTCGGGATGCACGTCAACACCGAACTGGAGGTGGGCAAAATCTCCTATCGAGCCGGAGTGCTGCTGGCCAGCGTCGACCGCTTTCAGGTGACCATCCGCGGCGAGCATTCCCACGCGGCCATGCCCTGGCTGGGGGTCGACCCGATCGTCGCCTCGGCGCACGTCGTCACCGCGGTCCAGAGCATCGCCAGCCGCAAGGTCGACGCGCGAGACCCCGTCGTCGTTTCGTTCGGGATCATTCGAGCCGGTCGGGCCTGGAACATCATTCCCGGGGAAGTCTCGCTCGAAGGCACGATCCGCACGCACTCGACGGACGCCCGCCAGAAGGCCGTGGCGGAGTTCGGCCGCATCGTGCGCGGAACCGCCGACGCCTTGGGCGCCTCGGCCGAGATCCAGTTCGAAGACTACGGCCCCTGCACACGGAACGACCCGGATTTGGTCGCCCGAACTATCGCCTCGCTCGAGCGGACGGTGGGCGAAGAGAACGTCGCCGAGGCCCAGGCGGTGATGGGCGGGGAGGATTTTGCCCACTACGCCGAGCACGTGCCCGGCTGCTTCATCTTCCTCGGCGTGCGCAACGAGGCAATCGGCGCGGTCCACCCGGTCCACACGCCGCTGCTCCTCATCGACGAAGCGGCCTTGCCGGTGGGCGTTCGGGCGCACTCGTTGATGGCCCTCGACTACCTACACCGGCACGCGAGCGACGCGCAGACGCCCAAGAGGTAGGCGTAGGGTGCGTGAAACGCACCATCATCTCCGGGCTGGCAAATACGGTGCGTTTTACGCACCCTACCTATGCAAAAGGAGATCGCCATGAGCAGCGACAGGATCAAGCGAACCGAGAGCCGGCGCCAGTTCCTTAAGGCGACGGCGACAGGAGCGGCGGGGCTCGCGTTCGGCGGGAGAACGTCGGGCACGGCGGCGGCTCAGCCGGACGCCACTCCGGCCGACGGGGACGTCACCCGGCTGAGCGAACACCTCTCGGTCTACCACGGCCCGATCAACGTGGGCATCGTGCGCGACGGCGTCAAGGCGCTGTTGATCGACTGCGGGGATGGCCGTGTCGCGACGGCCCTTGCGCGGCTCGTCATCATGTCGGTCGACCAAGTCCTCTTCACTCATCACCACCGCGACCAGGCGTGCGGCGCCCACGCGTTTGCTGCCCGCGGCGCTCAGATCACGGTCCCGGCCGCCGAGCGCGATCACTTCGACAACGTCGCGGCCTACTGGGAAAGCCCTAAGAGCCGCTGGCACCTCTACAACCAGCACCCCCATCACCTGATGCTCGCCGAGCCGGTCCGCGTCGACGGCACGTTGGGCGACGGCCAGGAGCTCACTTGGGGCCCGGCCAAAATCCGGGTCCTTTCCACGCCCGGCCACACCGACGGCTCGGTCAGCTACCTGGTCGAGGTCGACGGCCAACGCACCGTCTTCTCGGGCGACTGCATCTACGACGAAGGCCGCGTCTGGGACGTCTACAGTCTCCAAAAAGGCTTCCAGCGCGAAAAACGCCGGATCACCGACTATCACGGCTTCCTCGGGGCTCAGTGGGAATTGAAGGAGAGCCTCGGGCGAATCAAGGACACGAAGGCCGATCGGTTGGTGCCGTCGCACGGGAGTATCATGAGTGATCCGGCGAGGGCGATCGACACGTTGATCACACGCATCGACCTCTGCTACGACAAGTACGTGGCCATCTCCGCCCTGCGCCACTACTTCCCGGCGCTGTTCAGCGAGTTCGCCGGCCGGAAGGACCACATGCCGATCCGCCCGGGCAAGCCGGTTCCCGAGTGCCTGCGCCACATCGGCACCACCTGGATGCTCGTCTCGAAGGACAAGGCGGCGTTCGCGATGGACTGCGGAGCCCCCCGGGTCGTCGACGAGATCAAGAAGCTCGTCGAGGCCGGCGAGATCGACAAGGTCGAGGGCCTCTGGATCACGCACTACCACGACGACCACGTCAACGCCATTCCGGAGTTCCAGAAGGAGTTCGACTGTCCGTGCACGACCGACCGACACGTGGCCGCCGTGGTCACCGATCCGCCGGCCTGGCGGCTCCCGTGCATTTCGCCCAGCGTCGCCCGGGTCGATCGCACCACCAAGGACGGCGACTCCTGGCCGTGGCGCGAGTTCCGCATGACGGCCTATCACCTGCCCGGCCAGACGTACTATCACTCGGGCCTCTTCGTAGAGGGGAAAGGCTTGCGCATGCTCTTCGTGGGCGATTCGTTCACCATGGCCGGCATCGACGACTACTGTGCGCACAACCGGAACTGGCTCGGGCGCGGGGTCGGGTTCGATCGGTGCATCGCCCTGATCGAGGAGCTTCAGCCGACGCACATCTTCAACTGTCACGTCCAGGACGCCTGGGACTTCACGCCCCACGAGTGCCGGTTCATGCGCGCGAATCTGGCCGAGCGCGAGAAGCTGTTCGGCGAGCTCGTCCCGTGGGATCACGCCAACTACGGCATGGACGAGCCCTGGGTCCGGTGCCATCCGTACGAGCAGCAGGCCGCGCCGGGCGCCAAGGTCGAGCTTCGCGTCGTCGTCACCAACCATTCGATGGAGGCCCGCGCGGCGGCCTGCCGTCCGGTGCTCCCCCGAAGCTGGGGCGGCACGGCCGAACCGCTGGCGGCGGTTGCCCCGGAGAACGTCGCCAACTGGCCGCGTGCCCAAGTGCCCGCCAAGAGCGAGGGCGAGGTGCGCCTGGCGTTTCGCGTTCCTTCCGGCGTCGAGCCCGGCCGCTACGTGATTCCCGTCGATGTCTGCTACGGCGAGTGGACGTTGCCGCAGTTTCAGGAGGCGATCGTGGTCGTCGAAGGGCCGGAGCAGGAATGAACGGCGTGGCCCACGGTAGTCAATGTGCAGCCGTGTAGGGTGCGTGAAACGCACCATATTTGCCGGCCCGAAGACAGATGGTGCGTTTGACGCGCCCTACACGGCTGCCGAGCGCTCAGAAAGCGGTGACGAGTCACCGCACTCCAAAAGGCCGCGTGCTTCGGGACGAGAGTTCCCCTGGACCCACCGAGCCAATTGGCTGGGAGGCGCCAGCCGGTGGGGTAACGCGGCGGCTCGATTGGGGTACAATGGACGGTGCGAGTCCGGCTCGGCGGCGCGTAGCTTCTCTTGCGGGGTCTTGAGTCCATGAACCACTCGTTCGACCACCTCAGGCAGGCGATCCGGTCGACGGGCGTCGTGCCCGCCGCAGCGGTCCGGCAGCTCCACGACGCGCTTCGCAAGGCGGGCCCCATCGGCCGCGACGAGGCCGACCTGCTGTTCGACCTCCACGGCGAGGTCTCCGGCACCGAGGGCGATCCGTCGTGGCAGGCGCTGTTCGTCGACGCCCTCACCGGCCACCTGCTCGGCGAGCCGGGCCGTCCGAACGTGCTTCACGACGAGGACGCGGCCTACCTGATCGCCAAGCTCGAAGAGGCGCCGGGACCGGGCGACGTCGAGCTCGAGCTGCTCGTCAACGTCTGCGCCTGCACGGAGCGCGTGCCCGGTCGCTTCCTCGACTACGTCTTCTCGGCCCTCCGCCGGGCGATCGAGGAAGACGGCCTGATCGCCGAGTCGCGGGTGGGGCAAATTCGCCGCGTGGTGTATGGCCGGGGCAACGCCGGCCGAGAAGGCATCGATCGCCGCTCGGCCGACTTTCTGTTCGATCTGAACGACGCCATGACCGGCCGGCCCAATCACCCCTCGTGGACCGAGTTCTTCGTGGAAGCGATCAGCGGCCACGTGCTCGACGACGAGCGGTCGCCGGAGGAAGTCGACGCCTCGGAAACCGATTGGCTGGTCAAGCGGATGGAGGCCGACCAACAGTACGACGACACGGAGATGGCCCTTTTGGCGAAAATCAAGCACTCGATCATCCACAACGAAGTGTGGGGCGGAATACGGAGCGACGACTTGTATGCCTCGACGAGCGGGGTCGTGGCCAGTCTCTACTCCCGGGCGTGCGAGGGGGGCAAGGGCGGCGACCTCTACTACTTCAGCGTCTCGGCAAGCGACATGCTCACTCGGATCGCCGTGGCCGACGTGTCGGGCCATGGGCCGGCCGTCACCGACGTCAGCCAGTGGATCTACGACTCGCTGGCCGCGCGCATGAATAGCGCCGAGGGGAACGAAGTCCTTTCCGACCTGAACCGGCTGGCCGCCGAGCGAGGGTACAAGGCGCTGACGACCGCCGTGGTGGTCACGTTCTACCGGCCCGAGTCTCATCTGTACTTCGCCTACGCCGGCCACCCGCCCGCGTTCGTCCGCCGCACGTCGGACGACCGCTGGCGCTGCGTCACGCTCGACGAGGACCGCGAGCCGGCCAATCTCCCGCTGGGAGTCGATCCGGACGTCCGCTACGACCAGCAGCGGATCCCGCTGACCCGGGGCGATCGACTGTTCCTCTACACCGACGGCGTGGTCGAAGCCCCCAACGCCGATGGGCAGATCCTCGGCGCGACCCGGTTGGCGGCCGTCCTTGACGCGGGATCAACGGGAACGCCGAAAGACGTCAAAGACGCCGTTCTGGCGGCGATTCAAGATCACACCGGGGGCTGCCTGACCCACGACGACGTAACCTTCATGGTCGTCGAGGTCCTCTGATCGGGCCCCATGCGGTCTCCGCTTCTCGGCGGGCCCAGGCGGCTCAGGGCGTCACGGGCACGGCCGGCCCGACCTCCACGCTGACCCGGCTTGTGTAGTACCCCGGATGATTCGGCCAGACCGCGCCGTTCGACTCGTCGTACTGCCAACCGCCGAGACTGCCGACGGCCCGGGTCGGCTTCTGCCCCTGCACGGCCACGGCCGTGACCTTGTTGCTCTCGTCGAACGGGTTCGCCGGAATCGCCTCGTTGACGTACGGCCCGAGCGGATAGTCGTCTCCCGAAGCGCCGATCTCGCCGTGGACGTTCGTTGCGCCGGTCAACTGCGGCAGATCGTTGTCCTGAATCGTGGGGAAATCGCCGAAGTGATGCGCCTGATAGATCTGGGCCTGCTCCCGCAACACCTTCACGTTGTATTCCAGGGCGCTCGCTTTGGCGTTTTCCGTGGACGAGGCGAACTGCGGGATCACGGTCGCCGCCAACACCGCGATGACCGCCACGACGATGAGTATCTCGATCAGCGTGAAGCCGCACCGGTGGCGCATACCCACAAGCAGAATCCTCCCAATTGTTGCGTACGTCGCGGGAGGCGTCTCGTCAACCGAGATCGGCATGGGAACGAGGCCGTCAGCGGTTGAGGGGGCCGGTTGCGCGTGCTGGCGCGATGGTAACGCGCGGAGCGCGCCCCGACCACCGCTCAAGAGAAGACGCTGGTCCCGGCGCTGTACGGACGGGCGAAGCCGCAAGCGGCCGGATGGTGCGCCGCCGACTCCACTGCCCACGATCCCTTCGGGAACGACCGTGGGTCACTTCGCCAGGTTCTCGAACCAGACGGGCCCGCCAAACTTGCCGGTGACCACCACGTCCAGGTCGCCGTCGCCGTCGAAATCGACGACCGGGACGTTCATCCCCGAGCCGATCCCTTCGCCGTGCGAGATGACGTGCCGGGTCCACACCGGCTTGGGGCCCCGCGCAAGCTCGTACCAGTAGACGCACGGCGGCTCGGATGCCCCGGGGTCGTGGCCGTTGTGGGCCATGAACCGCTTGCCGGTGACCAGGTCGAGATCGCCGTCCCGGTCCAGGTCGGCCAGCGTGATGCTGTGGGCTTGGCTCCAGGAGTCGTCGATGAGGTGCCGCTTGAAAGAGATCTCCCCGCCCTTGCGCGCCTGTTCATACCAGAAGATGCCGTAGCGGTGCGCCGAGCTGGTCACGATATCGTTCTTTCCGTCGGCGTTCACGTCGTACACCCAGATCTGCGGCGTGTGCTCGGCCTTCCCCTCTTCCATGCTCCCGACGGCCAGCGCGTGCTCCTTCCACGGACCCGCCCGCAGGTCCTCGGGGGCCTCGTACCACGCGTCGGGTCGAACGATGTCGAGCCGGCCGTCGCCGTTCACGTCGCCCACGCCCCCGCCGAACATCTTGAGGTTCTCCGAAACGACGTGCACCACCAGGCCGCGCTTGCCGTCGGGCAGTTGCCCCAGCTCGTACCACGCGGTCCGCTGCGTGTGGGGGAGCACTTCCAGCGCCTTCCCGTCGCCGTCGATGTCCCACAGGTCGCCGCACTCGAAATTGCCGTTCACTTCCACGATCGTTTCGGGCCACTCGCCGCCGGCCGCGCCCGTGTTGCGGAACCAGACCGACCGCTTCTCGTGCCACGAGCAGGAGACAACGTCCAACAGCCCGTCGCCGTCCACGTCCAGCGGCAGGTTCATGAAGTCGTACCGGTAGCCTTTCCCCGCCTCGTCCACGTCGCCCTGGATCGTGCGGATCGTGCGCGCCTTCCAGTCCGGGGCGACGTACAGATAGGGGCCGGCCACGATGTCGAGCTTGCCGTCGCCCGTGAAATCGCCCACGCCACAGGGCTCGCCGCGATAGCTGCCCACGCGGTGCTTCACGAACTTCACCGAGCCGGCCGGAAACGGTTCCGGCTTCTCCGCGCGCCCGAAATCAGGTGCGGCAAGGCAAAACAGAACCAGCCAGGTTGTCATCACAAGTCTGCGCATCGGTCGGCCTCCCAAAACGATCAAGGAAAACGTGTACGATCGGCCCAAGTGGGGCCCGTCCGCATGAAATCTCAACGCCCTCATTCCCAAGCTTCAGTCTCCTATCCTCCTCGTTCCCAAGCTCCAGCTTGGGAACGTCGGTCCCGGAAAGCTCCGCTCGCCTCCGCCGTCCAAAATGGCGAATCTTCTGGTAGCCATGCTAACCTCCGGACCAGTATACTTCAATCATCGGCGGCTTTCCGACAGTCCGGTCCGTCCATCTCGGGGGCCTGCGTGTCGGGGCCCTGCGTATCGAAGGCCCTTTGAGCAAGCGCTGCATGATGCCGCGTTGCACGTCTGCCCCGCGGCCTGATATCCTGGAGGTTTCCATGAGCCCTGTGACCATTCTCTGGCTGAGCATGGCGGTGGCCGGTCCGATCCAGTTCGAGCGACACGAGATCGATACCTATCCGGGGGGCTACCAGGTGGCCGTGGCCGACCTGACCGGCAACGGCCGGCCGGACGTGATCGCCCTTTCCACGTCGGCCGACCGCGTCGACTGGTACGAGAACCCGGGCTGGAAACGCCGGCCGGTCGCCCGCACCGCCAAAAACATCGACCTGGCGCCGCGGGACGTGGACGGCGACGGGCGCCCGGAGATCGTGGCCGGGTGGCGCGGCGACGGTGGCGGGCTCCGCCTTGACGATCCCGCCGACGCGACTGGCGACCGCTACGCGACCGTGGATCTCGACCGCGGGATCACGGTCGAGGGCGCCGTGGCAGCCGACCTCAACCTCAACGGCAAGCTCGACCTGGTCGCGATCGCCTCACGGTCGAACAACCTCGTATGGTATGAAAACCTCTCGCAGTGAGTGCGGATCGGCCAAGGGAACGTAGCCATGCCCAAGGAAACCATGACTTCCCGCGACCGCCTGCTCGCGGCCCTCAACCACAAGGAACCCGACCGCGTGCCGATCGACCTGGGGGGCAACCAGACGGGCATCCACAAGTTCGCCTACCAGGACTTGCTCGCGCACCTGGGGATCGAGGATGACCTGACGATCATGGACGCGGTGCAGCAGCTCGCCCGGCCGTGCGAGACGGTGCTCGAGCGGTTCCACGTCGACACCCGCTACGTAGCCGCGGGGGCCCCGGCCGACTTCTCGGGCGAGATCGTCGTCGCCGAGCGGGACGGTCGCACGTGGCACGACCTGGTGGATGAGTTCGGCGTGCGCTGGTCCATGCCCGACGACCAGCCGTTCTACATGGACGTCTCCTTTCACCCCCTGGCCGACGCCTCGATCGACGACGTCCGCGACTATCCCTTCCCCAAGGGCGATGACCCAAGCCGTTTCGAGGGCCTGCGCGAGCGTGCCCTGGAGATCAGAAACGAGACTCCGTACGCCGTCGTGAGCGGCATCTCCGGCGTGGTCTACGAGACCTGCTGGTACATGCGAGGGCTGGAGCAGTGGTTCGCCGACATGCTCACGCAGCCCGAGTTCTGCGAGGCCCTCCTCGACCGGATCCTCAAGTTCTGGATGGACTGGTTCCGCTTGTTCCTCGACGAAGTGGGCGATGCGGTCGACGTGATCATGATCGGCGACGACCTGGCGGGCCAGCAGGGGCCGCTCTTTCGGCCCGACTTCTACCGTCGGGTGGTCAAGCCTCGCCACAAGCAGCTTGTCGAGACCATCCGCTCGCGCACCGAGGCGAAAATCTGGTATCACACGTGCGGCTCGTGCACCGAATACATCCCCGATCTATTGGACAACGGCATCCACGCCCTCAACCCGGTCCAGATCAGCGCCGCCGCCATGGACCCGGCCGATCTCAAGGCCCGATTCGGCGACCGGCTCGTCTTCTGGGGCGGGGCGATCGACGCCCAGCACGTGCTCCCCCGCGAGTCGCCGGAGACGGTCCGCGAGCACGTCCGCCGCAACCTCCAGATTTGGAAGCCGGGCGGAGGCTACGTGTTTAACAACGTCCACAACATCCAGGCCGGCGTGCCCGCCGAGAACGTCGTGGCGATGTACGACGCGGCGCACGATTACGGGTTCTACGACTGAACCTGAAACAAGCGTCGGAAGCCAGGCAAGAGGAAGGGACGGTTGTTCAGCCGACGATCCCGCTTCACCTCGGCTCGGCGGGCTTTGCTGCTCTCAGAGTCACCGGCCCCATCCGCACGTCCCAGAGGAATCGCTCGCTCAGCTCGACGCTGCCGACGACGCGGCCCGTGTGCGCGGGCAGAAACGGCAGAAGATCGTACCCGCAACGGCGGATGAACTCCTCGCGGAACGTCGCGGTCCAGTTCTGGGCGCCCATCTCCCAACTGTCGATGTGCAGCATCGTCCATCCCCCGCCCACCCGCTTCGCGCGCGGCCCGACCTTTCGGATCAACGTGCCCATGTAGGCGTCGAAGTGGGCGTCGAAGGCCGCGGCATCGAGCTTGTCGCACTCGAAGCCAAGCCCCGGTTGCGGCGCGGGACGGGTCGTGGCGCCCGTGTTTCGCCGTCCAAAGCGCATGATCGTCCAGTCGCCGGCAGGCACGTCCCAGGCGAGGCGGCCGTCCAGATGCATTCGCTCCACTCGCGAGCCTTTTCGCTGCGCGTGCCTTGCGTGACTTTCCGGTCGAGAACCCCGAATCAAATGGCCTGTTCGGCCAGATGGTTGGTCGGGTCGATACCGGGCGTGGTGACGAGCTCGAAAAACGCGTCGTTGTGCTTGCGAAACCGCCTTGCCATGTTCTGCGCCTCACGCGACGCGGGAACCCGCTTCGTCGCTTGGGCGAGAATCGCCTAATGCAGAGAGTCGCAGACCTCTTCGATCGAGATCGCATCGGGCGAACGCCCCTAGTGCCGGGCCAACGGGGCGACCGCGGTGACGTAGGCCTCGACGGTCCGGGGCGACTTGCGGTGCAGTGGGAGTTCGCGGATCACCTTCTCACGCAGGGGAGTCATGTCAGAAGTTCCTCGGGAAAATGGGCGGAAACGGAGATTTATTGGTGTTTGCATTGCCAATGATCACCCGACGGGAACCGGATCCTTCGGTCCCGGGCTTCCGGTGGAAGCCCTCCGTTCATGGGCTATGCAAGGCTCCGTAATGCAAACCTCAACGCTCCTCTTTTCCGTTGCTGCTGGCGCCCCCTGCGCACGGAAAAAGCCCGGCCATTCCCGGCCCGGCCATGATCTCTGCCCCGCCCCCCTCTGCCGCGGAGCGGCTTAGTTCAACGGTGTTGTTATATGGCTACATCGTGATATAATCATGCGTCTATGGACACGACTGGGCGGAGGCTATTGGATCGCGAAACCCTCCGAGAGGCTGCGGAACATCTGCGAGCACTCGGGCACCCAGTCCGCATTCGGATGGTGCAGATGCTGCTGGATGGTGAATACACGGTGGGCGAGCTTGCGAGAGCGTGTCAGATACCTAGCCATAACGCTTCGAAGTAGAGACAAAGGAGATCTGGTAATGCCTGGACCCGCGAAGATCGTGATCATCGGTGGCGTCGCTGCCGGCCCGAAGACGGCTTCCAAGGTGATCCGTCTCATGCCGGATGCGGAGGTCACCGTGGTAGAAAAGGGCAAGCTTCTCTCTTATGCAGGATGTGGCCTGCCGTACTACGTTTCCGGGGTGGTCAAGGAGCAGAAGGAGCTCTTGGCGACGCCGGTCGGCGTGGTGCGTGATTCGGTGTTCTTTCGCAAAGTCAAGAACGTCCGCGTGTTGAACGAAACCGAGGCCTTGCAGATTGACCGCGCCGGGAAGCGGGTCCTGGTGCGGGCTTTGACGGACGGCGAGGAGTCCTGGTTGGACTACGACAAGCTGGCGTTGGCCACAGGGGGCACGCCGGTCGTACCCCCGATTCCCCATGTCGACCTGGAGGGGATCTTCGCGCTGCACGGCGTGCACGACGCGGAGGGAATCCGGGACGTTCTGGCCCAGGGGAAGGCCCGGGACGTGGTCATCGTCGGCGGCGGACTGATCGGCGTGGAGACGACCGAGGCGCTGGTCGAAGCGGGCTGTCGAGTGACGATTGTGGAGATGCTCCCGCAAGTGCTCAACATCCTCGACTGGGGAATGGCCAGGCTCGTCGAAAAGCACATGGAGTTGCACGGGGTCAAGGTTCTTACGAGCAGCAAAGTGCTCTCTTTCGAAGGGGACGGGCAGGTCAGCGCGGTGGTGACCGACCAGGGCAAGCTTCCGGCCGACATGGTAGTCCTCGCCGTCGGGGTCCGCCCCAACGTCAAGCTTGCTCAAGACGCCGGCCTGGAAATCGGATCCACCGGAGCGATCAAAGTCGACGACCACATGCGGACCTCCGATCCGGACGTCTATGCAGCCGGCGATTGCGTCGAGTCGGTCGACCTAGTGACGGGCCAGCCCTGCTTCGTGCCCCTCGGCTCGACGGCCAATAAGCAGGGACGCGTTGCCGCAATGAACATCTGCGGCGGCGAGGATGCTTTCCCCGGCGTTCTCGGCAGCAGTGTGTGCAAAGTGTTCGACTACTGCGTGGCCAGGACCGGGCTCACCGAGACCGCCGCCAAGCAACGGGGTTACGAAGTGACCACGGCCATGGCCCCGGGGCCGGATCGCGCCCACTACATGCCTAGTGCGGTACCCTTGCTGCTGAAGCTCGTCGTTGACAGCAGGACCAGGCGGCTTCTTGGCGTTCAGGCGGTCGGGCCGGGAGCAGGCGACAAACGCATCGACGTCGCGGCCATGGCGATTACCGCCGGGATGACCGTCGACCAACTCGCCAACGCCGATTTGTGCTATGCCCCGCCCTACGCCCCGGCGATGGACAACATCATCACCGCGGCCAACGTGGCCAGGAACAAGCTCGACGGCAGCATGGTCGGCGTTTCGCCGCAGGAAGTGCGTCAGATGATGGAAGCCAAGGAGGATTTCGTCCTGCTCGACGTCCGCAGCCCGGCCGAGTACGAAGAGGACCGCCTGCCCGGCTCAACCTTGATCCCGCTCGGAGCACTCCGGGAGCGGTTGGGTGAATTGCCCAGACACAAGGAGATTGTCACCTTCTGCAAGGTCTCCCTGCGCGGATATGAGGCGGCGCTGATCCTCAAGGCGGCCCACTTCGAAAAGGTCCGCGTGATGGACGGCGGCATTGCCATGTGGCCCTATGAGAAGCTCACGTGAAGCGGCACCATGCCGCCGGCGCCTGGGTGCCAAGGGGGCATCCGAGTGCTTGATCGGGCGGGCCTGCCAGGAAGTCCGCCCAAGGTGATTTGCGGATCACTTCCAATTCGACCCGGTTTGTGCCGCGGTCGAATAGTGGTTCTTCGACGGGCCGGCTTTGTCCAGGACGCCCAGCAGCGTTTCCTGGGTGTAGCCGCCGCGGAGGATGATGGGAGCGTTCGCGCTTCCGGCGGGAAAGATGGCGATCACCGGCACCTGCTTGCTGCCCAACAGATCCAGCATCTCAGTGACTTCCGGCGACGCGTGTGTCCAGTCTGCTCGCAAGGTCACCACGCCGTTTCGCAGCACCGCGTTGCGCATCTCGGGCGTGTTCAATACGAACTTCTCCAGGGTCTTGCAGGTCATGCACCAGTCGGCGGTGAAATCGACCATGACCGTGTTCTGCGCGGCGATCAGTGCATCGAAGGTCTTCCGAGAGAACGGACGCCATGGCAATCGATCGGCCCCTTGAACGACGTAGTCGTTCTCGGAACTGGCGTGAGCCGCTTGCAGCGTACGCTCGAAACGTTCCGCCATCACGCCGGCCAGCCAGCCGAACGTGACGAGCCAAACCACGCCGGCAAACGCGGCCGCCGAGAGCCACGCCCGGGCTTTTTCGTTGAAGCTCGACGTCACCGGCGTGCGGCCGATCCACCAACAGACGGCCCAGAGGCCGAATAGGAATGCAACGGTTGGAACCACGAAGGCCCAGGGGATCAACGTCAGAAGATAGGCAACGGTGCCCAACAACACAAAGCCCATGGTTTGCCTGAACGTATCCATCCAAGGGCCCGGTTTCGGCACGAAGCGAAGCAGGCTGGGGAACGCGCCAATCAGCAAATAGGGGCTGGCCATGCCAATTCCCACGGAAAGGAACACGGCGTAGGTCGAGAGCGGCGGCTGGCCGACTGCCCACGCCAGCGCGGAAGCAAGGAAAGGACCGCTGCACGGTGTGGCCAGGATGGTCGTGAGCGCGCCTTTGCAAAACGCCCCCACGGCGCCTTCCCGCTGAGACAGATCGTTCGCCTTGCCGCTGCCAACGAGGCCCGGAATGGGAATCTCCCATACCCCCAGAAGGCTCAAGCCCATGGTGAACACCACGGCTGCCAGGGCCACGTTGAAGCCCGTGAAACTGAATAACTGCCCCCAGCCGAGACTGACGAAAACGGCCAGGCTGGCCAACACGGCGAATACCGAGAGCAGGCCCAGCGAGTACCAGATGTTGAGCACCAGCGCCTGGCGTCGACTCTGCCCCGCCTGCTGGACGAACGACAGAATCTTCAGCCCGATCACCGGCAATACGCAAGGCATCAGGTTGAGGAGCAGGCCTCCCAGGAAACCGAGTCCCATGATGATTGCGAGCGAAGTCCGCTTCAGCTCGCTGTGGGCGACGATCTCCAGCGATCTCGGGTTGGCAACCTTGCTTCTACGTGTTTGGGCTTCCCGGTTCGCGTTCTGCTGGGTGTCCCTTTGTCCCGGCACCACGGCAATCGGCGCCGGGGCCGGCGAAAGCACGTCCCGCCCAAGCACGGCGGTGAAGGGGACTTCTTGCGGCGGAAGGCAATTGTCGGGATTGCACGGTTGAACGCGGATGACCCCGTCGATTCTCACGGATTCCAAGTTCACGCCAGGCCCAATCTCGATGGGCGCACGCCACGTGACTTGGTCATGATGAGTTTCTACCACCAGATTATCAAATGCCGGTTCGGATTTCCTCTCCGGAGGCAGACTGGCGTGAAACTCACCAAGCAGACGAAACGCTTCGGAGGAGCGGAGCTTAATCTCTGTCGGCAGGGGGCCGCCCGGAGGTTGCGTGATCGAGTAGATGTGCCACGTCGGCTCGATCCTGGCCGTGATCGAAAGGTGCCCGGTTCGCTCGGCCGTCGACGCAGTGAACTCTGCCGTCACGGAAACCACGGCTTGGTCGGGCTGCCCGGCGAGTAGTTCCTCCAGGCCGGCTTGGATGTCGTCGCCCTGCGCCCAGAGGGGCGTGATGATGACGACCGCCGCGACCAAGACGGCCATCGGAAACGCGCGGCATGAAGAGAACCCTCGCATCGTGTTCGACTCCTTTGGCACAACCAAGTCGTCCGAGAAGTTCACCTTGGAGAATGATCGCCGAGCGGGCGACATCGCGTCAGCGTTGCCCGCGACTTGCGGAAACCTCGTCGTGTCACGCTTGGGCTTCTTTCGCGCACGCCCTTTGGCCACCTCGCGCGGCCTGGGTAATGGAACGGCAATCGCGCTCGCGAACCGGGTGCTGCTGACGCAAGATCCGGATCAGCCCCTTGACCAAGGTCGGCCGCACGACGTAATAGCAGCGGAAGGCACCGCAAGCGAGGCTCGCCACCAAATTGGCTTTACGCAAAGCGGAAAGGTGTTGGGAGAGATGCGGCTGAGCCAAAGGTACTAGCACGTTAATATGCTTCACACAACGAGGCTGCTCGCAGAGGATTTCCAGAATCGCCAGTCGCATCGGGTGGGCCATGGCGCCGAGCAACCGCGCTCGATCTTCCCACAACCCCTCGTGCGCGGCTCCGGCCGCTGGTTCTTCTTTCGCCGTCACAGACAAGGCTGCATCTCCTGAAGGTTGGCCCGCCCCAAAACAGCAGCGAGCGGTCGATTTCGCGCCGGCGAAACGCCTGGATCAGCCCGTCGCGCGGTCGAGGGCAAGTTGCAGCACGGCCTTCGGCTGCACCCCCACGAAACGGTCGACGACTTTGCCACCCTTGAAGATCATCAGGGTGGGGATGCTTTGCACACCGTACGCGGCAGCGACGTCGGGGCCGTCATCCACGTTGAGTTTGGCTACCTTGACCGAGTCGGCGCGCTCAGCCGCCAGTTGCTCGAGAACCGGCCCAACCGCTCGACAAGGGCCGCACCACGGGGCCCAGAAGTCGACCAGCGTGGGCACGGGGGATTTCAGGACTTCGGCCTTGAAATTCCTTTCCGAGAGTTCACACAAGTGGGACACGAGATCCACCTCCTCATTCCTAAGTGGTTGCGAAGTCACACGTTTCGGTCGGCAACGCCGGATGCTCCGCATCTGAGCCTCGCCCCTGGGACCCGGCCAGTAAAACGGCAAGACGGGGACAGTCGACGACCTTTCCTTCTGCAGGCTACGCGAGCACTGTCCGACTTGGTCGCTGATTAGACGAAGATTCGCGGCAACGTTTCACGGAGACCCCTTGGTGGGGAGGGTAGTTGACAGTTTCCCGGCACGTTCGAACCCAATCTCGGGGTCATCACCTTTCTCTGCCAAACGGATGCACACGGAGATTGTTCAGCCCTTCTCACGCCGAAAAACGTCACCTGGTAAGGGGCCTCCGTGAAACGCTGCCTGATTCGCTTCACTCCTGCTGCTGCAAATGATTGCTTGTAGGGGAGTTGCGTCGCGAAACCGTCGAACCCCAAACAAGACGAGAAAGCGAGCCTGCAATATCCGGACCAACTCCTTCCGATTCAGAACCATCGGCCCCCACTTTCCTTTGCTTCGTGGGCGCACCCGATTCACGGTCCCCTCTTACCTGCCTCGATCGGTCTTGCTTACGCTCTGCGCTGTCACCCCAATTCTTCCTTTCGGGAAAAAGCCTGTCGAAAAACAGCATCCAGTGGGAGAAACGGTCCGCTTTTTCAACCGGGAAGGGGCCAGCCTCCGATTGGGGGCGCCGCGCAGCATCGACCGAAGAATAGGTCCCCGATTCTGAGACGGCGGGGGTAGAGCGAACTGACTCCGCGCGAGCTAACTTGCGGGGGTCATCTCTCGGCCGATCCGCAACCGAGACCTTGCTCACCTTGCTTTCGTCGATGAGCCCGGCGTTGATGAACTCGTACACCTCCCGAGGGCTCCTCGCCCCGACCAAGTACTTGCTATCCCACCCGGCCGGCGTCTGGTCGAACCGGATCAACTGCGGGATGGACGTCCCACGGCTCAGCCGGGAGGCCAGTTGCCGCTGTTGGTCAAAGTCCACGTAGCTGAAGACGACGTTCTTCAACCCACCGGTTCTTGCGACTTGCGGAAGGATCGAATTCCTCATCTTCTGGCAAGCTGGACACCAGCGTGCGCCAACCAATACGACCAGCGGGCGCCGGGTTGTTAGGCTCTGTTGGTAGGCTTGGTCAAAATCCTGCTGCCCCGCCCCTAGCAGTGAGACCTGCACGAATGCCGCCAGGGTGATACTCGTCATACCGTATCTCCTACTCGTGTGGGCAGAATGGAGAAAGGAGGGGCGTCGGTTGCTTCGCGAGACGGGGCTGCCTTACGCTGTCGGGCAGCACCTGCGTCTGTCGGTCGGTGCTGATCTGCAGCGTGCCGGCAGCTTCGCGGGCTAATGAGCTTAATCGGGCGAAGGCGTCATATAACTTGAGCCTTATATGATATCAGCCTTATCTTCTTCCGGCCCGGAGCGGTTTGGGGTCCTGGCAAGGGACTTCCCCACGACGGTTTTCCAAAACAGGCCCGATCGGCAAAAACGCCCGATCGCTTGGTCCCCAGAGTCCGCGCAAACCGTTTCTGTCGCGTATCAGCGACGAAGGGGCCGAAGACTGCCGCCTCAGCCCGTGTCCGCTTACACCTCCTCGGCCCGCCGGGAGGCACGCACCACGGAATCTCGACTGCGGAGCCGGGGCGGGTGATCCTCATTCAGAAGCCGAAGCATCCTCTTGACCAACGTCGGCCGGACGATGTAGTAGCAGCGCAACGGCCCGCATACGTGACAGTCGATCAATCCTGCTTTTCGCAAGGCAGCCATGTGTTGGGAAAGATGCGGCTGCATGATGGGGACCAGCGAATTGATGTCCTTTACACACTGCGGCCGCTCGCAGAGCGCGTTGAGAATCATCAGACGCATTGGGTGCGCCATCACACGCAACAACCGCGCTCGATCATCCCAGGAAACGCCTGCTTGCGAGTCTTTCATATTGGCGAAGCCTCTCCGGGGACCTCGGCAATCCGCGGCACCGAACAGCATCTACCGCGACCTAATATTAGGGCAACGTAATAGAAGCGTCAAGGTCACCTCCAATCCGAGTCAGTTGGGCGCCCGGAGCCGTGCCGACAATTGCCGCATCGGTTGCTACCGACGCAAATCCCTGCTCTACCGCACCGTTTCCCAAGAGGACGCCAAAGCGGCGCGCGGCCATCCGGCCGTCGACTCGCGGGATCGCCGACAAGGTACTGGGCTGGCCGCCCTTCCCCGGATTAAACGTAACCTATTTGGTATCCATAGATTGCGTCTTGACGCCGGGGTGGCTGAATTGCGCGGTCCGCACAAAGCGACGGGCGAAGGCGGGATGGCAGGCCGGCGTCGAGACCCGGGGTTGTCAATACATAACGATTGTGTTATATAATAGCATTGCGACGCATCGGGCCTCGATCGGTCCAGTGCCCACCGGCCCGAACCTCCACGGGCAGCCGCGATAAGGAAAGAGATCCCGCGGCGACGGATCTCGGTCGTTGGCAAACCCGGATGGTCGATCCCCAAACCCGCTCCTCGGGCGTCGACGACGAGAAACCGCGCGCGACCGTAGAGGAGGTTTGGTCCGGGCCATCGAGACCGGAATCGGCCCAGGGCCCGGCCTGCGAGCGCAGCCCGGCGTCCATCGCAGAGGGCCAACTCAAGAGATCAGCTTGCCCAAGGCGGGAAGTGTCGTTTCAAACGGAAACTGGTGTGAAAAGGAGATCACGATGTCAGAGCACGTCAGCGAGTTCATCCGTTCCCAGCAGCAATGGGAGTATCGCCGCCTGGAAGCCCCGGCCGCCGAGTCCCTCAACGACAACCTGAAGGAGATCGGCAGAGAAGGCTGGGAGTTGACCAGCGTCGTCTATACTCACGGGGCAGACGTCTGGCACGGTTTTCTCAAACGTCCCCGGGCCCATCCCGAATGACCCTCGGCATCAAGTTTTGGCGTTGGCGGGCTAACGTTGCCCGCCGTTGACGCACGTATCACGTGATGGATCTTGAGGAGGACAGACATGTTGGTTCTTTCACGGCGGCGTGACACGGCGGTCCAGATTGGACGCGACATCAAAGTGACGGTGTTGTCCATCCGAAACCGGCAGGTGCGATTGGGGATCGAGGCGCCCAGCAGGGTCCGCATATGGCGCGACGAGCTGTGTCGCGCCGACCCCGGGTTGCTGGAGCACGAAAACGAAGACATCAACGCAGACGAACCGGGCACGTGCGGCAAACGTGAGCTTGTCGGCGGGGGCCGGCGGAAAACCTCGTGAGTCCGCTTGCCCGCGACTCCTCGCGAGTCTGAAAGAGACACTCCAATCGCAGGAAATCCCTCATGAAGGTGCCTGACGTCAAAGAGAAATGGTCGGGGCGACTGAATACGGTTGCGATCGGGGCGACCGAAGCCGAGGGGGGAACGCGGGGCCAGACGGTCCACATCGGCGGCGCATCGGGCATTCCCTTCTTGAGCTTCGACGGCGAGATGCCCAACCCGCCCGCCATCGCGATGGAAGTGTTCGATAAGCAGCCCGACACCTGGCCCAAGCCGCTGGAAGACGTCTACGGGGACGTGTGGTCCGATCCGCCGGCGTGGGCGCGCCGGGTGAAGGAATTAGGGGCGGATCTAATCAACCTTCGGCTTGTAAGTACGCACCCTGACGAAGGCGACCGCTCGCCGGAAGAGGCCGTAGAAACGGTCCAAGCCGTGCTGGAGACGGTGGACCTCCCTTTGATCGTCTGGGGTTGCCTGGTACCGGAGAAAGACCAAAAACTCATGCCCAAGGTCGCCGAGGCGACCCAGGGCGAGAACTGCCTCCTGGGGGCAGCCACCGAAACAGACTATCGCACGCTAACGGCCGCGGCACAAGCATACGGCCATAAGCTGATCGCCCTGGCTCCATGCGATATCAACAAGACGAAGCAAGTAAACATCCTCGTTACGGACATGGGCTATCCCCTGGAGGACATCGTCATTTACCCGACCACGGCGGCGCTCGGATACGGCATGGAGTACATCTACTCGATACTCGAACGAGGGAGGCTGGCCGCGCTATCAGGCGACCGACTCCTGGCGCAGCCGGTCATCCTGGACGTTGGCTACGAGGCGTGGAGAGCGAAGGAGGCCAAGGCGGGCGACGAGTTCGCCGACGCATGGGGACCGGCGCGAGAGCGCGGTCCGGCCTGGGAGGCCGTCACCACAACCACTCTCCTGCAAGGCGGCGTCGACCTTCTCGTGATGTGCCATCCGAAAGCGGTGGAAGCCGTGCGCAAGGCGGTCAGCCAACTTGTTGGCGAGCGACTCACGGTTCCGGTCGGCTGAGGTCAACCGCCCGACGCAGCGAACGCAGATACGCCAGCCGACGACCCAACAGCGAACTGGAGCGAAACGCCCGATGGCCCTGTTCTTTGAAATCAACGAAGCCCGGAAGGTCTTGGAGCTTGAAGAGGCGGCTAGCGAAAAGGAAATCGAGGCGGCCTACCAGAGGATGTCGCTCAAGTTCCATCCCGACCGGCACAAGCCGGAAGACCAGTCGGAGGCCGAGCGAAGGATGAAGGACATCAACTGGGCATACGGGGTGCTGAAGGAGTATTGCTCTCGTAGCGAGTGCAAGTACCTCTTCACAGAGCGGGCCGTGGCACAGGCCTATCCGCGTGACGCATACAATATGCGGTGGGCCAAGTTCACGGCG
Organism: uncultured Planctomycetaceae bacterium; assembly: GCA_964505295.1. Lineage (GTDB taxonomy): Bacteria > Planctomycetota > Planctomycetia > Pirellulales > Thermoguttaceae > DATKZH01. The sequence continues at coordinate 20,482 of CAZDHR010000023.1, forward strand.
GATGACTCCCACGTATAGCCGAACAGGACCCGTGCGGAAGTAACGCCGGAGCAGGTTCCCTGCCGGGCGCGAGGCGTGGTGAGACGACGAAGGCGCGGCGGGGCAGGGGCGATAAGCGAGGGATTGGACGACGCGAGGCACGGTGCCTGACCTCTCTCGAAGGGCCAGGGCGGCAAAGCGGCGCGAGTTTCCGCAAAGGTCGGGACTTCTCGGCGCCGCCTCCATCCCCGTCCAATGGATCAAGCCCCAAACACGACGCCAAGCCAGGCTCTTGCAGCGGAAATGTTGTCTCCAGGCCGGCATTCGACCTGGACCGGCCTGCCGCGGTCTAGTTTTTCAGATCGAGCACGGGGGTATCGGGGAAGGCGTCAATGCTCTCGATCTCGATCACGTTATTCTTCACCGAGACAATCTTGCACCGCGTCATGGCGATCAGGTTGGGACGGACCGGCGAGTGCGTGGCGAATACGCCCGTCAGCGGGTTGTCCGGGTTTCCGCCGGGATGAACCTGGAGGACGGCTCGCTTCTCCGGCGTATCGTTGCGGTCAAACCACCATAACACCCACACCTCCGAGAGTTTCTCGAACCGCAGAAGCCCCGGTTGATACTTCTTGTCCAACACGATCGTGGTCCGCCCTTCCGCCTTTCTCACGTAGCCGATCGGGTGTACCATGAATTGCTTGACCTCCTTCTGCTGACCATCATGGGGCCAAACCAGCGGAACCGAGAAGATACCGAGAATCAAGACCAACAGCGCGAGAACGGAGACGGCTTTCATCATTCTCTCCTTGTCAACTGGGTACGGTAGCCAATTGAACTGCTGTGAAGGGCACGCCATCGAGATTCCGACTCGATGCCCGGCTCCGACTCGTCCAGGCATGCGTTCCCGAATGATCGGTTTGGACTCGCCCGGGGTCGTGAACACCGATTGGGGGAAGATCATTCCTTCGCCAGGCGGCACGCTCTTTCCCCGAACACACCGGTGCCGATCCGGACCATATTCGAGCCTTCTTCCATGGCGATTCTATAGGAATTCGTCATTCCCATGGAAAGGTATCGCATGTCGACATGGGGCAAGTCGAGAGCCTTCAGCCTCTCGAACACCTTCCTCGTCCTGCTGAAATACGGTCTTGCATCTTCGGGGTTTCCGAATCGCGGGCCCATCGTCATCAGGCCCTCTAGCCTCAGGTGCGCGAGCCTCGACATGTCGCAGACGAGGGCTTCCATATAGTCTTCGAAGGGTTCATGCTCCTCGGGGTTGATGCCCGCCTTTGAGTCTTCGTTGCCGATGTTAATCTCGATACAGACGCGAACGGCCCTCTTGCCCGCCGGTTCCACTCGCTTGTCGATAGCGATCGCTTTTTCCAGCGAATCGACCGTCTGGATGACGTCGAACACTCGGAGCGCCCGGTTGATCTTGTTGGTCTGGAGATGGCCGATCACGTGCCACGTGAGGTCCTTCGCCCTGCCCCCAAGGGCTTCGCGCATGGCCGCGCCTTCCTGGACGTAGTTCTGTCCGATATCCGTGGCGCCTGCCTCGACGGCCTCGACGATCTCTTCCGCCGTTCTCGTCTTGGCGGCCAAGACGATGGTCACGTGGTCGGGAACGTCCTCTCTGAGTTTGCGATAATTCTCTGCTATGCCCATCTCGACTCCTTCTTCGTCGCAGACTACGTGCTAACCATCGTACGGGTTTCGCTTTCACCGCCTCGCCGTAGCCGCAACCTGCTCAGACCGGAGGCTCGTTTGCCACCTTGTAGTAAAGCCTCTCCGCTGTAAGCGATTCTTCCAGCAAGTCCTCGGCGTTGAGTTCTTCAATGTACTTGACCACCTCATTCCGGTGCATGCCGAGTCCGTCGGCAATATCGTCGACGGAACAAGGACGCCTTCGCAGCATCTGAAGGATCTCTTCTCGGCCCGCGGCGAATTCCGCTTGTCGATGAACGCCGCGGAAATCTGCGATAATCTCGGCGCGGGGGTGGAACGTCGACGCAAGCTCCGCCAGGCGCGCGGACGAAACGCCTACGGCGTGCTTCTCCGCCGGCGGGCGGGTGACGGTGTTCAGTTGGACGCGATCCGGGCCAATACGATCGACGCACTTGGCCACCTTGGCGAGCTCGACGGGGATTGCCGTGTAAGCGCCGATCACGAAGACTTCCAGCCAATACTCTCCTCGAAACTCACGACGAAAGTCGACGAGCCCGTTCAACATCTGCTCGAAGGAGATCTCCTCGTGCGGGCGATTCACGAGCCGAAACATGACTTCGTCGCCGGCGTCGAGGGACGGTATGACGAGATCGGCGTTCATCAACTGACGGCGAACGTCTTCCTGCCACAACAGCGACCCGTTTGTTAGGACTGCCACCGGCACGCGCGTCATGGCTTTGATGCGGTCGATGAGTTCGGCGAGTCGCGAGAAGAGAGTAGGCTCGCCGGATCCGCTGAGCGTAATGTAGTCGGGCTCGCTGGAGAGCCTTTTCTTGAGTGTCTCAAGGACGTCTTCGAGTGCTACCCATTCCTTCCTTTCCATCGTTTTGCACGTGGTCCGGCCAAGTTGGCAATAGATGCAGTCGTAGGTACAAGTCTTGAACGGAACGAGGTCCACACCGAGCGATCGTCCCAGCCGGCGCGAGGGCACGGGGCCGAATATCTGGTTCGTCATGGAGGCTCCTCGCAGTGCAAGCTGCTTCAATTCTCCGGCACGTCGCCGCCGGAGTGGGAAATCGCCGAAGCGATCAGGTCAGCGATACGTTTGCCGGAAAGAAGCATCCCGCCAAAAATCGGCCCCATGCGGGGGCCACCCAACGTTGCGCAAACACTCATCCCGGCAATCCAAAGCCCCGGAAAAACCTCTCCGGCCTTCTCGACCACAAAAGCCTCGCCCGAGGAAGCGTCCATCGGGCCTTCGCCGGGCGGCGTGACAGCCGCGGAATCTGCCAGCAGCCGCCGCTTCCGAAGCGCTTCGACCACCGCGGCCTCGTGGCCCGTAGCATCCACGACGGCCTGTGCAGAAAAGGCGATCGGGTCAACCGGAAGCTCCCCGGCAATCGTCGTGCGGTTTGCCACCACGCCGGTGACGCGCCGTTCGCGGACGCAGAGATCTTCGACCGTCATCAGGTTAAAGAGGGCTACCCCCGCGTGAACGGCCTTCAAACAAAGGGCCGCGGCCAGTTCAATCGCGTCGGTGGCATACAGATCCTCGCGCCGGGGTTCGTATCGGACGCCGATCTCGTCAAGCAACGGAAGAACGTCCTCTTGGACGACGGCGTGGCTCATTCCCATCCCGCCGCCCCAGATGCCGCCGCCGGGAGCCAGCCGCTTCTCCAACAAAGTCACCTTGAGACCGTCCCTCGCGAGATGAATTGCCGCCATCATGCCCGCGGGCCCCGCGCCTACGATGATCACGTCGCTTACGATTCGGTCGAGCAGCCTCTCGTGATACGCGCAGAGGATCGTTTTGGAGATTTCTGTTTCCAGCAATTTGCTCATGTGGGTTCCCCTATACCTTATGGCGGCTAAAGGCCGCCGCACTATTTCCCGGCCATCATCGCCTCGATATCCTCCTGAACCGTGCCGATCGGCTTGATATCGAACTTCTCCACCAGGACCTTCGCCACAGTTGGGGAAAGAAAAGCCGGCAGGGTTGGTCCGAGACGGATGCCCTTAACGCCGAGAAACAGAAGCGCCAGCAGAACCGCCACAGCCTTCTGCTCGTACCAGGCGATGTCGTATGAGATCGGCAGTTCATTGATATCGCCAAGACCGAGGACCTCTTTCAACTTCAGGGCAATAACGGCGAGGGAATATGAATCGTTGCACTGACCCGCATCGAGCACCCTCGGAATTCCGCCGATATCTCCGAGATCAAGTTTGTTGTAGCGGTATTTCGCGCAGCCGGCCGTGAGAATCACCGTGTCTTTTGGCAGAGTTTCCGCCACTTCCGTGTAGTAGCTTCTGGTCTTCTGACGCCCATCACAGCCGGCCATGACGACAAACCGTCTGATGGCCCCGGATTTGACCGCGTCGACCACCTTGTCCGCCAACGCAAGGACCTGGTTGTGGGCAAATCCGCCGACAATCGTGCCCGTCTCGATCTCAACGGGTGGTTCGCATTTTCTTGCCAGTTCAATGATTTCGGAAAAATCCTTGGGCCCGCCTTCGGCCCTGTCGGGAATATGTTTGGCTCCGGCATACCCTACCACCCCGGTAGTGAAAAGCCGGTCCTTATAGGTGTTGCTCTTTCTTAGCGGAACAAGACAGTTGGTGGTCAGCAGGATTGGCCCGTTGAAGGACTCGAACTCCTTGTTTTGCTCCCACCAGGCGCCGCCGTAGTTGCCCACCAAATGATCGTACTTTTTGAAAGCGGGATAGCTGTGAGCTGGAAGCATTTCACCGTGCGTGTACACGTCGACGCCAGTGCCTTCCGTTTGTTTCAGCAGTTCTTCCATGTCTTTCAAATCATGGCCGCTGATCAGAATTGCGGGATTGCTGCGAACGCCAATGTTGACTTCGGTGATTTCCGGAGGACCATAAGCGGAGGTATGAGCTTCGTCCAACAGGGCCATTGTAGTGACCGCCACTTCCCCGGCCCTCATGACCAGCCCGATCATGTCGTCCACCGGCAGGTCCCTGGTGGTGGAAGCCAGAGCTTCCATGATGAAAGCGTAAATCTCGTCCTTTTCAAATCCGAGGATGGCGGCGTGATCCGCATAGGCGGCAATCCCCTTCAGGCCGATGATGAGAAGTTCCCGCAGGGAGCGGGCATCTTCGTCTTCGGTTACCAGAATGCCGACGGACTTGGCCTTTTCCTCAAACGCAGCCACATCATCGGCAAACCAAGTTGCGGAATCATGCAAGGGTTCGTCAAAATCCCTTCCGTTCTTTTGCTCGTATGCGGCCGAGAACTTATCCCGAAGCTGGTTCCGGCGTTTGAGGCCTTCCCTGATCATGGCCACGAACCGATCATCGTCCCAGTTCGCATTGGTGATGGTTGCAAATAGGCCCCGGGCTACGAACAGGCCGGTCTCCCTATCCACAATATCGAACTCTTTCAGTCTGTCGCCGTAGACGGCAATCCCTTTCAGCACATGGATCAAGAGATCCTGGAGGTTGGCAGTGTCTTCCGGTTTGCCGCAAACGCCCTTGACTGTACAGCCCTCGTTCTTGGCGGTTTCCTGGCATTGAAAACAAAACACGGTAATTCTCCTTGTTTCCTGCGTTGACAGTGAAGAAAGGGAACCGTTTCCCTGCTACGTCGGGAAATGACTTCTCTCTCATTCAGCATGGGTCGTCCGCCATCTCTCACTTCTTTTCCAGCCACCACGGGATGGCGGCGTTGGGGGCGGCGTCGAATCGCGGGACGTGGGGTTTGATATCCAAGACCGGGGTGTCGGCGAAGGCATCAATCCCGTTGATCTCGATGACGTTGTCCTTCACGGAGACAATCTTGCAGAGGGTCATGCCGATCAAGTTGGGCCGACACGGCGACCGGGTGGCGAAGACGCCGGTCAGCGGATGCGCCATGTTGCCGGGGGGACTGGGGTGAATCTGCAACGTCGCGCGTTGCTCGGGCGTGTCGTTGCGGTCGAACCACCAATAGACGTAAATGTGCGAGAAACCGTCAATACCCAACAGTCCCGCCTGGTATTTCTTGGCGATGACGACCTCCGTTGTGCCTTTCACTTTCCTGATCGAGCCGATGGGGTCCATGGTGAATGGTCCGGTTGCGGGTTTTCCTGTATCGGCCGCCGAGGTCGCTCCCGGTGTCCCGATGCCGAGAGCGAGGATCAGCGAGATGCCAAGGCCGATGCATCTCATACGGTTGCCCTCCGATTATGAATCAGAAACGGTTACGTGTCGCGGGGAGAACGATCACACGGCGTATCGCGGCCGCAGCACGGCGTATCGCGGCCGCACCGGGAGTTCCCTCTTCCGTAGTCGGTGGCGTGGAATCCCGAGCCCTTGAAGATAATCGCCGCCCCCGGCCCGATCAGCCGCCGCACGGGAGCGCCGCATTGCGGGCAGGTCTTCACGGGCTCATCCTTCATGTTCTGAAACTTCTCGAATCGCTCTCCACACTCATCGCACTCGTACTCGTACGTAGGCATCGTCGTACCTCATCGTGAAACTATCGGCTGAGCATGCACGGATGGCATGCCGACAACCCGTGTGTCGCTTCCAATGCCCCCATGATTGTCTCGGCTGCCCGGTTGAAGGACGTCATTCGCCGCGTCTGGTCAATCGCGAAAACACCGTCGCCGTTCGAGCCGAGGATGACCTCTCGCGTTTCCTGGTGGAGCATCTCGCTCATGCTTGCCGACAGAAGGCCATCGTCCGTACCCCCGGGCACTTCCCGGGGTGCGCGCTTCCGGTGACGAAAGGGTTTCTCCCCATCATATCTGATGCAAGAGCCATGCCCAAATCGTGCGGCGACCGGATGTCGACATAACGTGTTGCTGATATTTGGTTTATGTCCAGAGGCCCAACGGCAAGCAACAACCGTGGAATTGCATTCTGCAACGCCTTGCGGCCCTGCGGGATTGCACGTTGCGACTCTCGCTTATTGCACGGGGCAAACCTGCTCGCTTGCCCGGCGTCGTCACGATCGCGACGGCAAGAAGGGGTATCCCATCATTGTCTACGGCCTGCTCGCCGATGCCGAGGGACGGCCGGTGGCTGTGGAGGTTTATCCGGGCAATACGGGTGATCTTACCATAATGCCCGATCAGGCCGAAACGCTAGTGCCCTCCCTGCTCGGGTTGCCCTGCTTCCAGCGTGACCTTGGCCGGGTACACCAGCCCCCAGTCTCGCCGGCGCTCGAAGGAGTCGAGCAACGTGGGAAGCGACGGCGTGACGCGGGCGTCGAACGAGGGCCGGCCGTCGAGCGTGATGCGGATCGGCCTGGCGAAATCGACCATCTTGGGGTGAAGCCAGAGGGTGAGCCGGGCGACGTTCGTGGTCGTGACGCTCAGCCGGTTGTCGCCCAGATTGACCGCCTCGATCAACGCGCCCGGACGCGTCACTCTCTTGTAGCTCAGCTCCCACTGGGCCCACTCTTCGACGGGGCAGTCCTTGCTGTGGCCTTTGCCGTTTCCCTGCAATGCATCGTATTCCAATGGGCCCTCCCTTGTCGCCTCGAGTGTTATCCACCGATTGTGACGCACGGGATAGCACTTCGCGGTTACCCAGCCGACCGGCGAAGCAAGCACCACGTGCGGAAAGAACGGATCCCGTCGTAGATCGCGGCTGGCCTCGAAAAACTCCAGAACGTGCTGTTTCCCGTGCCCGATCGGATGCCCCTCTGGGTGCTCCTTGTAGACGTGCGGGATGCCTTTCTCGCAAAGCAACTCATCCGCCCAACGGGCATAGGCGACGTCGGTGTGCCGGTCGCGCACGCCGTGCTCCGCGTCCTTGGCCCCGTGCACGATGCAGAACGTCGTGCCGCGAATGACGGGCCACTGCGCCAGGGCCCACGCACCGGCGCTGGCCACGACGGCGGCGAACCGGTCCGGCTGGCGCTGCACCTGGTGATACGCCCCAAACCCGCCCATCGAATGCCCCATCAGAAACACGCGGTCGGCGTCGACGTGAAACCGCCCCTTGCACTCTTCCACCACGTCGGCCAAGTAATCATCGGCCTCGGGCAGGCACCAGCGGGAGTGGTCGTTTTCGTTCCACGGCGCCGACGGGCCCACGCCGATCATGCCGATCGCCTCGAACAGGTCTCCCAAGCGCGTGCTCGAGGGCGGGGTCGTCGGATCGGCCGGCGTCATGTAGCGATCCGGCGCGGTTCGCAGGCTGCCCTTGCCGCCGCCGTGCATGAACACGACCAGGCCGGTCGGCTCCTCGGGCCGGTAGCCGGTGGGGACGACGAAGTACAAGAGATCGTCCGGGTGTTTTTCTCGCAAACGGGGAAGCGTGAAGTGCTCTTCCTTGTGATAACCCGGCTCGACCGCTCCGGTCGGCCGAGGGTGCAGGGCTTCGACGACGTCGGTCAAGTCGCCCTCGTACCCGGCGAGCTGGTGCGTCAGCCCGGCCTTCTGCTCCTCGTCGGTGCACTGGAGATACTGCTTCGCCAGGGCGACCGCCTCCTCGAGGTCCATGGCCACGGCCGGCTGAGGCAGGGCGCTTCCGAGGAAGAAGCCCACCGCGACGCACAAGCCCCACGGAATCGGCCGGTAGGTTGTTTTCATGATGCCATCCTCGGGCTAAGGTGGTCGTTCGTCGTTGCCTGCCAGGCAGTCCTGCTCGCGGTTCGTCTATCATAGCTGCTCCGCGGAGAGGATCAATCGATGCCTGTCCCGGCCTGCCGGTCGATGGGGCGGGCGACAGCCTCGGCCAAACGGCGGAGGCTTGTGTTCGGGCATCCGGTGGGATACGCTGTCCTTGCAGTGCGAGAGGCAAATGGCAAGCGTCAAGAAGCGGGGAGACAGGCAATGGGTATCCAAACGAAAGTGGACAAAGCGGTCAAGAAGAGAGCGGCCCTGCTCGGCGTGGCGATGGCGCTGTGCTGGCTGGGCGCCGCGACAGGTTACGCGGCCGACGCGCTGGTACCCGTCGAACTGGGGCGGGTGCAAGTCGGCGGGGAGATCGGGCGGCGGGTCGACGTCACGATCGCGAACAACCTGCTGGCGCTCGACGCCGACAAGGACTTTTTGCCCCCGTTCGCCGAGAAGCGGCGCGAGAGCGGGTACATCGGCCTGGGCAAGCTGATCGACGCGGCCGTCCGCTTCGCCGTCTACCGCAAGGACGACAAGGTCCTCGCCTTGAAGAAGCACCTGGTCGACCAGGTCATCGGATCGCAGGAGCCCGACGGATATATCGGCATGCTCGCCCCCACCAAGCGCATGTCGGGGATGTGGGACGTCCACGAGATGGGCTACCTGGTCTACGGGCTGTCGAGCGACTACGAGTTCTTTGGCGAAACGCGCTCACTGGCTGCGGCACGCAAGGCGGCCGACTATATCCTCGAGCGGTGGGCCACGATGCCCGACGGGTGGGACGAGGCGACCGGCATCGCCACGTTCGTCTCGGTCACCGGGCTGGAGCGGGCGTTGATCCGGCTCAGCGGCCTGGCCGATGATCGCCGCTACCTCGACTTCTGCACGCACCAACGGGCGCTTGCCGAGTGGGACCAGCCGATCGTCATCGGCCGGCGCGCGTTGATCGAGGGGCACGTCTACGCCAACCTCTGTCGCTCGCTGGCCCAACTGGAGCTGTATCGCACCACGTCCGACGAGCGGCTGCTCCGGACGACCAAGCGGGCCATCGAGTTCATGACCCGGGGCGACGGGATGGCGATCACCGGCGGCTGTGGGCAATTTGAGATTTGGACCGCCGACCAGGATGGACGCGGCGCGCTGGCCGAAAGCTGCGCCACGGCCTACCAGATCCGCGTGCTCGACAGCCTGCTGCGGCTCGAGGGCGAGCCCTACTACGGCGACCTGATGGAGCGAACCATCTATAACACACTGTTCGCCGCCCAATCGCCCGACGGCCGCAGGATCCGCTACTACTCGCCCTTGGAAGGCGAGCGGGTCTATCATCCGGGCGACACGTACTGCTGCCCGTGCAACTACCGGCGGATCATCGCCGAGCTTCCGTCGATGGTGTATTACCGGGACGCTCTGGGGGTGACCGTGAACCTCTACACGCCCTCCCGCGCGGAGCTCGATCTGGAGGGCGGCGCGTCGCTTCTCGTCACACAAGAGACCGACTACCCCAGCTCAGGTCGCGTGGTGATCAAGCTGGCCCCGTCCAAGGCGGTGGCATTTCCGCTCCGGTTGCGGATCCCCGCTTGGTGCGCGGTGGCGCGGATCGCGGTCAACGGCGAGGCGGTGCAAGAGGCGGCTCGGGGCGGGCAGTTCGTCGCCCTCGAGCGATCCTGGCAGCAGGGCGACCAGGTGGCCTTGGAGATGCCGATGCGCTGGCGGCTCGTGCGGGGGCGAAAGCGCCAGGCAGGACGCGTCGCCGTGATGCGCGGGCCGGTGGTCTTCTGCCTCAACCCGGCGCAGCACGAGCGGCTCGCCAAGCTCGACGGCGCCGATCTGGGGCGGATCACCCTCGACCCGGAGTCGCTGGGTGAGCCGGTCGCCGACGACTCGGTTCGTCCCGGCGGGGTGGCGTGCCGCGTCCGGGCCTGGAAGCCGGGCTACGCCGTCAAACGGCCGGGCGATCTAACGCTCCTCCTGACCGAGTTCGCCGACCCGGGCGGGAAGGCGACCTATTTCCGGCTTCAGGACTTGAGCGTGGCCGTGGACGACGAGCTGTTTGCGCCCAAAGGCGAAGCCAAGTGACATCCGCGTGAGTGCCGGTTAGATGGCATGGCCCGTTCCAATGGCCCTGGCGCGGTCATCCGACGCGAGAGCGAGGGAGGGCGCGAGCGAGGAACAAGGGCCGGTTCCGCCGCTCCCTCGCTGGCGCTTCGGGTTGGTGTGTCGTCTCAAACGATACGCCAGTCAGCCGGAAAACCGTTTGGTGCTAGCATGCGGACAAATAGAGCAACGCGTCGCGTATTGACAGCATGCCGGGCGTCGCCATATCAGCCGGGTTAGTCCCGCGCTAGCCGATTCATGGTCGCCGCAACAATTGTCCGGCCAACAGGTTACGCCTGAGAAAGTCCCCAAATTGCCCAACCGACAACGCCCACAAGCTTTGTAGGAATAGCACTTACCGTGCCGAAGGAAGCGCCCCGTTGAACCCGCTACTCAAAATTCTGGTTCCCTCGTTCCCGGTTCCAGTCCTGGCCGGGTAGCTTCGAGAAGCCCAAGCCGGAACTTGTCCGGGCCGGACAAGCTCCGGTTTTTCGTTGGTGCGGGCTCGTGCCGACCCGCTCAGCAGAAGACCACCGTCACCGCCGTCCAGCAGACGGCGGCCATCAGGGCAGCGACGGAGGCCTGGCGGATTTGCGTGCGCACGTGGTCCATCAGGTCGCAGCCGCAGCACATGGAGCTGAGCACGGTGGTGTCGGAGATCGGGGAACATTGGTCGCCGTAGACGCTCCCGTCCATTACCGTGGCGAAGCAGATCGTCATGAAGAACATCGGATGCGCAAGCTCGTTGGATTGGGCCACGGCCCAGGCGAGCGGCATGGCCAGCGGGAAGGCCACCGCGTAGGTGCCCCAGCTCGTTCCGGTGGAGAAGGCGATGATGATCGTTAGCATCTGGAGCATCACCGGCAGGGCCCAGTAGGGGACGCGATCGCCGAGCAGCTCGACCAGGTAGATGCCGCCGCCGGCGTCCTTGCTGATGTGCCCGATGGTGATCGCCAAGAGCAGGATCACCGAGCCGAGGACGACCCCTTTGAGCCCGTCGCCCAACCCTTCGATCAGCGTCTTCAGTCGCATGCCGCGAACCAGGGCCATGGCGATCGCCAGCATCAGCGCGGCCCCGAAGGCCCAGCGGACTTGTGGCGCGTGCGACCGCGTGAAGATGAACGTGCCGACGGCAATGCCGATCAGAAGCAGCAGGGGCGCGAAGAACTCCAGCACGTTGGGCGTGTAACCTTCGGGGACGTGGCTGGTGTGCAGCTCTTTTGCGGCCAGGGGCTCGGCGTCCGGGTGGTCGAGCTCTCCGGTATCCCTTGCCCGCTTGATGGCCGCTCTCATTCGCGCACCGAGGAAGGGGGTTTTCTCGATGCTCAACAGGAACGTGAAGGTCACGGCGAAGATGGCGTAGAAGCAGAACGGCACGCTACAATAAAAGAACCAGATCCGGTCGTCGCGGGTGGCCAGCCAGGGGACTCCGGCCACGAAGATGAACGCCTGGATATAGCTGGGCCAGGCGTTGAACGCCAGTTGCGAGGCGATCGGCGAGGCCGTGGAGTCGACGATGTAGGCCAGCTCTTCGTGGCTCACTCGCTCCTTGTCGGCCAGCGGCTTGACGGTCGTCCCCACGAGCACCGTGCTGACCGTGCCCCCTTGAAAGAAGATCACGCCCAAGAACCAGGCCACGAGCTTGGCGGTCCTCGGCCCGCGCACGAACTTCCGGGTCATCAGATCGGCGAACGCCTGCGCGGCTCCCGTACGGCTCCACACGCCCAACAGCCCGCCCAACAGCCAGAGATAGAGGAGCAGAACCTCGGCCGCGTCGGTCGTGGCGAAGCGTTCCACGAACACGGCGTCGGTGAGGTCGTATCGACCCAGCATGAACGCGCCGACCACGATACCGCCCAAGAGCGACGTCAGCGGCTCCCGCGTAATCCAGCACAATCCAATCGCGACGACCGCCGGCAACAGCGACCAGAACCCCCAATGCCGTTTCGCCTCTAACTTGGAATACAGCCGGGTGGGCTGCCCATCGACCTCGCCGATCTCCCACACGAACTGTTCGCTCACTCCAGGCGACTCGCCGCGCGCGTTGAACTCGCGAATCCGCTGTTCGTTCAGTTCCGACTCGGCGAGTCGCACCGCATCGTCGACGTAAACGCGGTCCTCCCGGTACGTGTAGAAGAGCCGGCCGTCTTCGTCCTCGGAGACGTCGAGCCCGGTTCGCTCGACCGTCCACGTGGGCGGGACATAGAGGCCCACCAGAATGCCGGCCAGAAGCGCCAGGAGGAAGAAGAGCAGCGCGGGCTGGAGATATCGGCCCCAGCTCCCCGGCGATCGGAGTCGGCGCAGCGTGGGAGCCAAGCCAAACCTCGTTGTCCCAACAGGCATGCTACTCCTCGCCGGGCGTGGTCCTGGCGTCCGTCTCCTGGCCGCTTCCTCGCACTGTGGCCCGTCTCCTGACCGAGCGACCAAGGGCGACCGTACCGATAACAGTCTAGCGAGGTTCCGGCCTCCGCCCAACCCCAGAAGCCCCGGCCCCTGACCACGGCACTCTCATCTCGGTCTAAGGCCCTGCCTCGCCAGGACTTCCGCTCGCGCGATCGTAACCATTCGTCCAACCCGTCAGAGCGAACTCCCCTGGTTCCCAAGCCCCAGCTTGGGAACCTCGCGATTCGGGGCGACCAACGGGCAAACGTCAGTTCCCAA
>CAZDHR010000024.1:0-33245 GCA_964505295.1 uncultured Planctomycetaceae bacterium
TTAGTGTGACAAGCCAAGGTTAACGCGGAACAGCTCAAGAACCGTTCGGTGCTAGCTCCCAAAGCACAGGAGGTCAACTGATGGTCCGAGCAGCGTCAACGGGCAACTCCCTTTGCGTGGGCATTCTCGGCGTCGCGTTGTTCGCGTCGGTGGCGGTCGCCGGCGACGCCGGTCCGACCGGCCAAAACGCGGAAGCGGATTTGGCTCGGCGGATTCTGGAAGATACCGAGCTAAGGGGCGGATTGATCGTTCACCTGGGTTGTGGGGACGGCAGGCTCACGGCCGCGTTGCATGCCGGCGAGAGCTACCTGATACACGGTCTGGACACCGATGGGGAAGCATTGCGGCAGGCACGAGAGCACATCCGAAAGTTGGGGATCTACGGCCCGGTGTCGGTCGATCGCTTCGACGGCAAACGGCTCCCCTACGCGGAAAACCTGGTGAACCTGGTGGTGGCGGAGGATCTCGGCAGCGTCGCGACGGAGGAAGTGATCCGTGTGCTGGCTCCCGGCGGTCTGCTCTATGCCAAGCAAGAAGGGCGCTGGAGGAAGACCGTCAAGCCGCGGCCCGACGACATCGACGAATGGACCCACTTTCTGCACGACGCGAGCGGCAACGCGGTGGCCCATGACGAGGTGGTCGGGCCGCCTCGCCACCTCCAGTGGAACGCGGAGCCGCGGCATACGCTCAGTCACGAGCACACGCCGAGCATCAACGCCGTGGTGTCGACCGGCGGGCGCGTCTTCTACATCGCCGACCAGGCCCCCATCGCCTCTGCCCGACGCCTTCCCAGGTGGCACCTCGTGGCCCGCGACGCCTTCAACGGCATCCTGCTGTGGAGGCGGCCCATCGCCATCTGGTACCCCCACCTGATCAACTGGGGCCAAGCGCCCAATCAGCTTCAGCGGAAGCTGGTCGCCGTCGGAGACCGCGTCTACGTCACCCTCGGTTTTCACGCGCCGCTCAGCGCCGTCGACGCGGCGACGGGAGATACGCTCAAGGTTTACGACGGGACCCGGGGCACCGAGGAAATCGTCCTCCACCAGGGAATGCTGCTCCTCGCCGTGCGAGCCGTCACCGACGAACGGGTCAGCGAGCTCGAGAAATGGGCCCAACTCGTCCGGAAGCATGACTCCCCCGTGTATCAGCGAGAGTCGGCTGAACCGCTTGTGCGTCGCTTTCGCATCGCCGAACGCGAGGCGGAAACGGCGATTCTCGCCCTGGACGCCGACTCGGGGCAAGTCCTCTGGAAGAAGGAGGCCGAGGAGACGGCCGGGCTAAGGACCCTCAGTCTCTGCGCCGAGGGCGACCGCGTGTTCTATCAGAAGGGCAAAGACGTGGTCTGCCTCGATCGGAAGACCGGCCGGAAGCAGTGGTCCGTCGCTTCGCCTCCGCTTCGCCTGGTGTACGACGGGTACGTCGTCTGTGCCGATGGTCGGACCGTGACGGCCCTGGCCGCCGACACCGGCGAGACCCGCTGGACCCAGGACGCCTCGCTCTGCAACGTTCGCGACGCCTTCGTTGCCGGCGGAGCGCTCTGGCTTGGCGGGTTCAAGCCGTACGACACGGGAAGGAGACACACGGGGCCCGCCTGGGGCCCCTATTTCGCCACCAAGCGCGATCTGGGCACGGGTAAGATGCTGATGCACGTCGAGCCCGAGAACCCGGGACACCATCATCGCTGCTACCAGAACAAGGCCACCGACCGGTACATCCTCGGCGGCCGACGAGGGACCGAGTTCATCGATCTCGAGTCGGGCGACGTCTTGTGGCACAGTTGGGCCCGGGGCGTCTGCCGCTACGGCGTCATGCCGTGCAACGGGCTGCTCTACGCCCCGCCTCATGCCTGCGGATGCTACATCGCGGCGAAGCTCACCGGTTTCAACGCCCTCGCCTCGGGCAGTCCAGCGCGCCCGGCAACGACCGACGAGGCCCCCCGGTTGGAGCGCGGTGTGGCCTACGACGCCCCGCTGTCCGCTTCCCCGGCTCGGCCTTCCGCCGTTCGGCCTTCGGCCGACTGGCCCACCTATCGCCACGACGCGGGGCGAAGCGGCGCGACGCAGACCCGGGTGGCCCCCGCCGTGCGGCGAAGATGGCAGGCGGAGATCGGCGGAAAGCTCACCAGCCTCACGGTGGCCGACGGCCGGGTGTTTCTGGCCTCCGCCGACGAGCACCGGGTCGCCGCCATCGACGCCGATTCCGGCCGGCCCCTTTGGCACTTCACGGCCGGCGCCCGTGTCGACTCGCCGCCGACCCTGGACGAGGGTCGAGCCGTCTTCGGCTGCCGCGACGGATGCGTCTACAGCCTTCAAGCCTCGGACGGCGCCTTGGCCTGGCGCCTGCGTGCTGCTCGTCAGCAGCGATGCGTCGCGGCCCGCGGCCAGCTCGAATCGGTATGGCCCGTGCTCGGAAGCGTGCTCGTCGAGGACGGAGTGGCCTACGTCACGGCGGGGAGATCGTCCTACCTGGATGGCGGGATCGACCTCTGCCGAGTCGACCCGGGCACGGGCGAGGTCCTGTCGACGACGTCGATCTACAGCCCCGACCCGAAGACCGGAAGACAGCCTAAGCAGTTTGCCCCGTCGGCCATGCCCGGGGCCCGTGCGGATATCCTCTCGGCCGACGGCGGCCACGTCTACTTGCGCGACATGGTGTTCGACCGGCGCGGCGTCGGGCTGCCGGAGGGAGAATCCCACTTGTTCACGCTGACCGACTTCCTGGATGACTCCTGGGCTCACCGCTCCTACTGGATCTTCGGCACAAAATGCTCCATCTCGACCGGTTGCAGCGGGCGCGACAGGAATCTGATCTACGGCAGGTTGCTGGTGTTCGATGAGTCGACGATCTACGGGTACGGGCGGGCCGGCGTCCACTGGTCGAACCAGCTCCAGGACGGAGCCTACCGGATGTTCGCCGTGAAGCGGGGTGAAAAGACGGCAGAGTGGGAGAAGCCCATGGCCGTGCGAGTGCGGGCGATGGTCCTGGCAGGCAAGGTCCTGTTCGTGGCCGGTCCTTCCGCCGACGCGGGCGAAAGGACGGAAAGTCGCGAGGAGGGCCGTGAGGAAAGCCGGGAAGCGCTGCTGGTGGCCGTCTCGGCTTCCGACGGCACCGAGTTGGCCCGGTACCGGCTCGACTGCCCGCCCGTCTTCGACGGCATGGCCGCCGCGGACGGTCGGCTCTACATCGCCCTGGAGAACGGCGACCTCGTCTGCCTGGACGAGAAGGGGCCGGGTTAGAGTCTTAGTCTGTAGGATGCGCGCGCCGTGCGCGCATCTTGTACAGTGGTTTGTTCAGTAACCCTTTTTGGTTGTGGCCGGAGGCCGCGTTAAGGATTGGCTTTCCCTAGGGTACTTAGTTTAAGGGACTCCCTCCGCCCAAGCGGTAGGTCGTTTGTGCGATTCGATCTGCCGACGTTTCGGAAAGGACTCCTCAATGTCGTCAGCGGCTATCTTGGATGCGATCGTCTCCAGGATCAAGATGGTTTCGTCGGGGGCGGCGGAGGAAGCGCCGGCAAGTGACGTGACGTCGCCGCAGGCCGAGGAAGGGAACCGGCTGCTTGGCGAGGCGACGTCGGCAGGCTGGGCGGCGGTTTGTTCCTCGATAGGCTCCGGGTGACCCGGGCGGCCCGGGTTGGGATCATGTCGGGCGAATCCGGCTTACGATCGGCCGAAAAACAACCTCCCGATTTCAGTAGCAGCCCACACGCCGTGTGCCTACTACCCCACAAGTGCGGAAGCCGTTCTTCGGCCGATCCTCACGGGTCCTTCGCTCATCAGGGGGATACGCTGGTCATTCGCCGAAGGGCTTGCATCGAGTTGTTAGCGGCGGCTCTCCGGCTATTCGTGCGCGCCGAGATGTTCGCCCGTGCTCGGCGGCTCCTCTTCGCAATGGCTCCTTGCTTTTCTTCCTTCTCTCGTTGCCTCCTCTCGTCGTTCACCTTTCTCACCAAGGAAACCTGAATGTTCTTCACGTCGCCTTCGATGCGATTCACGCTATAAAGCGCATGGTGGCCAGTTTTGTCTTTCGACGCCTCCGCTTCGTCTCTGAACCGCTTGAGCTCGACGCCGCGGGAAAGCAGGACGATCGTACCATACTCACCAGCCTTAACCTCCGAAACCATCGACAAGTCCTCTTCCCCGAACCAGCAGCAAAACCCATTACGTTGGCCATGCCTATATTCACACCAGTAGACATCTCGGCCTTCGGGGTCCCACAGTCTCAGCAATCCGTGCATCTTGTTGTCGTCATACTTCACGTACAGCATCGGGGTCTCTTCGTCATGAAACACAATGGCAAGCCCGTTGAGTCTGTAGCCCGTGTGGCCCACGTAAGCCGTTTCAAACAGGCTGCTGTGTTTTACCTGGAGCACGGACGAATTGTCGGCAACCCAGGCGTCGACCAGGCTTTCGGCGGCATCTAGGTCGATGTTGAAATCGTCGGGTCGGAAGACCGCGCCCGACGACAGCTCAACGGCACTGGGTAGCCGGCGTACCACTTCCTCCGCGGCCGCTGCTTCCGTCGGCACACGACTGGCAGCGTTCGGCCCCGCCTTCCCGGGAAACATCCCTGAGCTTTCCACAAGCGTTTCCACGTCGCCATTGCGGTCGGCGGCTTCGGTGTCCTGCTGAATGAGGGCCTCCAATCCCCCGAGCGTTTCTATTTCGTCCCGGAACCAAACCTCCTCCGGATCGACGGCTTCGCATCCCGCTTCCCCGGGTGCCCCCTTTGCTTCCGCCACCGCAGCCATCTCCGGAGCCATCCTGGCAGGTTCAGCTTCGTTGCAGCGAACCCCGGAATTGCGCAAGATGCTGGTGCCGTCATGTGATCCAGTGAGCACCAGCCGCGCATCCGGGCTGAAGACAGCGGCGGTGACCGCAGCCGTGTGTTCCTGGAAGGTGTTAAGCTTTGCCCCCGTCCTTGCATCCCACAAGATCACGCTGGCGTCCGACGAACCGGTGAGCAGGTATCGGCCATCAGCGCTGAATGCGACACAGTAGATTGTGGATCCGTGAGTGAACGTGCGCTCCTTGTGCCCCGTTGCGATGTTCCAGAGAATTGCCCTCCCGTCGTACGACCCGGTCAACACGGTCTGGCCGCCCGGGCCAAACGCCACGGCAATCACGAAGTCGGCATGTCCCTGGAAGCGGCGAACCGATTGCGCGGTTACGTCGTCCCAAAGCATCGCCGTCCTGTCCCGTGACCCGGTGAGCGCCAGTCGACCGTCAGGGCTGAACACCGCTGAGAAGACGCAATCACGGTGGCCTTGTAGAGTAGCGTCAAGTTGATTGTCGGCCGCACTCCACAACTTGGCGGTGCCGTCTTCGGAAGCCGTAAGGACGCTTTGGCCATCGGGGCTGAACACCGCCGAGCGGACTGTTCGGCTGTGTCCTTGGAGGCTGCCAAGCCGCTTCCCCGTGGAGGTATCCCACAAAATGGCGACCGTGTCGACGGCTGTCACAATCTGACGGCCGTCGGGGCTGAACGCAACGGATGCCACGAACCCGCCCGGTTTCAGGCGGCGCTGAGGCTCTCGAGACACCGTGTCCCACAGGATGGCGACGCCATCGTTGGCTCCGGTAATTATGAGCCGGCCGTCCGGGCTGAAGGCTGCGGACCGAACGGCTTGGGTGTGCCCCCGGAGCGCAATAGGCTCATCCACCAAAGGAATCTCTGACTCCGCCATCGCGATGCCATCGTTGGCTCCGGCAGTTGTGAACCGGCCGTCTGGGCTGACGTCTACGGACCGAACGTTTTGGGTGTTTCCAACGAGCTTACTGGGTTCATCAACCAAAGGAACCTCTGACTCCATCGCGGCATTGATGTCACTGGCGGTTGCCAACCGGTGCGATTCGTTGGGAATGTCTCGGGATGCGTTCTCAACCGGTCGCGGCTCTTGTTTCGGTTCCGGTTTGATCGCCGCTTCCGAGCGATTGGACGGCGCCGCTTCCAGCGGGGCCTCTTCCCCGGCGCGCTCTTCCGCGCGCGGCACCACGAGCCAGCCAAGCGCGACGAGCACCAAGACTGCTCCGGCTGCCGCCGTGATGCGAATCGGCAGCGACAGTGACGTGTAGCGAAGCCACAACTTGTGGTGAGATGTCTTTCCAGACGTCGTCCTCGCGGGTGATGCGATGGAGCGGCCAGTCCGAAGGTTCCATCCGCACTCAATGCAAATGACGGCGTTTTCTGAAAGCTTTGCTGCGCAGTGCGGGCAGGAGAAAGGAGGAGTCGCCTTTGCCGCGGGGCGTCGAGTCTCCTCCGGGGTGCTGGCGCTTGGAACCGTTCCCTCCAACGAGTCGCTCGTCTCCGAAGGCGGCGCCAATTCCTCGCCCACGAGGCCCTCCCGCGCCGCGACCGACTCGTTGGGGAAGGAAAGACCCTTGACACTGCTCGCATGCACCCACTTCTGGCGATCGTGGCTCAGCAAATGCCTCGGGCGTATCTTGCCTGCCGCAACCATCTCCCGGACCTGGGCTGATGACAGCGGTCCGCTGATGTTCCCATTGACTTGGACCCACCACTGAGCCGCCATGACGTATCCTCCAGGCTGAGGAACACAGTGTAACGAGTGTAATTGCGATGGTGACCGATCCGGGATGCTCGGACTGCTCAAGTCATTTGGCCGCGAGCACCGCGCCGCACAGCAGTTCGTTGCCGTTGTGGGAATCGGCATGCAAAGCGGCCCACCTCGGCGGAGAATCTGGCCCCACCCCCTGGGCTGGGATAGCCGCTGGGGGGTAGCGGCGGAAAGGCGTGTCCCTCCTGAAAACTCGGTGTGCCTACTGAAAGCCCCCAACACAACCAGGTCGGTCCCCACGGCCAGCGAAACCTCTGAGGCGAGGAAGCGGTCTTGATGGCGGCTCCCAAAACTCCGTCCTGTTCAAGCCATCGAACCTCTTGCTCTCGCGCGAAAGACGACTGCGCCTCAACGACCGTCCCCATCCCGCCACGCCCGAGTTCGCGGAGGATTCGGGAGTCCCCTAGCTGACCGCAGCACTTCGTACAGGAGGGCTCGTTCATAAGTTCACCTGGATCGCTTGACTGGGCGGTCAAGGGCTCTAGAACGCGGTGACCTTCTTGTACGACTTTTGCGGCAATGCCAATCAGGTTACCAAGAAGCCCCTCCTCGTGTCCAGCGTCCGAGCGGGTCTTCTGGGTTTGGCGGCCATTGGATTTTGCCTCCGAACCGCATCCCACGCCCCGCCAGGGGAACGATGACAGCTTATGGTGGTTGGTGGGCCAGGATTTTCCCCGTTGCCGGGGGTGCAGTTTCTCTGATGCGCGTGAATGGGACGGTTTCCTGCCACTGCGCGGAGCCAAATTGCCTAAGTTCACGCGCGAGCAGGCCTGGGAGCCCCCAGTAACCGCAGATTACCCGGTTGGCCGATCGAGAACCAGCGAAAAACGCTCCCACCGGAGAGACCGTACCCGTTGCCAATCCCTGGATCCCTTCATGGTGCGCATGTGCTCTGGCGACCGATAGCGGTGAGATCGCTGGCGATGCACCCCAACATGTCGCCGAAAAGCCGCTTTTCCCGGAGTTTCCTTCGATTCTACCCATTTATTCACCCCTTGCAGGCCGCCACCCAGCAGAATGCACTGCAAGATCGTCACCAGCGGGAAGAGGACGTTCCACGCGGCCTGGGTAGCTCGCCAGCCGTCGGTGTTGACCGCGTTGGGGGGACCGACGATTCACGTCCGCGGCTTCCTCTTGGAAAACACCTTACGCCTCCTGCAAGTCGTCCGTGCCGACGCCCTCCGACAAGGCCGCGCCCAGCGCGCAACCGGCTCCGTCTTCGCGCCGACGGCGACATGCCGTTCGCATACGTCACGCCGATCTTGACGGGGCCGAAACTGAGCGACTGAGGATCGGCCGGAGTAACCGTTCATGGCGTTCGATGAAAGTGGCAGGCACACGCCGTGCGCACCGCTCGACTCTCTTGCGGGAGGTCGCCCCGTCACGATATAGTGACTCTTCTTCCAAGGGGCGCCAACCGACGACGTTGTCTGGGGAGACGAGCATGATGAAGACGATACGACAGATGCTTCTCGGAATGATACTCGGTCTTGCAGTCGGCGGCACGCTCCAAGCCGAGTCGGCCACGAGGTTGAATGTGGCAACGTTCCAATGTGACGTCACGCCGCCGATCGGCCACTGGCTGTACGGCCATCCGCTCAAGACGGTCGAGCATCCCCTTCTGGCCAAGGGCGTGGTGCTCGAACAGGGCGGGAAACGTTACGTTCTCTGCGCGATCGACTGGTGCGTGCTTTCGGGCGGGGCCCATACTCTCTTGCGCCAGAAGATGGGCGCCGGCGCCGCGACCGACCTGGCGAACACGGCCATCCAGTGCGTACACGTCCACACCGCGCCGATCCTCGACACCGACGCCAAGCGACTGCTGGCCGACGTCGAGAATCCCCCCGAGTACTACGATCCCGCGTTTTTGGACAAGGTAGCCGGCGATCTGGCCGAGGCGGTCCGGAGCGCGGTCGCGCGCCTGACGCCATGTGACCGCATCGGAATCTCCCAAGCGAAGGTCGACCGCGTGGCCTCCCATCGCCGGATTATGGTCGACGGGAAGATCCGCTGGCGGGGCAGCTCCGGTGGGCGGAATCCCGCCTTGGCCCAGTTGCCCGAGGGCACGATCGATCCTTTCGTGAAGACAATCACCTTTGCCGGTGGCGAAAAGCCACTTGTGCGATTGCACTACTACGCCACCCATCCGCAGAGCTTCTATCGCGACGCCCGGGCAAGCTACGACTTCGTGGGCATGGCCCGCGAGAAGCTCCAGGAAGAGGAAGGGGTGTTCCAGATCTACTTCACCGGCTGCGGTGGCGACGTGGCCGCCGGCAAATACAACGACGGCACGCCCGAGGCCCGGCAGGGTCTCTACGAGCGTATGTTGGCCGGGATGAAGGCCTCGGCGGCGGCAACCGAATACAGGCCGGTGGCGCCGATCGTCTGGCGGACGGTCGACGTGCTGCTTCCGCCCAAGAACGTGCCCGGCTACAACCCGGAGACGTTCCGCAAAACCTTGCTCGATCGCGAGGAGACACCAAGCCGTCGGATCTGGGCCGCGCGGCGCGTGGCGTTCTTCGAGCGTAAGGAGCCGATCACGATCAGCTCGCTCGAAATGGGCGACGTCTACGTCGTGCATCTTCCCGGCGAGCCCATGCTCGAGTTTCAGCTCTTTGCCCAGAGACAGCGGCCCGACGCCTTCGTGGCGGTGGCCGGGTACGGCGACGGCTCGACCAGCTACATCTGCACGGCCCAGTCGTTTGAAGAAGGCGCCTACGAGCCCGGCGCAGCCGCGGTAGGGCCCGGGGCTGAGAAGATCCTAAAAGCCGCGATATGCAGGCTCTTGGACACCGACGCCTGTCGATCCCAAACTGAACCGCCAACGAATGCCTCGGCAGGCTGTTGGGAAACCATCGCTCCGCATTTTTCACCTCCCGCGGAGTTTGCCGGGGAGTTGGGCGAGTATCGGTCGCCGCTGCGATTTCCCGATGGGAGTACGGTCGAGACGGCCGCCGAATGGGGGAAGCGTCGGGCGGAGATTCTCCAAGCGTGGCACGAACTAATGGGGTCGTGGCCGCCGCTGATCACGGACCCGGAGGTCGAGATTCTGGACGCGAAACGGCGCGAGAACTTCGAGCAGCTTCGGATCCGGTTTCGTTGGACGCCCAACGAGTTGACCACGGGCTACTTGTTGATTCCCGACGGCGACTCGCCGCGGCCGGCCGTC
Organism: uncultured Planctomycetaceae bacterium; assembly: GCA_964505295.1. Classification (GTDB taxonomy): domain Bacteria; phylum Planctomycetota; class Planctomycetia; order Pirellulales; family Thermoguttaceae; genus DATKZH01. Next base: position 9,744 of record CAZDHR010000024.1, read on the forward strand.
GTTACGGTTTACTACGAGCCGGAGACGGCGATCGGTCTGGGAAAACCGAATCGGGATTTCGCCTATCAGCTCGCCCGGCGTGGGTTTGTTGCCCTCTCCCTGGGGACGACCGAGGCGACGGAGGCAAAGACGTACGCACTCTACTATCCGGATATCGACCACGCCCAGGTTCAGCCGCTTTCGATGCTGGCGTACGCCGCCGCCAACGCATGGTGCGTTCTGGCCCAACGCCCCGAGGTCGACTCGAAACGTATCGGGATCGTGGGGCATTCGTTCGGAGGCAAGTGGGCGATGTTTGCCTCGTGCCTTTTCGATCGATATGCGTGTGGTGTGTGGTCGGATCCCGGGATCGTGTTCGACGAGGCGCGACCGAGCGTGAACTATTGGGAACCCTGGTATCTGGGCTACCATCCGCGACCCTGGCGCAAGCGAGGCGTGATCACGGAGGAGAATCCCGCTCGCGGGTTGTATCCGCGGTTGGTCGCCGCCGGCCGCGATCTTCACGAGCTGCACGCCCTGATGGCCCCCCGGCCGTTCCTCGTGTCGGGCGGCTCGGAGGATGCAGCCCGGCGTTGGGTCCCGTTGAACCACACGATTGCCGTCAATCGCGTGCTCGGCTATTCGAACCGGGTTGCGATGACGAACCGTCCGGAGCACTCGCCCAACGACGAATCGAACGCCCAGATCTACGCGTTCTTCGAGCATTTCCTCCAGAAGAAGTAGGCGTTCGACGAAAGTGGCAGCCCACACGCCGTGTGACGTCAGCCGATGTCATATTCGGGTTAGACCAACGACGCGCGCATGCGACTCTGCGGCACATGGCTCGCCCAGGCGCACGGCGAGCCGTCATGGCAGCACTTCCGCCAGGGTCACTTCGCGGTTTTCGGCCAAGGAGCGTTTGCCGGCTTCGAGCGCGGCAATGACTTCGACTTCCTCCTCGACCGGCACGCTTTCCTTGTTCGTACGCACCAGTTCGAGGAATTTGTCGAGCAGATACCAATAGAGATCGGCGAGCTGGGGCGTCAGGGTGCGCCAGCCTTTGGTGCCATAGACGTTGATCTGGTAGCCGGCCCGCATCCACTCCCGTTCGGCGACCATGAGCATCAGGTCGCGGCCGTTCTCGAAGCGCACCCGCACGAGGTTGCGGCCCGGCTGGCCGACGTTGAGGCAGGAGACCGCGCCGCTGCCGAGGACCGCGTAGGCCATCTCCAGCGCGTGAATGCCGTAATAGACCAGCTCGTTGCCGCAGATGGTCGTGGCCAGATGAACGTCGCCCAGCGACGGCACTTCCTTGGCCAAGGCTACGACGTCGGGCACGAACCGCAGCGAGCTGGCCGACATCAGCGGCGTGCCCGTCTCGCGTGCCAGATCGGCCACTTCCTTCGCCTGCTTCGCGGTCATGGCCAGCGGCTTGTCGCAGAACGTCGGCACGCCTTTGCGCAGCGGCGCGAGCGCGTATTTCCACTGCTCGCCGGAGCCGTCGTCGACGATCAGCACCGCGTCGACGCCCTCGGCACATTCCTCGGCGCCGTCGCAGACCTTCGCGATGCCACACACGTCGGCGAGCTTCTCGGCCGCGGGCTTGACCGGGTCCCAGACGCGGACCACCTCGGCGGTCTCGATGCGTTTCCGGGCGGCTACGAAAGTCCCTTCGAGCTTCTTGCGCTTGACCTCGTCGTAGCCGTTGCAGGCCGAGGCAAAGGCCGTGCCGTGGTGCGAACCGGGCGTGCGTGGCGCCCCCATGTAGCCGTAGGTCGCCGCCGAGATAAGGCCCAGCTTGAGCTTTCCGCCTGCGGTCGCGCCGTGGAGCCGGGACGGAAGCCCCCGCGGCGAAGCGAGCGCACCGGCGATGGCCGCGGACGAGGTTTTCAAAAACGACCGGCGCGAACCGCGCGTCTTGGCGTCTTGGTCCATGATGGTCCTTTCGTAACAGTACGGGGCAGTCAATGCCGTGAGGCCGTTGTTCGCTGCGCTCATTCTAGGCAATGCCCCGAAGGATGCAACGGACCATGATTCGTGCCGCGTTTGGCGCCTATTGGGCATTCCGGGCGGACGACGGGACTTCGGGTGCGACCGGCCTTGTTGCCTGAGGTACCGCCAGATTTGATGTCCGGCTTCTTGCGGAGTAGAATCGGCCTGTTCCGGACACCTGCGCGGTCCCTCCCACAAGACGGACAAGGATCAGCATTTGCCGGAAAGCGCGTCACTCCCGGCTGCACGACGCAGGAAGATAAGGCGCCCAAGCGCATCGGCGGCGTACTGGTCGCAGCGCGGACGGCACACGGCGTGTCCCTGCTACTTTGCCGACCGTGAATGGCTGCGAATTCCTGCCAGGCACTTCAGAAGGGGATACCTATGCGAAACGAGCCGACCAATCGGCGTCACTTCATCAAGACAACGGCAGCCGCGGTGGCGGTTCCTTCTTGGATCCCGGCCACGGTGCTGGCAGCCCCGGGCCGGCCCGGCGCGAACGATCGCATCTGCGTCGGCCTGATCGGCGCCGGCCACCGCTCCAAGGACTTGACCAAGGAGAGCGCTTCGCACCTGAAGCTGGTGGCCGTGGCGGATTGCGATCTGCGGGCGATCGCCGGCTTTCTGGCGACGTTCCGGGAGCTTCAGGGATCGATTGTCGCCGAGAAGTGTTCGTCGTATCAGGACTACCGGCAGATGCTCTTGAAGGAGAAGCTCGACGGCGTGTTTGTGGCGACCCCCACCCACGCCCGGGTTCTGGCCTGTATCCATGCCATGCAAGCCGGGCTCGACGTCTACGCGGAAAAGCCGCTGACGCTGACGATCGAAGAGGGGCAGCATCTTATCCGCGCGGAGCAGGAGTATCGAACCGTTTTCCAGGTGGGAACCCAGCAACGATCGATCGCCATCAACAACTTCGGCAGCGATCTCGTCCTCAACGGAGCGATCGGCAAGGTGCTGACGGTGAGATGCCCGAATTTTCCAGGACCGCGTCCCCGTCCGCAACTGCCAACCGAGCCGACGCCCCCCGAAATGAACTGGGACTTGTGGTGCAACCAGACCGCACTGACCCCGTTCAGCCCCGAATTGCATCCCGGTCTCGGTCGGTGGGCTCGCTATCGCGAATACTGCGGCTGGCTCGTGACCGGCTGGGTGCACGCTTTCGATCAGATACAGCGGGCGCTGGGAACGGACGATACGGGCCCCGTGGAAGTCTGGCCGGAAGAGCCGGGGCCGAATGCCCGAGTCACGCTGCGCTACGCCGGCGGGACGCTTCTGAAGCTGGACATGCCGGAGGACAAAGGCCCTCGCATGGGCGGGATCTTTGCTGGAGAGAAGGGAAAAATCGAGATCAACCGTAATCGGCTGGCCGCCAATCCGCCGGAGCTGATCGAGCATGCCCCGCCGGCGGCCGACAAATCGGAATACGCCAGCGTGTCGCACGAACACATCCGCAACTGGGTGCACTGCATGCGGACGCGGGAGAAGCCGGTCGCTTCGGCGGCGATCGGGCACCGCAGCACGACGGTCTGCCACCTGATCAACATCTGCCGCGAACTGGGACGCAAGCTGCACTGGAATCCCGTCAAGGAGGAGTTCGCAGGCGACGAGGAAGCCAACGCGCTGCGAACCCGCCCGCGCCGAAAAGGCTACGAGTTGCCTGAGATCTGACGACTGCATATGGCATCGGAGGAACCATCGTGAAATACTGCCGCAGTGTGTACGGTGAGATCCATGGATTCCAAGATGGTTGAGGTAGCACTTCGGATCGTCTTTCCGGGCAGTCCGGCCTGCCGCGCCGCTGGCGCGAGGCCCAGTCACTGCGCGACCGGCCGGCGGCGAGACATGGGCAGATGGCGTGCGCCGCGTCACGTTTTCGCGCTTCTCACGCTGTTGCTCTGCGCAACGGCCGCTTCGCACGCCTTCGCCCTCAAGCCCGCGGCCGGCGCGCCGACGGTGACCTGCTCGTATCCCCACGCGCCCGACGAGCCGGGCTGGGACGGCGCGTTCCAGGATCCGGGCGGGACGAAGCTCGTCGACGGCGTCGCGGGCGGCAATGCCCGTCACTCGGTGATGAGGATTCGACGATCGCAAGCTGCGCGCGGCGGCGCAGACGGCCGGCGATCGGTTCTGGTGGTATACGAACGCATGCCGCGAATACCCGGACGTCGTCCGATTCAAGGCCGGATTCTTCTTCTGGAAGACGGGCGCCACGGGGCAGTTCTACTGGGCGTACTACTTGGACAGCGCCACTTTTCACAATAGGCAAGATGAGCCAACCAACAAATAACGACTTACGGCGACAGAGCTTACCCAGGTTCTAAAGTGGCGCTGTCCAACTACTATCCGCAAGGCAATCCGTACGACGATCTCGACGGCATCGATTGGTGCGTGGCCTATCCGGGCGATGGCCGGCGCATTCCGACCATCGAGTGGGAATCGTTGCGCGAAGGGATCGATGATTTCCGGTACGTCTATACCCTCGAGCTCGCCGTGGCGAAGGCCCGGGCGAAAGGACCGGCCGAGGCGGCCTCGGTCGTGGAGGAGGCCGGGCGCTTGCTCCACGAGTTGCGCGACGACGTGGTCTCGGATCTGGAAGAGTACGAGCGGCGGGAACTGAACTTCCATACCGACAGTATCTGGCCGGTGGAGAAGTATGACCATTGGCGGAACCGGATCGCACGGATGATCGTCCGCCTGCAACCGCTCATTTCAGCTCCGAGAACATCTCCAACAGGGCGTTGACGATTCTCGTCGAGGCCTGCACCTCCACTTTGTTCGTGCCGAGTCAGGTCTCGTAGCCACCCAGCTCGCGCTGTTCGGGTGTGGGCAGGTCACCATAGCCGCCGTGGGCCAGCTCGATGGTGAAAGAGGGTTTGAAAGGGCTGCGGGCTTTCAGCTCCAGGCCCGTCTCCGCGTGAAAACGGGGACAGTCCCCCTTTTCCGATGCCCCTCCGCGCGAACGCTGGCGTGTCGGGCGCCGATCCTGTAGAACAGGGACCGGACGAGACTGTCGACGCGAGCATAGGAGGACGTTCGATGAACGCATTGGCGATTCACCTGGTCTTGGCGATCGTGCCGACGGCCGGGCCGGAGATGGTCTTGGTGGACGAGGGCGAGCCGAGGTGCTGCGTCGTGATTCCGGACGACGCGAGCGAGACGGTCTGCCGCGCGGCCGAGGAGCTTGCCGGTTACGTCGAGCGGATCTCGGGGGCGAGCCTGGCGGTCGTGGCCGAGGCCGAAGCCGCGTCGACGACGCAAGCCAGCCGGAAGCGAATCGACGTCGGCCCCACGCAAGTGTCGCTCGCCGGGCTGCCCGAGGGCTTCCTCGGCGACGAGGAGCGCGTGCTGATCCGCTCGGCTCCGAACGGTCTCGTAGTCTCAGGCGGAGGCGACCGGGGGACGCTGTTCGCCGTCTACCGGTTCCTGGAACTGCTCGGCTGCCGGTGGCTTGCGCCGGGGGCGGAGAACGAGGTGGTTCCCAAGCGGCCCACCCTAACGGTCGGTAACGTGGACATCGACACGCGCCCGGCGTTCGAGTGGCGTCTGTTCAGTGGGGGCTCCAGCGAAGCGTTGGAGGCGTGGGGCGTCAAGATGGGCATGAACGGCCTCTACTCGCCCGAAGCGGCCCCGCGCAACGGGAACGCCTACTACTACCCCGAAGCCATTCCCGGCGTGCACACGTACGCGAAGATCATTCCGCCCGCGCGGTACATGGAGAAGCACCCCGAGTGGTATCCGCTACTCGGCGGAAAGCGGGTGCCGGGCGAGCTGCACGGCAAGCAGCTCTGCGTGACGGCCGAGGGGCTGGCCGACGAGTTCGCGGCCAACGTGATCCGCATCTTCGACGAGGACCCGGCGTGCTCGCTCACGTCGATCAGCCCCAACGACGGCTATGGATGGTGCGAATGCCCGAACTGCGAGGGGCTCGACGAGAAGCTTTGCGGCGCGCGCACGACCGAGCAAGGGCTCAACCGCGCGCGGCGTTTCCGCGGCGATCGCGTGTTCTGGTTCGCCAACGAGGTGGCCCGGCGCGTTGCCGAAAAGCATCCGGACAAGAAGCTGCTCGTTCTGGCCTATGTCAACTACGCCGAGCCGCCCGACACGGTCCGCCCGCTGCCGAACGTGGTCCCCTTCCTCTGCCATTACGCCCCGGCCGACTATTCGCGGCCGATCAACGACCCGGCGTCGGAGGCGAATCGCCAGTTCAACGACTCGCTTGTGCGCTGGGCCAAGATCACGCCAGAGCTGTTGATGTACAGCTACGTGAGCAAGTCGCAGTGGTGGCGCCTGCCGCGTCCGGTGGTGGGGAACTTCGCCGCCGACGTCAAGTATTTCCACTCGCTGGGCATCCGCCGCTACTACTGCCAGAGCTCGCTCAGCGACTGGCCGCTCGACGGGCCGCTCTACTACGTCATCGCCCGGCTGTTGTGGGACCCCTCGGCCGATCCCCGCCGCATCGCCGATGAGTGGACCGAGGCGATGTTCGGCCCGGCCGCGACGGAGGTGAAAGCATTCTACGAGGCGGTCGACGCCGCGGCACGCAAGACGGGCCAGTCCTACGCGGGCAATCCCCGGACGCAGATCCCGGGCCTCTTTGATCCGGAGTTGATGGACGAGGCCCTGGCCGCGATCGAGCGGGCCGAGAAGGTGGACGCTGGCGAAACGGTGAACGAGCGCGTGGCCGAGGTCGCCCGAACGTTTCGCTACGGCTACTGGATGGTGCGAGCGATGGAAGCGTATGCCCGGTATCGGGATGAGTTCGACGCCGACGCCTACGAATCGGCCGTTCGCGACGGGCGCAAAGCGCTGGGCTACTGCAAGGTGCCGAAAGCCGCGGAGTACGTCGAGTCGTGGGAGACTTCCAGTCGGATGATCCGCGAGATGGGCGTGCCGGCGATGGGCTTCGGCGAGGCGGAAGAGAAGGGCGGGCGCACCTGCTGGAACTCCGACGAGACGGGCCCCGGCGACCACGCCAACGGCTGGGCCACGTTCATCATCCGCACGCCCGACCCGAGCCGGTCCGTCGTGGTCGAGATCGACGTTTGGGGCACGTCGAGTCTCAGCTCGATCGTGGTCAACACGGCGCCCGGCGTCTGGACGCCCGTCCAGCCCAACGCCCGCCTTTCGCGAAAGGAGCAGTGGGACACGCTGGTCTACGAGATCCCGCCGTCGGCGATGGCCGCCGATCGAACGTCCCAGAAGATCGGCTTCGGCGGAAGCGACAGCCAGGTGTGGATCGCCGAGATTCGGGTGCGCGAGCCGTAGAGTGGGTGCAAATGGGATTCTTGGGGACTCGGGCGACGCCAAGTGACCTCCCTGTTCCGGCCTTTCCCGGGGGGCTCGCTCGCGCTCGACCTCAGCCGGTCGCGCGGATTCGCGCGGCCAATTCTCCTTCCCGCCTTCCCGGCAAGCACTTATACTATAACCCACGCGAGGAGCCGGGGGTGCGAGGGCCGTGGAGCATCGGGCCTCTGCTCGGTCTCAGAGAGCGTGATTTGTCCGTGTCAAAAGGCGAGGTAGTCCCATGAAGACCAGTCGGCGCGTCGACGTGGTGCAGGTTTCGCTCTTGGCCACCGCTTGCTTGGCGGTCTTGACGGCACTCGCTCCAGCCGAGGCGGCCAAGCCGGTCGCGGGCGACGGGCGGGCGGTGGCCGTCGACGTGGGCGAGTCGCTCCGGAAGCTGGTCGAGGCCGACTGGATCGACCAGGACCGGCGCTTCGTGCCGGCCGGGGAGAAGACCCCCGCCTCGGCCGATCCGACCAAGGTGAACCAGTACGGCGTGACCACCGCGCAGGACGCCTCCGGGGGCTGCGACGGCGTGAAGAACGGCCGATGGGGTTTTCACGTGGCCAGCGGGCAGAAGGACCCCTGGTGGCAGGTCGACCTCGGCCAGCCGTACAGGCTCGACCGGGTCGTGGTCTTCAACCGCATGGACAGCGGCAAAGGGACGCGGACCAGGAATATTCAGCTTCTGGTGGCCGAGGATTGCGATCCGGCTCACTTCAAGCTTGTTTACCAACACGAGGGCGAGCCGTTCCTCGGCGTCAAGGAGGGCAAGCCGCTGGTGGTCGAACTGCGCGAGAAGGACGTGACCGCCCGGGTCGTGCGACTGGCGATCCCCGGCAACTGCTCGTTCGCGCTGGACGAGGTGGAAGTCTACGCCGTCGACGACCCGAAGAAGAACATCGCGCTGGGGAAGCCGGCCGACCAGATCAGCGTCAGCCGGTACTCGTACCCCGGCACGCTGCCCGAGGGAGTGATGGAAGCGGCCCCGCCTGCGTCACTCGGCGCGAGCGGCGGCTTTACGCTGGCCCACACGCGGGCGGTGGTCGACCGGGGGCACGAGCTCGCCGAGCGGCTTCGCGTGAAGGCCGACGCGAACCGCCTCGGGCCGCTGGAGGCCGAGCTCGGCAAGCTGGACGAGCGGCTGGCGAAGCTGGAAGCGGCCGAGGACGTGCCGGAAGGGGTCCGCCGCGAGCTGTACCTGGATGTCCGCCGCGTGGTCCGACGGATCGCCTTCACCAACCCGCTTCTGGAGATCGACAAGCTGCTCTTCATTAAGCGGCACGATTCGACCGGCGTGTTCCACATGTGCGACCAGTACTACGGGTGCAACGCGAAGCCGGGCGGCGGGCTGTTCGTGCTCGACGACCCGTTCGGGCCGAATCCGAAGCTCGCAAACCTCCTGGAGAACTCCGTGGTGGAACAGGGTCGGCTCAAGGGGCAGAAGCTCGAAGGGGGCACGTTCCTCTCGCCCGAGGTGTCGTTCGACGGCCGGACGATCCTCTTCGCGTACACCGAGGCGAAGGCGTGGCCCAAGTACCAGGGCGCCACGGCCTACGAGTGGACGCCCGAGTGCTGCTACCACCTGTTCAAGTGCAATGCCGACGGCACCGGGCTGGTGCAATTGACTGATGGGCCCTGGGAAGATTTCGACCCCTGCTTTCTGCCCAATGGGCGGATCGCGTTCATCTCGCTGCGTCGCGGCGGGTTCCTCCGCTGCGGGCGCAACTGCCCGGTCTACACGCTCTTCTCGATGCGGCCCGACGGCAGCGATATCATCAACCTGAGCTACCACGAGACGCACGAGTGGCACCCCAGCGTGACCAACGACGGGATGCTCGTCTACTCGCGTTGGGACTACGTCGACCGCGACACGAACGTCGCCCACCATATCTGGACGTGCTATCCCGACGGGCGCGACGCCCGAAGCTTCCACGGCAACTACCCCGAGAAGCGCGAAAGCCGGCCGTGGATGGAGATGAGCATCCGGGCGATCCCCAACTCGAACAAGTTCGTGGCGTCGACCGGGGCGCACCACGGGCACGCCTTCGGGTCGCTGGTGCTGATCGACCACCGGATCGAGGACGACCGGGCGATGTCGCAACTCGTGCGACTAACGCCGGAGGTGCCCTTCCCGGAAGCCGAGGGTCGGCCGATCAAGCAGTACATGGTGTACGGCACGCCGTGGCCCTTGAGCGAGGCGGATTACCTCTGCGTCTACGATCCGAACGTGGCGAACCGGGGCATTTACTGGATCGACCGTTTCGGCAACAAGGAGCTGGTCTATCGCGATCCCGAGATCTCGTGCCTCAGCCCGATCCCGCTTCGCCCGCGAACCAGGCCGCCGGTGATCCCGGTGCAGACGGCGCAGGCGGCCGAGGACGCCGGCAAGGCCCGCCAGGCCACCGTGGCCGTGATGAACATGTACGACAGCGACTTCGAGTGGCCGGAAGGGACCAGGATCACGGACCTGAGGATCATTCAGCTTCTGCCCAAGTCGACCCATCCGCCCAACCAGCCGCGGATCGGCGTGGCCAACCAGACGAACGCCCGGGCCGTGTTGGGCACCGTGCCGGTCGAGCCCGACGGCAGCGTGTTCTTCGAGGCTCCCGTGGGCAAGGCGATTTACTTTCAGGCGTTGGACTCGACGGGCACGGCCGTGCAGTCGATGCGTTCAGTGACTTACGTGCACGAAGGGGAGCGGCTGAGCTGCCAGGGCTGTCACGAGCGCAAACACCGCCCGCCGCCGCGGCCGACGGAGCTGCCGCTGGCGCTGGGGCGTATGCCGTCCAAGATCCGGCCCGACGTGGACGGGTCGAACCCGTTCAACTACGTCCGCCTGGTCCAGCCGGTCCTGGATCGCAATTGTGTGGCGTGCCACCAGGAGAAGAAGGCCCTGGACCTGACCGGGGTGATCGAAGGGGGCAACGGGTGGACCCGGTCGTACACGAACCTCGCCGGCAAGTACGGCTTCTACTTCCACGTGTCGAACGGCTCGATCAAGACGGGCGTGCACGGCGGGAGCCGCACGATCCCGGGTCAGTTTGGCGCCAAGGCTGCCCCGCTTCTGAGCTACATGGACGAAGACCACTACGGCGTGAAGCTCTCCGACGAGGACTTCCACCGGCTGGCCCTGTGGCTCGACTGCAACTCGGAGTTCTACGGCTCCTACGAGAACACCGAGGCCCAAGCGCGGGGCGAGGTGGTCTGGCCGACGTTGGAGTAGTCGCCGGTTCGTCGCGGCCGGGCTCGCGAGGAAAATGGGGACCATGTCCCCGTGGGGGGCAGAATCCGCGTGACGGGCACCCCACGCGGAATGGCGAGACGCTTCCGCCCGTTGGAGGGGGTTCTCCCCGATGCCCTCGGCGGACGTCGACTCAAGAATGTGGGAGAAGCGGCCGGAAAACTCCCCGCAACCGAGGGGCGGGCGGCTCGAAGCGTATCGCGGTTCCGGGTATTCTGGAAGCAGGTAGGATCGAGCGGGCCCAGCGAGTGATCTTGCGCGGGTGCCTGGGTGGACGGGCGTACCCCAATACGCATCGGGTCCGCAAAAGGATAGTCTAGTCCCTGGAACGTTACCCCGCATGATTTCTTGCCCTTATCCGTATCCCTGCCTTCCTGCGTCGGCGACCCTGCCTGATCCAAGAAGAACCCCGCGGAGCTTACCATGTATTTCACGTTTCCCTGTCCGCACTGCAACAAGAAGCTGAAGGTTCGCGAGGAGGCGGCGGGTCGCAAGGCCAGTTGTCCTTTCTGCAAAACGTCGGTCGTGGTGCCCAAACCGCCGGCCCCGTCGCAAGATGAAGTCCTCGAGTCCCTGCGGGGGATCGGCGAGACCCAGCAGACGGAGAAGGTGGCCGGCCGGCCCCGGCGCAAGAAGGAGAAGGAAGCCGAACCACCGAAGCGCAAATCGGCGGCCACGACCGGGGCCGAGCGGACCGACGTGAGCATCGTGCGGACCGGCGTGATCGGCCTGATCGGTGCCGTGGGGTTCTACGTGGCGCTGTTCGTCTGCTGGGGGCTCTGGCTGCTCGTGTTCCCGGCTCCCAAAGCCCCGTCGCAGGAGTCGGCGCCCGCCGAGGCCGCGTCGGACGAAGCGGCTGCGGAAGAGGTCGCCATCGCCGGAGCCGCGCCCCCCAAATTCATTCCGGGCGAGCTTTTCGTCCGGCGCGGGTGGGTGCCGTTCGTGCTGGTGTTCCTGATGAGCTGGTCGATGGCCATTCTGGTGATGAAGTACGGCAAGCTGAAGCGCCAGCGGGCCTCGATGCTCTTCGATCTGTTGCCCAACGATATCGCCGACGAGATCACCAGCGACACGGTCGACAAGTTCGTCGCCAACATCCACGAGCTGCCGGTCGAGCCGGGCGAGAGCTTCCTGGTGAGCCGGGTGCTTCGCGGCTTGGAGCATTTCCGCGTGCGTAAGAGCAACCCGGAGGTGGCCAGCATGCTGGCCTCCCACTCGGAGATCGACGCCAACGCCGTGCAGTCGAGCTACACGCTGTTGAACGTGTTCATTTGGGCGATCCCGATCCTCGGGTTCATCGGCACGGTGATCGGCATTAGCGCGGCCGTGGGCGGCTTCTCCGGGGGGCTCGATGCGGCGCAGGATATCTCGGCGCTGAAGGGCTCGCTCAACAGCGTGACCGGCGGCCTGGCCACCGCGTTCGACACGACCCTGATCGCGCTGGTAATGAGCATCTTCGTGATGTTCCCGTCCAGCTCGCTCCAGAAGGCCGAGGAGGACCTGCTCAACTGGGTCGACGAGTACTGCAACGAGAACCTGCTCAAGCGGCTCAACGACGGCGGCGATCTGGCCGACGCTCAGGACACGACCAAGATCCGCCAGGCGTTCGACTCCGCCCTGGCCCCCCATCACGCCGAGCTGCGAGCGATGACCGAGAAGCTCCAGTCGATCGGCTCGGCGTTGACGGACCAGGTCGCCGAGGGCTGGGGGCGGATCAACGAGCGGGTGACCGCGCGCCAGACGGAGACCGTGGAGCAGATCAAGGACCTCGACGCCATGGCCGCCGCGTTCCTCCGCATGATGACCGGCCTGGCTAAGCAGACCGAGGCGGTCCACAAGCAGGCGGCCGGGTCGATGACGCAATCGGCCGAATCGCTGGGAGGCTATTGCACGGCGATGGCCGAAGGGATCAGCCGGCTCAACGACGTGTTGGCCGAGTTGGGCGAAAAGCAAGTCGTGGTCCAAACGGCACCTCGACGCCGTTGGTTTTTCCGTAGAAACGCCAAGAAGAGCTAGTTGCCATGGCCAAGCGAAGGCCAGCCAAACCGTCGATTGCATTCGTCGCACTCGTTCCCAGGCTCCGCCTGGGAACGCACTACCGCGAGGCTCCGCCTCGCACGTCACCAAGCAACGTCAAAACGAAAGTCCCGTCCCACTGAACATCGCGCAATGCAGGCAGAGCCTGCCGAGCATTGCGTTCCCAGGCGGAACCTGGGAACGAGAGAAGAAGAGTTAGTTGCCATGGCCAAGCGAAGACGAGCCAAAGTGTCGATCTCCCTGTTCCCGTTCCTGAGCATCCTGGCGTGCGTGATCGGCACGCTCACCTTGATGATCACCGCCCTGGCCCTCGGGCAGATGGACACGGACGAGATGGCCAGCGAGCTGAAGCTCGACTACTTGAAGCGGCAGATCGAGATCACCCTGGCGCGGATCGAACAGCTCAAGCAGCAACTCGGGGAAGTCGAGTCGGAGGCGGGTGATCTTCTGAAGCAACTGGCCGACGCCAAAGTGGAGCTCGCGCGGCTCAAGCGGCTCCAGGCGGCGCTGCTGGAGGACGTGGGCAAGAAGGAAAAGAAGCCCGAGATCGACATCCCGGCCGTCGACCCGGAGAGGCACAAGAAGCGTCTGGCCCAGATGAAGAAGGAGCTCGAGACCCAGGAGGAGCAGAAGGACAAGCTGCTCGCCGAGCTGAAGGAGCGCAAGAGACCACCGGATGAGGCCCAGGTGATCATCCAGCCGGGCGGGAGCGGGGTCGACTTGAAGCCGACGTTCGTCGAGTGTGCCGCGTCGGGGATCGTCGTCTACGAGGGGGAGACGCCGCGGCGCGTACTGCGAGCGGATCTCGGCTCGGACGAGGGCTTCCTGGCGCTATTGGATCGCGTGGCGGCCGACTCCAAGGCCACCGTGATCTTCCTGGTCCGCGACGACGCCCTAAGCACCTACTACGCGGCCCGCTCCCTGGCCCGATCCCATTTCGCCCGCAACGGAAAGCTGCCCGTCATCGGGCACGGCAAAATCGATTTGAGCATGTTCGACAAGTGAGCGGCCTGCAAGGATAAGTCGATGCGACGACCGAAGAAGGACAGCGGCGCAAGCCTCGACTCGCTTCTGGACACGATGACCAACGTCGTGGGAATCCTCGTGATTCTTCTGACCGTGACCCAGCTCGGCGTCGGTGACGCGGTGAAGCGGATCGCCACGTCGAGCACCGTCAAGCCCGAGCAGATCGACGAGGCGCAGGCGAAGTTGGCGGAGCTCGTCAGACTTCGTCAAAGTCTGGAGGATCGCCTCGATGCGCTCAGCGAACAGGACGACGTCGTCGACGCCGAGAAGGAGCTGCGCCGATTGAAGAAGGAGATCGAAGACTACAAGGCCAACGTGGAGAACCTGCTCGGGAACCAGGAAGAGAAACGCGAGGCGGAACTCGAGCTCCTCAAGCTCAAGGAGGAGGCCGAAGCGCAGCTCCGCAAGCATGAAGAGGAGACCGACAAGCTCCGCCAGAAGATCCTCGGCAACGAAGACGAGCTGGCGTCGCTCCGGGCGAAACTGGCCGACACACCCGTTCAAGAGGCCCTGCCGCCGAAGGAGATCATCCTGCCCAATCCCCGCCCCGCTCCCGAGGGCATTAAGCCCGTGACCATTCTCTGCCGAGAAGGCCGGGTCATGATCGTCGACGTCGAGCCGATCCAGGAGCTCGCCCAGAAGCGGACCGGGTTCATCATCAAGCGGAAGCGGCTCGGTCGCGACCCGGCCGCCGGCATCGACGGCAAGGTGCTGGCCGACGAGTTCAACAAAGACCCGGTGAACGACCGCAATCGCAACTTCGACGTGAAGATGAAGATCGCCGGGCGGGTCCCGAAGCTCGTGCTTCACCGTCGCGCGGAGGCGGGCGAGACGGCCGAGCAGCTCAAGCGGTCCAGCTCGCGATACCAGACGCAGATCAAGCGGGTCGATCCCGACGAGTTCTACCTCCAGTTCCTCGTCTGGCCCGACAGCTTTGAAGCCTATCTCGAAGCCCGAAGAATCTCCGCCCGGCGCGGGCTCCTGGCCGGCTGGCACGCGCAAACCACCAGCGAGGAACACACGATCGACCTGGGCACCAAGCTTCGGGTCGGCCCGCCGCCCCCGCCGCCCAAACCCAAACCGCCGCCGAAGCCCGGCGAGGAACCGCCAAAACCGCCGAAGCCCGCGCCGAAGCCCCGACCGGTTCCTACCGACGTGATCGATTGACCCGGGCGTTCGTGCCCGCAATCGGTCTGCGCGGGCCGGGTGCCCCTTCTCGTCTTCCGCGCCTTGAGTCGACGGACGGCGAGACCCCGGCCCGCCTCGGGTTGCTTGCAATCCGAGGGCACCTCGTCGACAATACGGCCGGAATATCGCACGCCCCGCAAGGCGGTAGCGCGCTCGAACGGCTTCTCTCCATGTCGACACCTTCATTCAAGGGGACCTGCCATGTGGCCCAGATCGATCGTGACGGCAGTGTGGGGATGCGTTTTGCCGGTGCTCGCCGGCGGTCTCTCGCAGGCGGCCGATTGGCCCCAGTGGCGCGGCCCTCAGCGCGACGGCAAGCTGGTCGGTTTCGTCGTCCCGGAAACGTGGCCGGCTGAGCTCGAGCGGCTGTGGAAGGTCGAGGTGGGCACCGGCCACTCGTCGCCGGTCGTAGTGGGCGACCGGGTCTTCGTGTTCAGCCGCGAGGAAGAGAACGAAATGGTCCGGGCCGTCAGCCTGGCCGACGGGCGCGAGCTCTGGTCGCGAAGCTACCCCGCGCCGTACGAGATGAACCGCGCCGCCCGATCGCACGGCAAAGGGCCCAAGTCGACGCCCGTCGTGGCCGACGGCCGCCTGTTCACGCTGGGGATCAGCGGTATCCTTTCAGGCTGGGATGCCGACTCGGGCCAACGCCTGTGGCAGCACGAGTTCTCCGGCCGGTTCAAGAAGACCTCGCCGCTGTTCGGCACGGCCATGTCGCCCGTCGTCGAAGCAGGGCTCTTGATCGCCCACGTCGGCGGGCACGATGGCGGGGCGCTCACGGCTTTCGATCCCCAAACCGGCCAAGTCCGGTGGCAGTGGGACGAAGACGGACCGGCCTACACGTCCCCGATCGTGATCACGCCGGCCGGCACACGGCAGGTGATTACCCAATCACAACAGGCGTGCATCGGCGTCTCGCCGGCCGACGGCTCGCTATTGTGGAAGTTTCCCTTCGAGACCCAGTACGTGATGAACGTCGTCACGCCGGTCCTTCTGGGCGACGTGGTCGTCTTCTCCGGCTACCGCAAGGGCACGACCGCCTATCGGCTCCAGAAGGGCGACGGCCGGTGGTCGCCGGAAGAAGTCTGGCACAACGGCGATCTGTCGATGTTCATGAGCTCCGCGGTGCTGGTGGAGAAGCGTCTGTTCGGGTTCGCCCAGGAGGACAAAGGGCAGTTCTTCTGCCTCGACGCGACGAGCGGCGCGACCCTCTGGACCAGCGAGGGCCGGATGGGCGAGAACGCCGCGCTGGTCGCAACGGACGACGTCGTCCTTGCCCTCTCGACCAACGGGGAACTGATCGTGCTCGGGACCGATGCCGACCGCTTCGACCCCGCCGCCCGGTACCAGGTGGCCGACACGCCCACCTGGGCTCACCCGGTCGTTGTTGGGAACCGGGTCCTGATCAAGGACAAGGAGTCGCTGGCCCTTTGGGCGATCAGCAGGTAGTTGCGAAGCCAAGCAGAGATTGTCTCTCGCCAAGGCGGGAAGGACGACGAAGGAGGAAAGACTCTCGCCGAGGCGCGATGGGTGGCCGGGGGGGAAGGACTCTCGCAAAGGCGCCAAGGCGCAAAGGGAGTTTGCGGGGGAAATGGGGGGAAGCGTACAGGGAAAGAGTCGGATGAGGACGCGGGCTTCTTCGTCTTTCGGTTCTCTCTCCTCAGCCCGATCCTCCGCGGGTTCACCGGCGAACAGGTGTTTTCGCAACTATTCAGCCGTATGAAGCAGTGTGCTAAGAAAAGGGGAAATGCCAAAAGCGGGAAGGGTGAACGAGCGATCCTGGGCCAGACGAAGCTACCGTCACTTCAATCTGCCCTTTCCATTTTCCCCCTTTCCCCTTTTTCCTCATTACACATGGAGTCACTTCATTTGGCTGAGCACCCCCCGAAACTCTTTGTGTTTTGCGCCTTAGCGCCTTTGCGAGAGAATCTCCCTAGCCCGACCAAGGGCACATCTGCCAATTCGGAAAGTGAATGCCATGAACCGCGCCCCGTACCAGAAGCCGCCCCGATGGTGGTCGCCGAAGTTGAGTCCTGCGTGGATCCGCGTTTGGCGGCCGTTTCGCAAGCGTCGCTGCGTGCGCCAGCAGCGGCTCGTCGAGATCGACGTGCGAGGGTTGGAGCACGTGCGCGAGGCCGTCGACCGGGGGTGCGGCGTGCTGATCACGCCGAACCACTCCAGCCACGCCGATTGCTTCGCCCTGTACGAGGCGGCGGACCAGCTCGGGCTTCCCTTCTACGTGATGGTTGCCTGGCAGGTGTTCCACCAGGGCGGCTGGCTCAAGCAGCTCATCCTCCGCCAACACGGCTGTTTCAGCGTCGACCGGGAAGGCACGGATATGGCCGCCCTTCGCAAGGCCCGAGACGTCCTCCAGTCGCAGCCGTATCCGTTGGCCATTTTTCCCGAAGGCGAAGTGTACCACGTCAACGATCGGATCACGCCGTTTCGCGAAGGGCCTGCGGCCATTGCCCTACTGGCCGCGAGGAAGGGGAGCCGGCCGGTCGTCTGCGTTCCCTGCGCGATGAGGTTCGTGTACGTCGACGACCCGACCCCGAAGCTGGAGGAGCTGATGGGCAGGATGGAGCGGGCCCTTCTCTGGCGACCGCGGCCCGACCTGACGCTCCCGCAGCGGGTCTACCACGTCGCCGAGGCGGTGCTCGCGCTGAAGGAAATCGAGTTTCTCGGAGAAACCCGCCGGGGGCCCGTGCCGGAAAGGATCGCCCACCTGATCGAGTTCATCGTCGGGCACATCGAGGCCCGCTACGGCCTTGATCCGTCGGGGGCCAGCGTTCCGGAACGGGTGAAAACGCTGCGGCGCGAGGCGATCAAGCGGATGGAGGAGCTGCCGGAGGACGATCCGCGGCGCGCCCCGTTGCAGGAGGACTTGGACGACGTGTTCCTGGTGGTGCAGGCGTTCAGCTACCCCGGCGACTACGTGGCCGAGCAGCCGAGCATCGAGCGGATCGCCGAGACGCTCGACAAGTTCGAAGAGGACGTGCTCGGGGCCGAGACGGCGGCGATCCGCGGCCCGCGCCGAGCGACCGTCACGTTCGGCGAGCCGATTCCCGTGGTCGCCGAAAAGAGCAAGAAGATGACCCCGGCGACGCTCACGCAGACTCTCGAAGCGCGCGTCCAGGGGCTGCTGGACGAGGATCTTGCGGGCAACTAGCGAGGCTCGCGGGCCGGACGGTCCTCGAGCTCGGCCAACCGGGCCTCGCAGGACGGGGCCGACCGACTTCGTAACCGCTTGCCGGGCTGCGAGTTCCGTCTCCGAATCACTTGCGGTGGCGGCACTCCGTCCGACGAGTCGTTGGGGGCGATCGACAACAGCCGGAAAATCCTGCCCGGCGGGGTCATATTGGAGGGTTGGCCGCTTTCATCCGGCGACGATCTGACCTAGAATGCGGATCATTCCGGCGGGGGGGGGCGGGCCGTCGGACCGCGTGAATCTAGATTCTGCCGATCGTCTTCTCGCAGAAAGGGAGCATCCGATGGGTTCCAAGCAGCTTGTGATCCGGATACGGCTTTCCGTGATGATGTTCTTGGAGTTCGGCCTTTGGGCCGCGTGGTACGTGCCCATCGCCGGCTATATGAACGGAACGCTGAAGTTCTCGGGGGCGCAGATCGGCTGGGTGATGGCCTGCACGGCGATCGCGGCGATGATCTCGCCGCTTCTGGTGGGATTCGTTGCCGACCGGTTTTTCGCCACGGAGCGGGTGTTGTCGGTGCTCCACTTGATCGGCGGGCTGTGCCTGTTGCTGGCATCGACGCAGCAGGCTTTTCTCCCGCTGTTTGCGCTGCTGATGATCAACGCCCTTTGCTTCATGCCGACGCTCGCCCTGGTCAACTCGCTCGCGTTCCGTAACATCGACGACCCCGACAAGTTCTCCTATATCATGGTGTGGGCCACGATCGGGTGGATCGTGGCGGTAACCGTCGTGGGCCAGCTACTCGGCGGGGCGACGGAGAAGAACTTCTTCTTCTTGGCAGGCGGCGGGGCCATTGCCATGGCACTCTACAGTCTCTCGCTGCCACACACCCCGCCCAAAGGCGCGGAGGCCGGCGGGGACGTGCTCGGATTGAGTGCCTTGAAGCTGTTGGCGCGACCGTCGTTCCTCGTCTTCGCCCTGTGTGCCTTCCTGATCAGCATTCCGTTGAGCTTCTACTTCGTCTGGATCGTCCCCTTCCTGACGGAGACCAAGGCACCCGCCGATCCCACGACGCTGACGTCGATCTCGCAGTATTCGGAGATCTTCGTCATGCTCCTTCTCCCCTGGTTCATTCCCCGGATTGGCCTGAAGAAGGTGCTGGTGATCGGAATGGCTGCCTGGGCGGCGCGGTACCTGCTGTTCGCCCTGCCGTTCTTCCCCTTGGCGGTCCTCGGCCTGTTGCTCCACGGGTTCTGCTACGTGTTCGTGTTCGTGGCCGCGTTCATCTATGTGGAGAAGGTGGCACCCAAGGAACTGAGCGCCAGCGCCCAGAGCTTCCTCGCGTTCTTGATGTGGGGTCTGGGCATGTTCATCGGGTCGAAGTTGGCCGGCTACGTCGGCGACATGTACCCGCTCGGCGAAGAACACCAATGGGGACCGATCTGGCTCTGGCCCGCGATGCTCGCGGCGATCGTCGTCGTGCTCTTCCTCCTCGGCGGCCGCGACGTGAAGCCGGAAGAGGAGGGCAAGAAGGCGGAAGCGTCCGAGCCGGGCGAGGAGGCCAAATCCGGCTCGGAGCAGCCCGAGACGCCGAGCGAAACGGAAGAGAAGGATTCCGAGCAATAGTGCCGGCCACCGTCCATCCGCGCCATTTAGCCCCCGGTGAATACACCGGGGACTAAGCGTGATTTTCGATGAAGTCCCACGGCTTGGTGGGCAAGCCCATCTCGGTGTTGTGACGCTCGACGTACTCGATGCGGCGGCGGACCGACTGTTCGTCGAAGCAGAAGCGATTGTCGTAGCCGGCGGTCCAGATGGGCCGGCCGGGACGCAACTCCCAGCGGGCCGCGTCCTTGGCGCACTTGACGATCTTCGGCAGCCCATGCTCCGTGGCGACGATGACCGTGTGGACGTGCCACGTGCGAACGGCCATGGCCAGAATCCGCAGGTTGAGCCGCTCGCGGAGCGACTTGCCGATGGCCGTGCCAACGTCCAGCAGCCGCGACTCGTCGAACAAGAAGACCGGGTGCTTCATGCGCTCGCGGTCGGCCGCTTCCAACGGCGGATTGGACGGTAGGACCCTCCCGCCGCGCTCGACCCACCCGCGCATGTCGCCACGGAGCCACGTGCCGTAGGTCGTCATGGTGATCATGATGGCAAGGGTTTTGGGCATGAGAGGATTGTATCGCGATTGTTGTTCGGTGAATACAACCGAGCTGGGCCCCCCCGCGCGCGGATGAATGGCGCGGGCTTGAGCTACATTTTGGTAGTCGCCCCGTTGGCCCTTTGTGCGCGCCGAGGTCGATGATGCCGTCCCGCCCGGCTACCGGTTACGCTCGTCTTGCGCCCTTCCAGGCTCGGGTTGTGCTGGGTCTGCTGGCGGTAGCGATCGTGCTCTCGGTAGCGATCACGCTCTCGCCGCTCGGGACCACGCGCGTGGGGAACGACTCGCCGGGCGAGGGCGACGTGGCCTTGTATTGGGCGGAGGTCGAGCGGATCCGGGCCGGCGAGGGCTACTACGAGGCCGCCGCCGTCGAGCTGGTCGAGCGGGGATACCCGACCCGGAGCGTGTTCAACTGGCGCACGCCCCTGCCGATGTGGATGATCGGGAAGCTCCCGAGCGCCGTGCTCGGCAAGGGCCTCTTGGGCCTGCTGGCCCTGGCGGTTATCGTCCTCGGCTTCGAGGCGCTCGCCCGGGAGCAGGGGCACGGACTGGGAAAGCCCGTGGCCTGCGCGCTGTTGCTCACCGGCCCGTTGATGTTCTGCGTGCTCGGCGATCTGTTCGTTTCCCCGGGGCTTTGGGCCGGGGTGTTCATCGCGCTTTCGGTTTGTGCCTTCGGGCTGAAGAGGCCCGGCTGGGGCGTGGCGATGGGGCTGGCGGCCGTCTTCTTTCGGGACCTGGCTTTGCCGTACTGCGTGCTGGGCGCGGGGCTGGCGTGGTGGAACAAGCGGCCCGGGGAGTTGGCGGCGTGGATCGCGGGGCTTGCGGCCTGGGGCATCTTCTTCGCGTGGCACGGGGCGCAGATCGCGCCGCTCGTGGCCGCGGATGCGAACGCCCATCGCGAAGGCTGGGTGCAGTTCGGCGGCCTGCCGTTCGTGATCTCCACGGCCCAGATGACCGCCTACCTGCTCCTGTTGCCGCAATGGGTGACCGCGCTGTACTTCGTGGCGGCGATGTTCGGCTTTGCGGGCTGGCACACGCCTTGGGGCCAGCGGGTCGGGATGACCGTCTGCCTGTTCGTCGTGGCGTTCGGGTTCGTGGGCCACGATTTCAATCAGTACTGGGGCTCGCTGGTCGCGCCGCTTTTCTGCTTCGGCGTGGTCCGTTTCCCGGCGTCGGTCGTGGACCTGTGGCGACGCGCCGGCGGCTCGCGATCGCCCGACGCCAGCTACGCTCCGAGCAAACCGGGCGAGGCCCGAGAAATCTCAATCGGATAGCGTGGGCTCGGCGGGGGCCAGGGCCGCGCTCAGCTCCGAAAGGGAGACGAGCAGGTCGGACTCTTCGAGATCGGCGGTCTCCCGGTGCGAGTCACTCGCTTCAGCCTGCCGATCGGGCTCCACGTTCACCGTTCGATCCACCAGGTAGAGCGGCCGGGCGCGGACCTGATCGTAGATCCGCACCACGTACTCGCCCAGGATGCAGATGCCCAGTGCGTTCAGCGCCCCGAAGAAGCTGCCGATGAGGATGTGCGACGTCCACCCCGGGATCGCCAGGTCGGTGAACAGCTTGCAGAAGAGCGAGTAGCTGCCGAGCCCGAGGAAAACGGCCGCGGCCCCGCCGCCGATCGCGTAGAAGACCGTCAGCGGAAACGACGAGAAGGAGAAGATGGCCGTCTTGGCCAGGCGGACCAGCCCGAGCAGCGAGACGCGCGGGCGCTCGTCGTACCGGGCGTTCCGCTCCACCTCGACGCCGATCTGCCGGAAGCCGACCCAGCTTCGCAGACCCGGGAAGTACCGGTCGCGCTCGCCCAGGGCGACGATGGCCCGGGCGGCCCGGCGATCGACCAGCCCGAAAATCCCGGCGTCGGCAGGGATGCGGATCGAGGCGATCGCGGCCATCAGCCGGTGAAAGGCGGCGAAGAGGAACCGCTTGAGCAGGTTTTCTTTGCGCTCGGTGCGCAGGGCGTAGACCACGTCGTAGCCTTCCCGCCACCGTAGCACGAATTGCGGGATGGCCTCGGGTGCGTCTTGGAGGTCGGAGTCCATCAGCACGACCGCGTCGCCTCGCGCGTGCACGAGCCCCGCCTGAACCGCCGCCTGATGGCCGAAGTTTCGGACGAAGTGCACCACTCGAACCCATGGATGGACGGCGGCCAGCTCGTCGAGAACCCGCGGGCTCGCGTCGCGGGAGCCGTCGTCGACGAAGATGACCTCGTACCGGACGTTACACGCGGCCAGCGATTCGGCCACCCGCTCGAGCAAAGTCGCGAGCACCTTCGCCTCGTTGTAGACGGGTAGGACCACGCTGATGAGCACGTCGTCTCGGTTCCGTCGGTCCGGGGTTTCGCGGTCGTTCATGAGATACGTTCCTCAACCGATAGGGCAGGGCTCTTGTTCAACTTCGGCGACGGGCTCGGCTTCTGGAATGGGGAGTGCGAGATCCGGACGGGCATCGCGCTGCGCCGCTCGGCCTGCCCGGGCCGCTTGGAGCCGATGGCCGACGACGATCGCGGCGACCATCGCGAGCCCCAAGTACGACACGATCAGGCCGGCCGAAAGGCTTCTCGCCCGGAATTCGAGCACGACCTCGTGCTCCCCCGGCGGGACCACGCACCCGAGGAAATCGCCGTTTGCGGGCAACACGGAGAGCGGCCGGCCGTCGACTTCGGCGCACCAGCCGGGGTGGTAGCTTTCGGACACGACTAGTAGCTGCCTGGTCGGGCAGTCGACGCGGACGCGCAGCCGCCCGGGGCGCTCGCCGAGGATGGTCGCCGTGCCCGGCACGCCCGACGGCAACTCGAGCGGTTCCTCGACCAGCGCGACCGATTCGAGCAGGATCCGTGCGAGGTCGCGGGCCGGGTCGTGCGTATGTTGAGTGCGGGTGACTAGCCGAACGCGCTGGAGCGGGTGGGGCACTTCGAGCCAATGCGGATCGCGCCCGATGAGCCCGGCGATCGCTTCGGTCGTCTCGCTCCGCCGGACCCAGCGGACGCCGGCCACTCGCAGGGCGGGAAGCGTCCGGTAGTCGAGCTTTCGGGCGGGTGCCAGGGCGGCGTATCCGTCGGCCCGAAGCCAGCCGCAGAGCGTTATCTGGTTGCCGGTGTGCAAGCCCGCTGCGCCGGGCGCAGGTCGCGCCGCGCTCGGCGCAGGTGCTGACGCGCTCGGCGCAGGTCTCCTGACCTCGCCGGAGTGGTGCGGGGTCGGGAGACCCGCGCACAGCACGTCGAAGCGGGGCACGTCGGCCAACACGCGCCCGTCGGGCGGCGTCGGGGGAGTCCTGGTCCTGGCCACGTACGCGTCGAGCCGTTCGGCATGGCGAAACGCCGCGTAGCTCATGCCGTAGTAGCCGAGGTCGGCCGCGCAGAAGAGCACCAGCCCGACCAGGGCCGCACGGCTCCCTCGCGCCGACAGGGCCAGCAGCACCGCGGCCGAGCCGATCAG
>CAZDHR010000025.1:0-32865 GCA_964505295.1 uncultured Planctomycetaceae bacterium
CACTTCAAGCCCCGCACCCGCTCTCCGTCTCGCAGAATTCGAGACTTAGCACCTACTTGTCTTCGATCCAAACCTACCTCCTCGGCGATCATCGTGTTGAGTACCCCCGCGAACGCCAGCAAAATCACCTGCGCCCGTTGGATCAATCGCTGCGGAACGGTTCTCGATTGTGCGAGCTGACCTAAGATGGCATGATGTGTTTCCGTAACCGTGACTTTGGCTGCCTTGCCTGACATATCTTCCTCCTGTTTAGGTCCGAAACGGGAACACCTCGGCACCCGAAAACCCGAGGGAGATTTTTGTTCAATTGAAACCAGGTCGTTTGCAGGGTTTGGACAGAGGAAAATGCGATAAAACGGGGAAGATCGCCTCTCCGTGTACCGTCAATTGTGACTCGCGGCAGTAGGTTTCTTCTTTGCGCTGGCGGTGGGCTCGGGCGCGCTTCAGACGCCGGAAGGCAAGGAGCTTGGCTGGAAAGGGGGGCCTGGTTACTCACGTTCCGCACCCCCCGAGCCAAGTTTGCTTGGCGGCCCAGGTTTCGCACGGCAAAACAGGGTGAAAATGAGTGCCTCCGGCGGCGGCTCCGCACTGCCGGGTGGACGGCACCAGCAGACCGGGATTCCTCGAAAGTGCAAGAACGCTGAGAAAACCAGGCTCCAACGAGACTCGCTTTGGGGGGTGCGGAACGTGAGTGGTTAGGGGGCCTTCGGGAAGGCAGCCTGCCGCCGAGGCCGGATGGTAGGCCACGATCGGGCCAGACGTACTGTCGGGCAGCAGGACCTGCGGGAGGGCGCCACGAGCGGATTCGGCGTCGAGGACCTCGTCGGTCATTCGGGCGGTAGCACGTGCGACGTTCTATGGCCGGCGCGTCAACTGCTGGCCTGACGCGGCGGGCTGGGTCCATCATATTTTAGACCATGGGGGCACCCCCGCCAGGGAAGCGGACGCAACCTTGGAGCCGGATGCCGCGGGCGCTATAATGGGTGGTCCAATTGCAGGACGTCCCTCCAGAAGTGGAGACCGATTTATGGCGGAGAAAGTGATTATTATTGGCAGCGGACCCGCAGCGTGGACGGCGGCGATCTACGCCGCCCGGGCGGAGTTGCGGCCCCTGGTGTTCGAGGGAGCGATTACCGCCGAGAACCAGGCGGCCGGCACATTGCCTTTGGGACAGTTGGCCCTGACTACCGAGGTGGAGAATTTCCCGGGCTTCCCGGTGGGTGACCTCACGGCCTATCTCGACAGCGCGCTCGGGGAGAAGAAGCGGCAGATGATGGACGAGCACGGGGGGCACGGCGTGAGCGGCCCGGAGCTGATGGAGATGATGCGGCAGCAGGCCACGAACTTCGGCACCCGGGTGATTACCGACGACGTTGTCGACGTGGCCTTCGACGTGCATCCGTTCAAGCTCACCGCTTCGGACGGCTCGCCCCACGAATCCCTGGCGGTGATCGTGGCCACCGGGGCCAGGGCGAACTATCTGGGTCTGCCCTCGGAGGCGGAGTTCAAGAATCGGGGGGTCAGCGCGTGCGCGGTCTGCGACGGGGCGTTGCCTCGGTTTCGCGACAAGCGGCTGGCCGTGGTCGGCGGGGGCGACGCGGCGGTCGAGGAGGCCGACTACCTGAGCAAGTTCGCCAGCCGCGTCTATCTGATCCATCGCCGTGATGAGCTTCGGGCATCGAAGATCATGGCCAAAAGGGCGATGGACAACCCGAAGATCGAGGTCCTCTGGAACCGCGTGGTGGACGCGGTGCTGGGCAACGACACCGAGGGCGTGACGGGCGTGCGCGTGAAGAGCACGGCCGGCGAAGACGATCTGGTCGTGGAGATCTCCGGCTTCTTCGTGGCCATCGGACACACGCCCAACACGGGTTTCCTGGAGGGCAAGCTGGAGTTGGACGAGAAGAAGTACGTCAAGTGGACGACGCCGGCCCGCACCTACACGAGCGTGGAAGGCGTGTTCGCCGCCGGCGACGTGGCCGACTCCTACTATCGCCAGGCGATCACCGCCGCCGGCACCGGCTGCATGGCCGCCCTCGACGCCGAGCGGTGGCTGGCGTCGAAGGGGTGGTAACGGCAACGCTTCTTCGAGCCGCTACCGGTTTCTCGCTTCGGACGTTTCGCCGGTCGTGGGGAACCGAATAGGTTGTGTTACGGGCTCTTGACGCCGCGCGGGACGAGGAACGCCATCCTGTCCGCTCGGCCACGACACATCCGATATGATGGCGCCTTGAGCCACACCAACGTTCTTAGCACGGCAACTTCAACTACCAAGGGAGAGAAACAATGGCGGAGCAAGCCAAGGGCCTTCCGATGACCGCCAAGTGGGACCCCGAGAAGCTCCAGCGGGAGGTGGCGGAGCTGCAGGAGCTGGAGACCAAGCCCTTTCCAGCCAGGGCAGGCGGCTATATCAAACGGACCGGGCCGGGCTTGCTCCAGAGCGCCATGACCCTGGGAGCCGGCAGCGCGGTCGCCTCCGTCGTGGCCGGGGCGTCGTTCGGCTACGAGCTGCTCTGGGTCCAGCCGGTGGCGATGATTCTGGGTGTCTTCATGTTGGCCGCCCTGGGGAACGTCTGCCTCACCACCGGCGAGAGGCCCTACAAGGCGTTCGGCCGCGAGCTCCACGTTTCGGTCGCCTTTGTCTGGGCGTTGGGAACGATCGTCGCCTCGGTCATCTGGCACTTTCCGCAGTACGGGCTGGCCGCCGGGGCGGCTCGCGACCTGGCCCTGATGGCCGGCATGACCATCGAGTCCACCGGCGCCGACGGAAGTACCTCACTGACGGCCGTCGGGTACGCGGCGAGCATCGGCGTCGGCCTGCTCATCCTCGGTATCAACATCTTCACCACCTGGAACTATGGAAGCCACGCCCGGGGCATTAAGCTCTACGAGTGGTTCCTGCGTTCGGTCATCGCCCTGGTGATCGTTTCCTTCGGCATCGTGGTCGTGTCGACGGGAGTCAACTGGTCGGAGCTGTTCAAGGGATTCTTCGCTTTTCGGATTCCTCAGGCCGAGGGCACCGTCACCGTGATTCTCGGGGCGATCGGGGCCGCCGTGGGCATCAACATGACGTTTCTCTATCCTTACTCGCTGCTGGCCAAGGGGTGGGGAAAACACCACAAGAAGCTGGCCCGCTGGGACCTCGGGATGTCGATGTTCCTCCCCTTCGTGCTGGTCACTTCGCTCGTGATCATCGCGATGGCCAACACGGTCTACGATCCCAACGTGCCCCAGGCGATCCAGAAGGGCCTCAAGCCGGTCGAAGCGGCTCAGGCACTCACCGGCGTGATGGGCTCGTCGCTGGGCCGGCTCATCTTCGACCTCGGGTTCATCGCCATGACCTGCGGCGCAATCAGCACGCACATGGTGGTCTGCGGGTTCACCGTCTGCGAGATGTTCGGCCTGGAGTACACCACGACGCGATACCGCATGTTCACCCTGGTGCCCGCGATCGGCATCTTGGGCGTCGTGACGACCACGCCCCTCTGGATGCCGGTCGCCGCGTCGGCCATCTGCCTGACGATGCTCCCCATCGCCTACATCATGTTCTTCATCCTCAACAACAAGCGGAGCTACATCGGCGACGCCGTGGGAGTCGGCTGGAAGCGAGTCGTCTTCAACGTCATCCTGCTGGCCGGGATCGCCATGGCCACGATCGGGGCGGCGATCAAGATCAAGGGCGGCGTGATCGACAAGATCCCCCAACTGCTGAATCCGCCGCCGGCCGCCGCAGCCGAGGTGGAAGAGCCCGGCCTGCCGCGCGTCTGAGCTACGGACTCACCGCTTGAGGACCTCCGGTCATGGGAAAAAGGTGACAGGCACCAAATTCAGGTAATTCAGGTATTCTACTTCGTGCGATCTTGCCCAGATTCGCCAGATTTGGTGCCTGCCACCTTTTCTCTACGGACTCACTGCTTGAGGAACGCCGGTCATGGACAGAATCACCGTCGCCGAAGCCCGTCTGCCCGACGCGATCGGCCGCGAAGTCCTCCTCCAAGGCTGGGTCCGCACGCGGCGCGACTCGAAGGCGGGCTTCAGCTTCCTGGAGCTCAACGACGGCACGTCGATGGGCAATATCCAGGTGGTCGTCCCCGGCGAGCTGGAGAACTACGAGTCGGAAGTCAAGAAGCTCTCGCCGGGGTGCAGCGTGAGCGTCGCCGGCCTGGTCCGGGAATCGCCCGGCAAGGGGCAGTCGACCGAAGTCCAGGCGACGCGCGTCACGCTGCACGGCACGGCCGACGCCCAGACCTACCCGCTCCAGAAGAAGCGGCACTCGTTCGAGTTCCTCCGCACCATCGCCCACCTGCGCCCGCGCACGAACACGTTCGGGGCCGTCGCGCGGGTGCGCAACTGCGTGTCCAACTCGATCCACCAGTTCTTCCAGGAAGAGGGCTTCCTCTACATCCACACGCCGATCATCACGGCCAGCGATTGCGAGGGGGCGGGCGAGATGTTCCAGGTGACCACGCTCAACCTGGGCGAACCGCCCAAGCAGGCCGGGCGCGTCGATTTCGCCCAGGACTTCTTCGACCGGCCGTCGTACCTAACCGTCAGCGGGCAGCTCGAGGCCGAGATCTTCGCCTGCGCGCTCTCGAAGGTTTACACGTTCGGGCCGACCTTCCGGGCGGAGAACTCCAACACGTCCCGGCACCTGGCCGAGTTCTGGATGGTCGAGCCCGAGATGGCCTTCTTCGACCTCGACGACAACATGGACCTCGCCGAGCGTTTTCTGAAGCGGATCTTCCGGGACGTCCTCGACCGCTGCCCGGAGGACATGGAGTTTTTCAACCTCCGGATCGACAAGACCGTGCTGGAGACGCTCCGGGCGATCGTCGAGAGCGAGTTCGTGCGGTTGCCCTATACCGAAGCGGTCGAGATCCTCAGCCAATCCGGCAAGACGTTCAAGTTCCCCGTCGATTGGGGTAAGGATCTCCAGGCCGAGCACGAACGGTTCCTGACCGAGAAGCACTTCCAGTGCCCGGTAATCCTGTTCGACTACCCCCGCGAGATCAAGCCGTTCTACATGCGCGTGGGCGACGACGGCCGAACCGTTCGAGCGATGGACGTCCTGGTGCCCAAGGTGGGCGAGATCATCGGCGGGAGCCAGCGTGAGGAACGTCTCGACGTCCTGCAAGAGCGGATGGCCGAACAGGGCCTCAACGCCGACGACTACTGGTGGTACCTCGATCTGCGCCGCTACGGCACGGTGCCCCACGCCGGCTTCGGCCTCGGCCTGGAGCGGTGTGTCCAGTTCATCACCGGCATGGCCAACATCCGCGACGTGATCCCGTTCCCCCGGACCCCGGGGAGCGCGGAGTTCTGATCCCTCGGCGGCACAGACGCTGATCGGCCGTGGCAGGCTACTCTCCCGTTTCTCCGGGCAGGCTCGCGCGAGTTGGTTGCCTCTGTATGTGGTAGTTCTGTGAGGGGACCCAGTGCATTCGCACGTGCCCGCTGAAGTTGGACTTCTGGAAGCGGTAGACTTCGTACAGAACGTTGCTTCGCCGAGGGCATGATTTCAGATACCCGCCGTTCGTTACGAGTTTCCAGCCATCTTCGGCATACCAGAAATCACGTGGATCATCGGCGCTCGGACACAAGGATGATTCGTGAACCGACAGGCGTGGAGGCTGCTCGAAGACGCTCAGCTCTTCGCCATCGTTGCTGTAGTTGCGCTGAAATCGTACCGTAAGTGAGGCATCCCGAATGCTGTGACGACGGCCAGCGCGCAGACCCACAGAGTTGAACTTGCGTTCCGACAACTCGTCGTGCGAACGGAAAGCATCGGGGTACGCCCAAGAGATTTCGTATTGAAGCATACCGCCGTGACACGGCTTCAGATTTCGGAAGACCACGTCAAAAGCGATTTCTTTACCGTTCGCGCTACGGTTGGGACGCTCCAACTCGACTTTGATATCTTTTCCGTCGCCCGTCCAGGCCAAGAATCTGCAATGCAGAAAGGGCTCTCGTGCGTCGAGGGTGGGTTCGCTGGAGATGAGCCTCTCGAACTGGGGTAGCGGGCGCCGAATTCTCCAAACGAAATGTCGTTCTCGATGAAACGCTCCTGCTTGGAGAGCCGGTTCGCCCGTGATCAACAACTGGTACCTAGAAACGACCAACACAGCACCACTCCGCAAGACAGTGACTTCCTTGTCGAGTCGTTGCAGTTGCGACGGTCGGTCCAAAGGCGGAATCTCGCTCAGGATATGATCCACCATCTTTTCCAGGGCGGGCAGGCAATCTTCGATTTTCTCCCGATTGAATCTGGGCAAGCTCACGTGTTTCGAGAAGGCAATCCCGAGATCGAGGACGCTGACCCCGCTTTCGACAAAGGCAAACAACCGGTTGGACATCTCACTTCCCCAATGTCGTCCGGCGGCGAATGCGCTCTCGCTCACAACGAAATGAGACGGAAACCACTGGCTTTGATATACGTTCTCATGGCGGCATGTGAAAAGACATAACGCGGCATCGCAGCCGGCAATATCGTGCCGGATAACGTTGCCAAAGTCCTCGTGATCCTTGTAGCCGAGGCACGTAACGACCTCGATCTGGCCATTGCTCAATTCGCCAATCTTGGCCTTGAACCACTGAGCTACCCATACCTCGTTTCGCTCAGTCCTTTTCCACTGGTCTTCACAGAGTCCATGAGAAAGGAAAAGACGCAGGGCGGTCATCGGAATCCTCCTTGAGCTAGTAGAATGCGCCCAGCGAAGGCCGCAACGGATTGCTTAGCCATTCCGGTTGACCCAAGTATAGAAAAAAGTTGACCATATACTCGATTCTAAGTCAAGCCGCACTCCAGGTCGCGCGCGCTGTATCCACCCCAGACAGTCGCCGCCGACACGCGGGGTGCTCGCGCAGACTTGACGCATCCGCCCCCTCATCTGTGCCGTGCGTCGCGCGCCCCAAGCAGTACGCCGGCACGACCCATTGACTGCCAGCAGTCCCGCCGTCGCAGCCCTTTGGGAAAATGCGGACGAGTAGAAGCGACCTGGAGTTCTGGGAAGAATTGGAAAAGAGGGATGTTCCGCACGTGGAGAAGCCAGCAAGAGAATCCGCGGTCTCCGGCCCGACAACCCGAAATCTTGGCAACTGGCGTGCTGCCAAGCGATGCGCCTGACTGGGACTGGCGGACTGTGGCGAGCTTGAGCGCAACGCTCTGTTTTTCTCAGGAAGCGTCCTGTTCGCGTGCTTCCTTGATTCAAATGGGATGTAGGTATAATTGTGTTTCTCCCCTCGAACCATTTGCTTCGCTTTCCCGATTCGCGGAATGATTCACGGCCACGGTCAAACACGCCGATGGAAACATGCGTGAGATGAGAATGGTGCGGGGTCTGCGTCGAGTGTGCAAGAACGTCTGGCTGCCATTCCCCGCCGCAACGGCTATCCGCGCGCGAGGGAAACCACGCACGGAATCATGATGCTCCACACCGTTGAACTGCCAACGCGACGTCTATCCTCGAATCGAAGCCGAGAAGCCCAGCATTGAATCGCCTACGTGCCGTCGCAGTGCTCCTCGCCGTCGCGGTGTTTTTCGCGGTCGCGCGGCCATGGGGGGCTGAGGTCGGAAACGGCGGGGCGCCCGACGTGCGGCCGGAGCCAGGCGTTCCGGAGACGTACACGCTCGACTACCCCCCGGCCGACCGGTTCTGCCCGCCCCTCCGGTGGTTCTTCTTCGAGGTGGTCCGCACGGTCGACTCCATCCGCGGGCGCCGAGTCACCCATGAACTGAACGGAGGGTACGGTCTGCCCGCGAAGGAGAGAATCGAGGGTGAGCATTTGCTGCACCTGGGGGCCGACGTGGGCTGGTTCCGCGTTGGCGAGCCGGTGTACGCGGTGGCCGCCGGCGTGGTGCGGGTCTCAGACGGCCCCGGCTTGAACGCGGATGAGCGGGAATCCGACTCCGAAGACCGGGCCGGCCGACGAAGCTCGAGCCCTCGGCCGAAGATGCAATGGGGCAACGTCGTTACCATCGAACACCGGCTGCCCGGCGGAGACTACTTCACCACCGTGTACGGACACCTGGGCAGCGATCGCTTGGTGAAGGCGGGCGACGTCGTCGAGGCGGGGCAACCGATCGGGACGATCGGAAGGAAGCATGCCCGCATCAACGGCGGTTTCGACCCGCACTTGCACTTCGCGGTTCGCCGAGGCCGGCTGGCCGAGCCGGGATGCACGCTGATGACGTTGCGGGTCGCCGGTCGGACGCACTCGCTGAAGCTCGTCGCCGTGGAGGAGGACGCGATGGAAGTCGAGCTGCCGGCGGAGCTATCGGGGAGCTACGTCATCTGGAACGGCCGCAGCTATCCGTTGACGCGCCGTGGCGACGCGCGCTTCCTTCCCGCCCGCGTGCTGTGGGCCGTCAAATCCCGTCCGGGGTTCGAGATCGTCGGCTACGGACGGAGCCTCGAGGGTTGGCCGGACCCGGTGGCTTTCTTGCGACGACACGGGGCTGATCGCAACCCGGCCCGCTTCCGAGGCCCCGAGCCGGGGCGCGCTGCTCGGCAACGCTGATCAAGCGTCGAGAGGCCGACCGGGTCGAACCGTTGGGGCAGCCGTGCATGACGCCACTTGAGCGATTCTGGCTTCAGTCGTCCGGAATCGCGTTTCCACCCATCGCACCATTCGGTCCTTTCCTCTCATCTCGCCGTTTCGCAAAAGCTTCACATGGGTAGGTTGGACGCGCCGATGTCAACATACGTCAGCTACGGACGGTGAAATGTTTGCACAGGATGGTTGCTTCCCGGCGGAACGACAGTCGGTTCCGGTTATGACGATTCCGCCGGGGGCCACCAGGGCAAGCGGGCCACGGACGCGGCCGAGATCCTTCACCTCCAACCGCCAGCGTGACGTCCGTGGTCGAATCCAACGCGAACTACCTGAAGATATACCAAGAAGAGCCCCCCCAGCCGGAACGGCCGGAGATCGAAGAGCTGGGCAGCCTGCCCGGGGTCTTCCATGCCTTTGAGCAGCTTACCGGCTGGTCGCTCAAGTACGGCCCCGGTCTCGAACCGAGCCACCCGACCGACCTGACGTGGTCCGCCCCGGTCAACCCGGGCGTCGGAGCAACTCCCGGACACCTCAGGCTCGATCCGGTCGATCCGGCTTCGCTCAACTCCGCTCGGCAATCGGCTCCCGAGGCCGCCCGGCAACTGGCTGCTGCCCTGGCGCCCATGGTGGCCGAGCTGCTCAAGACCCAGCACGCTCTGTGGCAGCGCGAGGCGGAGTTGGCGGCCGGGGTCCCGGTGGTCCCGCACCCCGACGAGCGGAAACACCTGGCCGCGCGTCTGGAGGCGGTGCTCAAAGGGGGGGCCCAGGCGGTCGGATGCCAGGCCGCCGCCCTCTATCTGCTCGACGAAGCCACCACGCGGCTGAAGCTCCGCTCGAGCTGGGGACTGCCCCGCAGACGCCTTGCCAACCCGCCGCGACCCCTGGAAGGGGCACTGGCCGACCTGGAAGCCATGCTGGGACACGCCGTCGTTCTCGAAGACCTCCAGCGGCTGACCAACTGGAACGCTCCGGAGAAGTTCGTCTCCGCTGTCTGTGTCCCCGTGGCTAGCCCCACGACCATTCTCGGCACCCTCTGGGTCTTCTCGACCCGGAAGCGAGACTTCACGGACCGCCAAACCAACATCATCGAGGTCGTTGCGGGCCGATTGGCGGCCGACCTGGAGCGCGAGATGCTCATGCGCGAGGGGGTCGACGGGGCGGAGCTCAAACGCCAGGTCGCCGCCGCCGAGCGATTGCAGCGGAATCAACTGCCGACGATTGCCCCCTTGCTCGACGGCTGGGACATGGCCGGCTGGACCGGGCAGTCTCACTCGGTGGGGGGCGATTTCTACGACTGGTTCGCCTTGCCTGATTCGCTCGTCGCCGTGGCCGCCGGAGACGTGATGGGCCGTGGCGTCGAGGCCGCGATCTCCGCCAGTGCCGTGAAGGCCGCTCTCCGGTCCCACGGGCAGTACCAGCGCGACACCGCCGGGTTACTCAGTCAAGTCAACCTGACGCTTTGGACGGGCTCCGCCGGCGATCAGTCGGCCAGCCTCTTCTGCGGCCTGCTGGAGACCGCCACCGGCGAAGTCCGCTACAGCCTTGCCGGACAACCGGCGGTCGTCCTCGTCCGGCCCGGCGGCTGGGAGTCGCTCAGCAATCCATCCCCTCCGTTGGGGGAGGGCCCGGAAGCAGCTTTCCAGGAACGCCGGTGCAGCCTCAATCCGGGCGAGGCCCTGGTCATCTTCACCGACGGCTTCCGCGACGCCTTGGACAAGAACGGCAAAGTCCTCGGCGAAGCCGGCTTGGCCGAGCCCCTTGCCGCCCAGCTCCACCTGCCTGCCAAGGACTTGGTGGCCGTGGCCCGCGATCGCCTCGGAGCCCACGCCGCCGCCCCCGAACGCGACAACCGCACGGTCCTGGTCATCAAGCGGACCAACCCTTGACGGCCAACCCGGGGCCGGTACATTGAACACAGGCATGGCCCCCTCTTGCGGGAATGGCGGAATTGGCAGACGCGCCAGGTTGAGGGCCTATCAAACCCCGTGGCCGGGGGGCTTGGGATCGTGGCGGAATTGGCAGACGCGCCAGGTTGAGGGCCTGGTCGGGGAATACCCGGTGCGAGTTCGAGTCTCGCCGATCCCATTTGCGGCGGTCGGGGGTAGCCATAAGGCCCCCGGAGTTCAGTGCGGCTGACTCACGAACGGCCGCCGTGCCTACTTCGCAGTCGGGGAAGCGCGCCCGCAGCTCCTTTGCGCTGGATTCCCCCTTCAGCTCCTCGAATCGGGGCCGCAGGTCCTTCGTGTCGCCCATTGTCACTTCCCTTCAAGTGACCCCTTGGAACGAGAAAGCGGACCGGCGGACCGGCAAGGGTATCCGGCTTTCGGCCCGTCGGCCTAGCCGGGCTGTAGTTCATTTTTCGTGCCGGCTGGAACTCGGCAAGCCGACGCCCGACCGGCTCGGGCGCTTAGTGTAGGTGTGACACTAAGACGGTGGACGTTTTGTGACCAAACCGGGCCCATTTCTGCGGAAATCAGCACACCTTGGCAAGATACGCAAGGGGCCCTCTGCTCTCGGTTTCCGTAACATTCGCCCAACCCGTCTGTTCCCGCACGCTGGTTCCCAAGCTCCAGCTTGGGAACTGACGTTTGCCCGTTAGTCGCCCCGAATCGCGAGGTTCCCAAGCTGGAGCTTGGGAACCAGGGGAGTTCGCTCTGACGGGTTGGACGAATGGTTACCGGTTTCCGGCCGTAATCCATTGCGCGCCAAGGCTCTTTGGGCGAGTTGTCCCAGCGGGCGTATCGGGCGGCTACTCCTTCTTCAGTCCGGTGACCAATTCCTGTCCTTCTTCGAGTGGGCCGGTTTCCATCTCCGTGTACTTGAAGTCGCTCATCCCGGTGGTGATTTCGACGGCCTTGAGCTTCTCGCCTTCCTTGACCCAGACGTGCCGCTTTTTGCGCTCTTTGCGGGCGAGGATCCGCTCGACGGCGGATCGCAGGTCGGCGGAGTCCTCGTCTTCCTCGGAATCCTCTTCTTCTTCGGCCCCTTCCAGGATTTTCTGATCTTCCTTTCGAACGTGCTCCTTCTCCTCCGGGTAAAAGCGAATCGCCGCGTTGGGAATCTTGATGATGTCCTCGATTTTCTCAATCTGAAAGGAGAGGTTCGCGGTCATGCCCGGCATCAGCTTCATCTCAGGATTGGGCGTGGTGACCACGACGGGATACGTAACCACGTTCTGGAAGCTATTGGGGTTCTTGCGAATCTGATGGATTCTGCCTTCGAAGAGGTCTTTCGGGTAGGCGTCGACCGTGAAGAAAACGGGCTGCTCATCCTCTTGGGCCTTGCGGATCAGGCCGATGTCGGCTTCGTCGACCGACGCGTAGACGTACATCTCCTTGTCCATGTCCGGCGCCACCACGAACAACTCCGGCGTCTGAAACTGGGCAGCCAGCGTTTGCCCCTTGTCGATCTTCCGGTCGATCACGATCCCGTCGACCGGGGAATAGATCTCCGTGTAGTCCAGGTTCGCTATGGAGTTATCCAGGTTCGCCTGCGCCTGATCCAACGACGCCTTGGCGACCTCTAACTGGGCTTCCAGAGACAAGTAGCCGTACTTGTACTGATCAATTTCCGTGCCGGAGATGAAGTCCGGGTCGTCTTCCTGCAACGCCAGGGCGCGGTCGTAGTCGCTCTTGGCCTGGTCCCGCAGGGCTTCGACGCGCTTGACGTCGGCCACCGCCCTGGCGAACATCGCCTTGTCGCGCTTCACGTTCGCGTCGTAGAGCCGCGGGTCGATCTTCGCCATGAGGCGTTCTTGTTTGTCCTCGTCCGAGAGCTCCTCGTCGGGGTCCACCTTCTTCACTTCGTCGTTGTAGTCGGCGTTGAGCGCGACGATCGGTCCGGAGACGACCGAGCCGACCGAAACGCGGAGCTTCGGCTGCACCGTTCCCGTGGCGTTGACCACCGAGACGATCTCCCCGCGAACCACCTCCGCCGTGCGGAACTTGGGGGCGTTTCGGGCCTTCCAATACCGCATCCCGTAGTAGTACGCCGCCGCGCCGCCTCCGACCAGCACGGCAAGCACCACGATCAGCTTCAGCAGGAACCTCATCACGTGCTTGTACTTGGAGGCAAGAACTCGGCTCGAGGGAGATCGGGTCGGGCGAAACCCGCCGGGAAACGGGGTCTGTTCCAATCGCTATTATACTCGCCGCCGGAGCCAGTGTCGAACCCGCGCCGCTCGTCACACCTCCTCCGGCACGACGAACGGCTCGCGGTACGGCTTCGTCAGATACGCGTCGGCTTCGGGATCGCCCACGAAGCGCTCGGTCTTCGGATCGAACCGCAGCGTGCGTTCGGTGAGGTAGGAGACGTTGCCCAGCAGGGCGATCGACGTGGAATGATGGCCTTCGGCGACGTCGGCGGTCAACACCGTGTGGTCGCGGCGGCGCATGGCCTCGATCCAGTTCGGATGGTGAACGTGGTCCATGGCGTGCCAGTTCTTGACGTGCTCGGGCGACACGGCGAACGGGCCCGGCTCGCGCTTCGGCCCCAGGAAGGTGTAGTAGCTCGTGTAGCTGGGAAACACCATGTAGCCCTCCTTGCCCAGGAGGATCGCGCCCACGCAGGTATCGGGACTGGCGCTGAACGGCCACTCGTCGCGGAAGCCCGCCTCGGCGGGAGTCCACCAGTTGCGATGCTCGACGGTGATCATGCGCCCGTCGGCGAACTGGCAGGCGAAGGTCTGGTTGTCGGGCCACTCGCGGTCGTCCTCGTGCACCAGCAGACCGCCCATCGACTGGACCTTCACGGGATGCGTGTCGAGCTGCATCGCCCAGCGAATGATGTCCAGTTGGTGGACCGGCTGGTTGGCCATGTCGCCGCTGCAAAAATCGCGGAGCCAATACCAGCGCGTCTTCCGGAAGCTGCTGTACTCCTGGTCGGGCGCCGGGCCGAGGAACAGGTCCCAGTCGAGGTCTTTCGGCGGCGGGGAGGGCTTGTGACGACCCAGGTTGCCATGCACCTTGTAAGAGATCGCCCGAGCCATGTAGATGTCGCCGATGATCCCTTCCCGGGCCTTCTTCACGCCCTCGACAATGTTCGGGCTGGAGCGGCATTGCGTGCCGACCTGGACCATGCGGTTGTACTTTCGGGCGGCCTGGACCATCTTGCGGCCTTCCTCGATCGTGTGTGCCATCGGCTTCTCGACAAACACGTCCTTGCCCGACTGACAGGCCCAGATTGTGGCCGGCGCGTGCCAGTGGTCCGGCGTGGCGATGCTCACCGCGTCGATCGACTGGTCGTCGAGCAGTCGTCGCAGGTCCTGGACCACCGGCGGCCTCTTCCCGGACGACTTCTCGATCAGGTCGGCCGACCAGTTGGCGGCCTTCAAGTCGCAGTCGCACACGGCGGCCACCTCCACGTTCTGGTTGTCCTGGGCCATGGCCACCAGGCTCTGGGCATGAGCCAGACCGCGGTGCATGCCGATCACCCCCACCCGAATCCGTTCGCCCGCGCTCTCGGGCGACGACCCGATGGCCGGGCCACCGAACACGGCCGCGCCGGTCGTGAACATCGCGGACAACTTCAAGACCTCTCGACGACTCGACTTGGACATGAATCGACCTCCCGGAACGGCTGATGGTTGCAGTCCCTCGGCAGAGCGCCCATCATTGTGGTACAGTACGCGTGGGGCCGTGTTGATCCCGCCTCGCAGAGCCTCTTGCCGAAACTTTTGAGTGGATCAGCTTCAGCGCCCATTTTCAACCCGGCGCACCCTTCAGCCGGATGTGCCATCGCCTACAATGGCGACTACCGGGCCCGTAGCTCAGTGGTTAGAGCAGGGGACTCATAATCTCATTAGTCGCTATCTGTGAGACGCATCTAAGTCGTTTCAGAGAAGTCACTTAGCGACGATTAGGCAGACCTCTCCAAAGTCCAGGTTTTCCGTGTCTTGACACGAGAAGGTCTTGCACGATCGGCCCCGAAAACGGACGAGCCGGAGGCTGCTCGTGGCTCTCGGTGTAACCAGCACGGGCGTGGCCGCTGCATTTTCCCCGAGTTTCTGCCGCGAAAACAGGTCCGGCACGAACTCGGCGGCGAGTTCGGCCTCCACCTCGGAGTTGGGGCCGATCGCCACGTCGGAGGCGGAGTCCCTCCTGCCGGACCGTTGGATCCAGGAGCACCCCGAACACCTGATCCAAAAACGCGTCAACGAATCCCGCCAGCGCGCCCGCCGAACCCGAGCCCGCCGCGCCCAACGCCGCCGCCTGCCAAACCAGCAGCCCAAGTGAGCCGCCCCCCCTCCCTACCAACTGGTCCCCAATCCCCACTCCGCCCGCCTCTCGCCACCTGCCACGGTTGCAGCGCTCACAAGCAAGTAACACCCGGCCCGGTCAGTCACCGAGGTGCCCTACGCGTGGCGGTCAGAAGCCAACGGGCGGGATTTCGTTCCACGCGAGACATGACCAAACACCGTGGCCTGGCGGCCGGCCGCGCGGTTTCCGTGACGCAATCATGCGAAAGAGCCGCCAAGCAAGGGTTCGAACTCGGCGGCTCTCTCAGGGTGTCTGGCAACACCATCCTCTCATCGGATCGGCGGTGGATCTCTCTCGATAGGAGGATCCTCTATCGCTCCCGGATCAAGAAAAACGAGACGGGCCGTCACAGGCGCGACGGTGGGTCACGCCGAATCGGCCGCTCCCAGCCTGCTGGCGATAACCGAAATTAGGTGCAATTGACTATCCTGCCATTGCCGAGGCCCACCGGCTGGTCGGTGAGCTTCGTCCCATCATGACTGGCGAACAGAACATGGTGGAAGCCATCTCGCGCCTGATCGCTGAATGGGGCCGGGGTGGACGGTTGCAGGTGGAATTCAAGCGGGACATTCAGTCTGAGCGCATGGACTCCCTTTTGCAGGGAAACATCTTTCGCATCGTCCAGGAGGCTTTGACCAACGTGAAAAAAAGTGGAGATAGGCGTTCAAAACGGACCGGGGACGGCGCCGAATTTGGACCCACCTGGGCTCGTCAACGAGCCACCGGGGGGCGTGGCTGAGACCGGAGCTGGTCGAGGGCTATTTGGCCTTGCGACCGGCCTTCTTCTTCATCGACTCGCGGAAGCGGTAGCTTTCGCCGTTAATCTGGGTAGAATCTCGCATCAAAATGGACAGATACCTTTCCATCTCGGACAAAACGGCGTTGGTGCGGCGGCAGGGCGTCCAGATCAACACCCGCGAAGGCGGGCCGCGTGAACTTGCTGTAGTTGTTCTGATCGCAGTAGACCGGCTTGTAGTAGTCGTCGTGCACCACGGCCAGGAAGACGATGTTGAACTCGCGGGCCACGTCCATGTCGCGGAGGACCTCGGAGAACAACCTCCGGTTGACGCGGCCGCCCGCATCCAGTGCTTCGGTCCGTGCCGACGAAACCGCCGCGAGTAGACGGCTGCCGGCGTTCCCCGAAGCTGCGGGGTTCGGCATGTTCAGTCGCGGTGGGCGCGATGGTAGAGTGTATGTCGTCACCAATCGGAACGGTCATGGGCCGGGGAGTCTCCGCGAGGCGGTTGCTGAAGTCGGCGGATGGCCCGAGCTGGCCCCGGGCGCCGCCCCCGTCGACAGCGACCAGGATGGTATGCCGGACGCCTGGGAAAAGACGCACGGTTTGAACCCGGCCGACGCGGGCGACAGTCGTCTCGACCCGGACAACGACGGGTACACGAACATCGAGGAATACCTCAACCGGACCGATCCGACCGAGTGGGTCGACTATTGGGTAACCGCGACGAAGTAGACCGCCGCCAACGGCAACGAGAGCCGCGGTTGCGGTGACGGAGGCCACCGCGATCGCGGCGTGTAGACGGAAGGAGATCGCACCGAACCATGAAAGCGATGCCACTCACAATCACATCGTTCGTGCTGCTGTCGCTGGCCATGCTCTGCTCGCCGGCAAGCGGTGCCGAGCCGCCAAGAGCCTTGTACCTGGGAATGAACCGGTACCTGGAAAGAGAACGGCAGAGGCCCGAGCCGTCGAAAACGGTGCCGGTGTACGTCCAGAAAGACACCTGGCACGAGAGCATGCGCGCGTCGCTGGAGGCCACGTTCGGGCCGACGGTCGAAAAAGACCGCGCCGCCGCCGGCGAGAGCGGGTTCCGCCCGGCGATCGTCAGGCTCGCGGCCGACGCGCAACCGGTGCGACTGGAGTTTCGGGTCGAAGGGCTGAAGCGGCTGTACTTCGCCACGCTCGGCCGCGTGGCGCATGGGTCCGCGCACTTCCTCAACCCGCGGCTGTTCGACAAACAAGGCAATGCCATTGAGCTAAAACTCGACGGTACGATGGTTGAAGGAAACGTCGACGCGCGTGTGGCCCAGGCAACGGAGTTGAAGATCGACGGCACGACGCATCGCGGCTTCGCGCTCTCGCCCGGCGAACTCGGCTTCAAGCTCGACGGAAAGTACGAGCGTTTAGAAGTGCTCGTCTACTACAGGCGGGAGAGAGGGCTGCCGCCGCACGCGGCCGTCGACTGCCGGCCGATCGTCGCCCGTGCGTCCGAGTGTCGGCGGGTCCGGGAAGCACTGTGGGACCTGGTGGCCCGGGACTTCCGCGATCGGCAATCGCAGATCGAAATGGAGATGGAGCGACGTGACGGGATTCGGAGCGAGTACGCCCCGACATGGGACGGCGCCCGAAATGCGTACTATCTCGCGCGTGCCCAACAGCGACTGGAGTTGGCCCGCAAGACGCTCGAATTCGTTGAACGCTCGGTGCGCCGCCCGGAAATGGCCGCGGAACTCCAGGCGCTCGCCGGGCGCGTCGAGCGAGAGGCCGAGGATTCGGCTTCTTCGGGCGGAAGAGACCTTTTTGCCCGGGCGGTCGACCTGAGGCGTCGGATCATCTTCTCGCACCCCGCGCTCGATTTCGACCGGCTGCTATTGACCAAGCGGCCCCCTCCGGCTCTGAGCGCCCCGGGCGACAATTACTACGGGCTCAACAACGGCACGGGGCCGGGATTGGTCATCCTCGACCACTGGAAAACCGGCCGGCCGGGAGAGACGGTGTTGTTGGAAGGCAAGCTGCCGGCGGGTTGCGCGATGCACCCGGACTTGTCGTTTGACGGCAAGCGGGTGGTGTTTGCCTACGCCGATCACACGCCCCCCCGCGACGTCTGGCAGTTCTTCCTCTACGAGATCCGGGTCGACGGCACGGGCCTGCGGCAGATCACCGGCACCGACGACGATCCGTTGGCCGGGGCCGGCGGCAGGATGACCGTGCTCTCGGAGGACTACGATCCTTGCTACTTGCCCGACGGCGGGTTCGCCTTCATCTCGACGCGCAACCAGGGGGGCGTGCGCTGCCACCACGGCGGGCGCTATTGTCCCACGTTTCTCCTCTATCGTTGCGACGCCGACGGATCGAACGTCCGCCAACTCTCGTTCGGCGAGGCCAACGAGTGGGACCCGATGAT
Source organism: uncultured Planctomycetaceae bacterium (assembly GCA_964505295.1). Taxonomy (GTDB): domain Bacteria; phylum Planctomycetota; class Planctomycetia; order Pirellulales; family Thermoguttaceae; genus DATKZH01. The sequence goes on from CAZDHR010000025.1 coordinate 17,954, forward strand.
GATGCCCGACGGACGGATCATCTGGATGCGATGGGACTACATCAACCGGCCGGTGATCCCGACGTTCGGCCTGTGGACCACCCGGCCCGACGGAACGGCCGCCAGCCACTACTTCGGCAACTATACGCCGAACCCTTGCCGGATCTGCCAGCCGAGGCCGCTGCCCGGCTCGCACAAGATCGTTGCCACGACGGCCGGGCACCACACGATCCAGGCCGGGTCGTTGATTCTCATCGACCGCGAGATCGCCGAGGACGGACCGGAAGCCATCACGCGACTGACACCGGAGGCAACCAATCCGGAAGCGGAAGCCCATTCGCCGGTCAGTTTCAGCACCCCGTATCCACTCAGCGAAGACCTGTTCCTGGCCGCGTTCTGCCCCGATCCGTTCCCTGCGTCCATGGCGCAATATCCGCGGCACGACGCTTACGGGATCTACTTGGTCGACACGCTGGGCGGGCGGGAGTTGATCTATCGCGATCCCGAGATCTCCTGCTTTGCTCCGATGCCCGTTCGGGCGCGGCCGATGCCGCCGGTGCTGCCGTCGGAGCTGCAACCATCGCTGGTGGCTGGCCAGGAAACGGAAGCTAAAGGCGTGTTCTACCTTCAGGACATCTATCAGAGCACGCAAGACATACCCCGCGGCGCGATCCGGCGGCTCCGCGTCAACGAAGTGATCCCCCAACCCACCCAGCGCGTGCCCTATTCCAGCGCCGTGAGGTTTGAGGTGCTCAAGCGGGTCGTCGGCACCGTTCCCGTCGACGAAAGCGGCTCGGTGGCGTTCGAGGCCCCGGCCGGAGTGCCGCTGCAATTCCAGGCATTGGATCAAAACGGCATGGCGGTGATGACCATGCGGACGTTCACCTACTTGCAGCCGGGCGAGCAAATGGGCTGTATCGGCTGCCATGAGCCCCGCACGTCGAGCGTCGCGACGGGCCGGCCGCCAGCCGTCGGGCAAATTCTCAAGCTGGAGTCGTCGGCCGGCCCGCAATATCAAGGCGGCCTCAGTTTCGTCAAGACCGTGCAGCCGGTGCTCGACCGGTACTGCATTGACTGCCACGGCTTGAAGGAGACCGCCGGCCAGATCGATCTCTTGGGCACGATCGACGCCACGGAGGAGAACGTCGCCAACACTTTCCAACGACTGCTCCCCAGCACGGCCTACGCCTCGTTGACCCGGGACGGCAATTTGGTAAAGATCGCCCAATACGGTGGCGAAACCTGGTACAGCCGACCCAAGGACTATTTCGCCCACGGCGGCACGCTGGCCGAATTGCTGTTAAAGGGCCACCAGACCGTCGACGTCGAACTCGACCCCGAGAGCCGCCAGCGGATCATCGACTGGCTCGATCTGAACGCCCAGTGCTACGGCACCTACTCCTTCAACAAGGACGCGTGGCGGCGGCCGGACCCGGAAGGTGAGAAGGCGCTGCGCGAGCACGTTCGCCGGAGATTCGGCGATGAGTTGGCGGGGCAACCCTTTGCGGCACTGGTCAACGTGGCGTTACCCGCCGAGAGCCGTATCCTGAAAGCGCCGCTGGCGCTTGCGGCCGGCGGCTGGGGGCAGATCGAGCATGGCGGGTGGAAGAGCGCCCACGACCCGGACTACCGGAAGATGACCCGGCTCGTCGAGGCGGCCATCCAACCTTTACCCTACCACGATATCGCCGGCACCTGCGGCCGCGACGAAGACTGCATGTGTCTGAGCTGCTGGGTCCGCAAGGTGAAGGAAGAGCGACAGAGGCGAATCGCCGTCACAACAGGAAAAAGGGGACATCACTGATATTGACGCCTGGAGACGAACAGGATAGACTCCAGCCATGCCACGAACCGCCCGATCGATCGAAGCCGGCACGGTCTATCACGTGCTGAACCGGGGGAACGGTCGCATGCGGCTGTTTCACAAGGACGGTGACTACGAGGCCTTCGAACGAATCCTGACCGAAGGCCTCGGTCGCTATCCGGTGGACCTGCTGACGTACTGCCTGATGCCCAATCATTGGCACCTGGTGGTCCGGCCGAAGACCGACGAGGCGTTGGGGCGGCTGATGGGATGGGTGGGTGTCACCCATGTCCGGCGACACCACGAACACTATCACCAGCGCGGCACCGGCCACCTGTACCAGGGGCGTTTCAAGAGCTTTCCCGTGGCCGAGGACGACTACTTCCTCACCCTCTGCCGGTACGTCGAGGCCAACCCGTTGCGTGCGAAGCTGGTGGAGGGGGCCGGGCAGTGGCGTTGGAGCGGCCTTTGGTGTCGGGAACATGGTGGGACGGAGATCCCGTTGAGTCCCTGGCCCGTCCCGCGACCGCGGAACTGGAAGGCGTTGGTCCGTGGACGCCTGGCAGAGGACCAGTTGGAAGGAGTGCGGGAGTGCGTCGTTCGCGGTCGTCCGCTAGGCACGGCAGCCTGGGTGCGGTCGACCGCCGAGAGGCTGGGCCTCGAATTCACCCTCCGCGGTCCCGGCCGGCCGCGGAAGACGCAACAAAATCAGTGATGTCCCCTTTTTCCCGTCAGAGCTTGCGGGGCTAGCTGGCTGGCCACGCGGAGCGATCGCAACCCGACGTGGACCGGAACCATCGGTCCCAGGCTTCCAATGGAAGCCCTCCGTTCATTGGCTAGGCAAGGCTCAATAGGTGGTCATTTACCCGTCGAAAGCACCCATCAGGGGCGTGGTCACGGTTTTCGGGTTGCGATTGTGGACGCTCGCTTCGGTTCCCGCTGCTCCGTCCAATCCCGGAAACCTGTCGCGCGGGAGACGCGCTGGAAGAGGACCGTCGTGAGCCCGTCGGTCGAGGCAGCACGGCCACCCCCCACTCGGGGCTCCTGCCAAACCGGACGAGTGCCGCCCAGGACCCGCCGGGCGATTTGCGGGACGGGGGTGCCTTGGTAGAATACCTGGCGTGGTCCGAATTCGCTTCAGGCTCCGTCTCCATGCGTTTCGACCGTTTTGTTTCGCTGTCGTTCGGGGCGTCTTATTCCCACAGTTGACGGATAGAAAGGGCCGATCATGAAATCGAATCTTGCCTTGGTTTTGGGACTGTCGGTTTTTCTCTCGTTTACGTCGATCTCCGCTGCGGAGGAACCGGGATGGATCAGCCTCTTTGACGGCAAGTCATTGGACGGATGGAAGGAAAGCGGCGGCAAGGGATCGTTCTACGTGGAGGATGGAAAGATCGTCGCCAACGGGAAGCCGATGGGACACTTGTTTTATGTGGGCAAGGTGGAGAACGCGTCGTTCAAGAGTTTCGAGTTCAAGGCGGAGGTCATGACGACGCCCGGCTCGAACAGCGGGATCTATTTCCATTCGACCTATCAGGAAGACGGCTGGCCCAAGGCGGGCTTCGAAGCGCAGGTGAACGCGACGCAGGGCGACCGAAGAAAAACCGGCGGTCTGTATGGGATCAAAGACGTCATGAACGTGGCGCCGCACAAGGATAACGAATGGTTTGAATATCACATCATCGCAAAGGGCGAATCGGTCACAATCAAAATCAACGGCAAGACGACGACGGAATGGATCCAGCCCGAGAGATTTCGGAGCCGACCCGAGGGAAGTCGGAAGATCGGGCAGGGGACCTTTGCGTTTCAGGCGCACGATCCCAACAGCAAGGTCTACTTCAGAAAAGTCCGAGTGAAACCGCTACCCTAGGCGGAGACGGGTCTGCTGAAACCGCCGAGTCCCAGAAATCGACCCTGCGTGAAACACTCCTGCGGGGGGACTGCCTGGCCGTGGTTACCGGCCAGGCTAACCTGGAGGAACATGGTAAACCGATCTGGTAGTGTTTCTCTTTCTGCGTGGCCAAGAATCCGCGTCGGCCATGCTTCGGTGAAGCTCACGGGTAGTCAACGTCTTTATGCCAACCGGCGACGCCAAGCGGACCTGGTTTTCTGAACTCGTTGACATACTGCAAACGGGGAAACAGGCACCTCGCCGCCGGCGTCTTCTCGCGGCACCCAGCCGATCGGGGCTCGGAGCCAGTCCCCCCTTGGCAACTCGGCTTGCAGTGTGAGTCATTCCCGATCAACCACGAGGAGGTCGGCCATGCGATGGGTGATGATGGGGTGGATGGCGGTGCTCGTCGAGCCGGCGGCCGCGAGCAACCAGGGCCAGGTGGGGCACTGGTCGTTTGATGAGGGCGAGGGAACGGTCGCCAAGGATCAGAGCGGCAACGGGTTCGACGCAGAAATCAGCGGACCCGTGTACGTCCGCTCGCCGCGCGGCTACGCGCTGCGGTTCGACGGCGAGGACGACACGGTCACCTACTCGACCCATCCCGACATGTTGATCGAAGGCGATCTGACGCTGCTGGTGTGGGTGAAGACCGATTCGTCGGTGGCGTCGAACACGAACCGATTGATCTTCGGCGATACCGGGGCCAGCGTGAACCGCAACCTGAACCTGCGTCTCGGGCCCTACGGACACCTGCGGTTCGAGTGGGGCGACGACGTGTCGAACGCGAACCTGCTGGCCGACGCGAAGCGGCTCGACGGCACGTGGAAGCACGTCGCCGTCGTGTGCGACCGCGGCGCGATGCTGGCCGGCATGTACGTCGACGGCCATCGCGTGGCGCGGATGCGCATGCCGCTCCCGATCAGCAAGACGCACTACCAGGCCCGGATCTCCGGGCGTTTCTTCGACGGATGTCTCCAGGGCGAGATCGACGACGTCAAGCTCTTCAACCGGGCGCTTTCCGAAGCCGAGGTGATCGGCGCCTACCAATCGCAGGCGGTGCTCGAGGTGGGCGAGGCGCACGTGCGGCTGGTGCCTCGCGGCGACGCGCTCGAAGCGCAGGTGCAGACGGCGGTGACGAACTGGACGGACGCCGCGCGGACGGTCCGCGTCGGCACGCCCGGCGAGGCCGAGCGGTCGATCGAGATCGGACCGAAACAGTCGGTGCCCGTGGCGCTCGGCAGCGTCGCCATCGAGCCCCTGTTCGCCGGCCGAACGGATCGGTACCTCGTGACCGACCCGGGCAAGACGCACCGCGTCAAGGTATCGACCACCCTGGGCGACACGCCGGACGAGCAGGTCGCCGGCGTCGCGGTCAATCCCCTGATCGAGGCGATCCGCGTCGACGTGGAAAACCCGTGGGTGCGCGACCTGGCGGCGCGCAAGACGCCGCGGATCCGCACGTCGGTATCGCTGGCGATCGCCGACGCGGCTCGCGAGAAGGGCCAGCTCGTGGTGGCCGTGACTCCGCGGCATCGCGACGAAGTGCTCCTCGAACGGCGGCTATCCCGCCCTAACACAATCACCGCGGTCGAGTTCGCAACGAAAGACCTGGACTGGGGTGCTTAGGGGCGGCCGAAGAATAACTTTCCGGTTTCACTCTCTGGTTCGGGCGGGTTGGAATGGTGGAGTGGTGGAATGATGGAGTGTTGGAATGCCGTGGTATCTACGATTCCTGTTCGGCCGGTTGGTCGTGTACTCCATCATTCCAACACTCCATCATTCCATTACTCCACCGTTCCACCAGAGAACCGGTAACTTGTTGATCGCCCGCCCCTTACCATGGAAACGAAGATCACCTTCGGAGGTTTCACGGTCGTTCACTCCAAGCCGGAACGTAATCGTCAGAATGATCCAACAATATTCCACCCAACGCCGACCGGCACTCAATCACTCACGTCGTTTGTCTTGACGCGGTCGGCAACGGACCGCAGCACGATGGTGCCTTGGTTCAGGTAGCTGCAGGTACACCAACTTGCGGCGTCGGGCATGGCCAATACGCCTCCGGCAGGGATCGCGGGGATCCAGCACCCCGGACGAATCCCGCCATAGTTTTGGATTTCCGCGGAGGTGGTCAGATCGATGTAGCCCAGGGTGGCGGATCGGAAAACGAGCATGTTTCGGCATCCGGCCACGATCCCGCAGCCGTAGGAGCGTTCGAGCGCGAACGGCAGCCTTCGCCCGGTCAGAAGGTCCCATGCCCCCGGCGGAGCGTAGATCGTGCGACCGTTCAAGACGGGTCGGTCGGCGTAGTCCGCTTCGAGATCCCACACGCGTTTACCGCTGGCGGCCTCGAATACGGCCATTCGGTTCGCCCGCTCCGACGGGCGGGAGGCCTGGTGGGCCGCCTGGTATCCCATCCACAACAGGTTGTGCTCCGCGGAATAGATGAGCAGGGTTCCAAACACGGCGTCGTCGGATTCCCATCTCCGCTCTCCCGTCTTCTCGTCCAGAGCGATCAGTCGACCGCAAGGGTGAGTGGGCGGTATCTCGTCGGCCTCCTGCGCGGAGGCGCCACGACGTTTCTGCACGGAGCTGGGTGCCTCGACGTAGTCGAGATCGTCCTCGGCGGCAACGGGGCGATCGATGAGGTAGACGCGGCTCCCACCCACGGCGATCGCATTGTGCCGAATGGAATGCTCCGGCGTGAAGCTCCAAAGCACTCGGCCGCTGCTCGCATCCAGGGCAAACAGAGACGTCGATTCCGTGAATTGCTGTCCCGTGTCCCAACGATCCGACCAACACTTGATCAGATAATCTTCGCGTGCATGCGATCCGAAGAGGATGCCGTTGTGGTAGGCAAGGTAGCCCCAAATGGCAGGTTGGCCATCGGGACGTGCCGGCGGCTTCCATTCGGCCAGTTTGCGGCCGGTTCGCGAGTCGAGAACGAAGCATGCGTTGCCGTTGTGGATGAAGACGCGATCCTGACCGAGACAGAGGTTCCCGCCCGTCCACGCGGCTCCGATACTATGCTCGCGATGGTACGATGCAAGAATCCCCGGCGCGGAAAACTCCCAGAGCACTCGGCCGTTGTAGAGGCTCTGTGCCCTGAGGCCGTTCAGGCCTTCGACGAACATGCGGCCATCCTGGGCCAGCGCGGAGGGCGCGCGACCGTGGCGACTGGCCATGAGGAAATCGGTGTCCCGAAACCAGAGCATCTCCAACGTTCCCCTCACCCGCTGCTCTTCCGAGCACAGCGTGTTCGCGGGCCCGCTGTTCTGGTGCGTCCACCAGCCGGCTCCTTCCAGGGGACCACGTGACGACACATCCATCCTGCCGGGGCGGCCGATCGCGAGTAGTCCGCCACAGGGACGGCGGAGGCGCCGCGCCGTTGCGACCAACGCGTCGCTCGGAGCTTCGGTCAGGGAACGTCCCGAGACGACAAGATCGGCACAGTAGTCGGCATAGGGCACGTCCGACGGATCACAGCAATGCACGGTCACACGAGTGCCGTACAGACCGGCGCGATCGAGCTTTTCGCGAAGGTCTCGCACGTTCGCCGGGTCTTGATCCACGGAGTAGATGCGGAGGCTGGTGCGGCGCGCCAATTCCAACGTCAAGCCGCCGTCTCCGCAGCCGAGGTCCACGCAGTAACCCTCGGTCTTCTTGGCGAGCCGAAGGATTTCTTCGGCCGCCTGTGCGATCGGCGAATCCGGGGCCGCGGCCGCCGGCTCTTGGGCAGCCTCAACGGTTGCGGCCGGCGCGGTCCCAGCTTCCCCGTAGCAGTAGATGCTCCCTCGATCCGTGCTCACGTAGAGCCGACCGTCGGCGACCGCCAAGCCGTGTGCCGTGCCGTCCACGTCGGCCGACCAAACGGGCGCTCGCGTGCGGATATCGACTAGGGAAACGCGCCCTCGTCCACCAACGATCACTTGGTCGGCGGCGGCAATCAGAGCCGAAGCCTCGTTCTCCAACACGGGGGTCGTCCATGCGGTCGAGCCCATGCGGATTTCCGGCGGCTGCAAGTCTTTGGGAAGGGGCGGAGCGGGCTTGGCGTCGAACGGGACCGGGATCTCCCAAACCGGCAACGTGAGCTGCGTGACTTGCCGCTTCTTGCCCTTGCGATCGACGATTTCTCGTTGAGCGGTCAAGCGGTGGCGATCGAGGCCCCGGACGGCGTCGTCCACTGCGTAGATGATGTAGTCGGGGTGGATGGCCGTCTGCAAGCCGACGTCGCCGAGCCGCTTTCCGCCGGCTGTCGTGTAGACTGCCCCGCTGTTGGCGAAGCAGTCGTCCATCGCCACGACGTCGGCGCCGCCGGCGTGCTGGTGCGCCTGCAATGGGAAGTGGAGGAGTGCGCCGTCCGTCCGGCGCAGAACGGCCGGCACGGCGCGCCCCGTCGGGACCAACAGGGCATCGCCCGAGGCGGCGAGGTAGCCCTGGGCGGAAATGCCGCTCTTCGCTCGGGCCGTCCCGTGCGGCTGGTCCATTTCGATCGCTCCGGAGGAATCGTTCCGCCAGATCACCTTTCCGGTCAGCGGATCGAGAGCGTACAGGAATATGCCCTCACTCGGCCAGATCCCGGCACCGAAGTAGACGACGTCGTCGACCACGACCGGTCCGCCGCGGGCGGGCCAGCGCGAGATCATCCGGTCGTTTCCCAGGAGCATTTCGTCTCGAGGCCCACCGCGACGTTTCCAAATCCGGTCTCCCGTTTCGAGCGACAGGCAGTACAAGTGGCCGTCGTCACTGGCGACGAACAGGCGGTCCTTCCACGCGGCGGGCGCAAAACGCACGGGAGCATCCGAGCAGAACGTCCACCGGGTCTCGCCCGTCGACGCGTCCAAGGCGTAGACCTTGTCGTCCGCCGAGCTGCCGAAGCAGAGCACGCCCTTTGCCACAATCGGGTGGAATGCCCGATCGAACATCAGGCGATTGCGAGTCGGCCAGGCAGGCGCCGGTGGATGAGTGGCTCGGTGGCTCCAGCGAAGCACTGGTTCGTGAGGCAGTCTATCCGCCGAAAAGCCGCTCCGCGCCGCGTCGCCACGAAACATGGGCCAGTCGGCCGCGTCGGCAAACGAGGCACATGTCGCAAGAACTCCAATCACCGCGAATCGTAGACCGTACATTCTCGTTCCCGGCTGTGCGCGTGTTCCTGACTGCGTCCGTCCCAAGAACTCCTTCCGGCAATTGTACCCGCCGACCAAACACACGTCGAATTGGGTGACCACCGAGAAAATGGCCGCGAAGAAGCCCGGAATCCCGCGCGAAGCGGACGAAGGGCCCCTCGGGCTTGTCGGCGCTGGCCGCGCCCCACATCACGCCCGTCACGTCGTCGGGGTCCGTGGGATCGGCGCATCGGCTACTGTCGCGATAGTTGCTTTCCGCTCCGCGAACAGCCATGCCGCGAGAGTCTCTGACTTCAAAATCAGTCTCCTGACTGATTGAGAATCCTTGCCCGCGCCCAAGTCTCGCCCAATGGGTGCTGAGTGCATACGCACCATTGGCTTACGTCTGGTAAACCGCAACTTCCGGACATCTCTTCATCAGAGAGAGCGTTCCCTGTATCACTTCACGGGGGCCGTACCGTGTCCGTCGAGCTTTACGATTTTCTGTTGTCCAGAATCAAGCCAAACCGGTCCCATCATCGGGTCGGCAAAGCTCGTCAACAACCGGCGAGCAGAACTCCCGGCCAGAGACCGCCGGCCCTTACGATCCGGGCCTTCGCGGAGCCGGTAGTTTCCTAGTTCGTATGCGGCCCAGAATGTGCCCGAGCCGGTGTTGCTGACGCGTATCCGGTGAGCTCCCGCGAGAACCGGCACGGTGAAGAACTTCCAGTAAGACCAGGCGGTTTCGGTATCCCGCGGCAGAGATTCCGTGAGCACCTTCGCCCCGTCGACCTGGACTTCCAAAATCGGATCGCCTTGGGCCGACCGTTCGGGGACGTGAACGGTCAGACTGCCGTCGACGGGAAACTCGACTGCCAGCGTGTCGCCGGCGTACAACGTCCCTCGAAGGCTCTCCTGCTGGTTCACCCGGCCTTCGGCGTCGACGTCGAACACCTTCGGCGGCTGGGGCGGGCAGAGGGTGTACGCGTAATTGCGAGGCCAGCCTTCGAAGAAGACACTCGCGTGGTACGGCTTGTCCGGCTCGCCCTCAAGGTGCCACTGGCCCCGCCACGGCATCCGGTATCCGCTGTTATCGGCGAAGATGCCGTCGGCCCCCTCGCCGAACGATGGCTTTCCCGACCAGAACTTCGCGCACGTTTCTTCCGCCCAGTAGCGCTGCCAGTTCGGATTGCCCAGGTTCATGAGCCTTTCGTTCGGGTACGGTTTGCCCTGCAAGTATCCTCCGTGCGTCGTGCCCACCGCTGCCCACCGATCGGAACCTTCGACGTTTGACGGGGATCGGGGCTGTTATCCTGCTCGACCACCAACCAGCTATTGTATCCCGCGTCGCGCAGCGCTTGGAGCACTTTCGGAAAATCGACCACGCCGGTGCCCAGGGGCGTGAAATGATCCTGCCAGCGCACGCCGGGACGCTCCCGTGCAGCGAGGTCGGCCGTCTTGACGTCTTTGCAGTGCATCCAAGATACCTTCTCCGCCCACTTCGTCACGAAAGCGACCGGATCGGTCAACGCGAGCACGAGATGGCCGGTATCCACGCAGAGATTCCACCGCGACCAGTCGATGTTGTTCATGGGTTTTCTCTGTGAGCATACGAACTGACGATTCTCACGTACTCGGAGCAGGATTTCGGCTAGTTCACGTCGCTCACCGCTGTCATCAATTCGATGGGAGTTCACAGATTTCGAGCTCCCGTTCCGTCCGGGATAACCCTTCGTGATTGCGAGCGCGGTGAACAAGGTGTACTTGCCGCCGAGCCATCCAGCCGCGTGGTACGGCGGTGGCTCGGTCCATGAGGCCCTCCCAGCAGGCGGCCGAACGCCGCACCGCCTCCAAACGCGTGCTGCCCAGCCGCAGCGAATTGCCGTCGCGGGGGATCACTACGTGTGTTCCGGGACGGAGACCGAAGGCCTGGTTGTACCACTCGGCACTGGTGTACAGCTCGGCCGGCTGCCACGGGTCCAATCCCCAAACGGCACCGCGGGAAAGCAGGGGGTGAAGGTGCTCCCAAGCGGCGGCGATTCTCTCCAACAGCGTCTGCGTCTGGATGCCGCGGCGAAGCTGGTACAGCTTGTGGACGTCGCCGTCGAGCACGAGTCGATGGAAGTCATCGGTTGGATGGCTGGCCCGAGTCAACAACGGATTCGCAGCCGCTTCGGCACAGCGGAACTCCAGCCGGAGTTCCGCGTCGTCCGCCAGAACTTCGACGCGAGTCTCAACCGCCGGAGTGGTCCCCTCTTCGTCCGCAATGAAATCGGTCACTGCAAGCCGCGTCTTCTTGCCACCACCGAATCTCGCTGCCCGACGCAACACGTCATCCGGCGGCCTCAGCGCGGGCGGTGACTGAAGCAGCCATCCGTGCTGTTTGACGAGCCCATCAAATTGCTCCACGGAATAACCGAGCCGAGCAGCCACGCGCGCCCGTTCGCTGAACGTTGCCCAGTGGTGCGTCCAGACCTGATGCGGGAAAGGGCCTTCATGGCGTTCCTGAATCCTTGGGGGCAGCGGTTCGTCGGCGATCGCACGACTCGGTAGTCCGACCAGAACAACAACTACCGCGATAGCGAACCACGTCGTCAGAAGACTCGATCGCACGATCATTGTCGCAGCCCTGGGAAGTCGGTCGACGTATTCATGATTCGTCACGGCGACGATTGCTATTGTGACAACTCGACGGTAGAAAGAGAAGTGCCAGCGGAATCTGTCGCGGAATCGGTCAACTTGGCCGTCGTGGTAAGGTTCCGCGACAAGCTGTGTCAGCTTGGAAAGGCTGGCGTATGGCGATGGCAATTGGATGAAGTGTTACAGAAAGGTCCATCTTGATGGAAGAACGGATCACTCGTCGCCGTTTTGGATCGGTTTTGATGGCAACTGCGGCAGCACCGGCCATGGCGAGCCGTGCCATGACCGCGGACCCGCCAGCACGGCACGCCACCCTCGGCGCCGGAGACGTCGGCGCGGTCCTGAGTTCCGGCAAACCGTACTTCCCAATGCTCTTGGGAAACGGGATGGAACACGTGCTGATCGGATACTCGGGCGCCATGGGGGCCTGCGCGGGCCACGAGCACTGGTCGTACGGCACGACGGACACCGGCTGGTTCCGGCCGGATCGCAGGACCCGCCCGTCCCGCGGCGTGCTGAACCTGCTGCAATGCGGCTACATCGTGCGACGAGGGATCCACGCCGACGGAATCGACACGGCCGAACAAGTTTTCGACGCACGCGCCGGGATCCTCGTGACCGAGTGCCGTTTTGCGAACGCGGGGGTCCGCGTCAAGACCTTCCTGACCAGGGACCACATGCTGGTGCACCGATTCGCCGTGTCCACGGACGCCGACGACATGTGGATGCAGTTCTTCGTCCGGACTCCGCTTCCCAGGGGACCGCTGGCGGTGGGCATCGACTCCAGCCAGTCGAAGCTTCCGGAGAGACTAGGCGATCGCGTACTCGCCTTTACCGTCCGAGGTGAGGGATGGACGAGCACCGTGGGACGGCTTCTATGCGACCATCCGAAAGCGAAGAGAACGGTTTGTTACAACCGGCGGCCGGGCATCGAAGTACCTCTGCAGGGCGAATCGGAATTCACGTTTGTCGTGCAGTGCAACGACGCAGATGACAATCAGGACGCCGCGGCGTCTATCGCGTCCGTCGATGGTCTTGACTACGCCCGCACGCTGGACCGGCACCAAACGGAGTGGCGGCAGTTCGATGCTCGATCGGCCGTCGAGGTATCCCACGGCTCGATCGGCGAAATCTACCGCACCAGCCTCTACACCGTTCGTGCCCACCAACATCCCCACATGGGTGGAATCACGGTCGGGGCCTATCCCGGCATGTGGTCCAACGGGGTCAATTCCTACGACGTGTCCTACAGCCTGATGGCATTGTTGGGCGCAAACCGGATGGACGAGGCAGAGCGTGTCGTCCGGTTCTGGCAACAGATCCTACCGCTACTTCGCCAACGAGCCGACGACGCCGGCTTGCCCGGGGTGGCATGTCCGGCGCCGATGTCGCCGTGGGGCGAGAGCGTCTCGAAGTCGCGCGAGCAGATCCTGGAAGAGCGGCATTTCATCACGGCCAATATCGCACTGCACGTCTGGCAGTTGTATCAATACTCGGGCCGCCTGGCGGCGTTGCAGGACTATTGGGACTGCATGGCAGAGCCGGTGGAGTTCCTTCTCGGTGCTTGTGTCAAGGAATTCCCGGATCACGCGGAGATCATCCGCAGTTCCGGGCCGAATGGCAAGGAGCGGATTGACGGCAAGGTCGTGTACCATCCCAATCCAATACGAACCTTGCTGGCGACCATCGAAGCGGTGCGCGCGATTCGTGAGGCAGCCCGACTGTTGGGCAAGAAGCCCGATCCCCGCTGGGAACGCCTGTTGCCGAAACTGGAACGCGGGATCCATGCGAACAGGTTCCAGGGCGTGATCCGAGCCAACCGCACCCCGAAAGCGCCGCCCCGTGTGGATGCCGCCTACTTGGGCTTGTTCCATTGCCTGACGGACGAGAAAACCCTCACTGCCGAGATCGAACACGCCACCGGTCCCGAGGGGTTCATGCGTTGGCCGGATCACGGCTATCGGGCAATTCCCTGGTCGCATCTCAACGTGAGCGCGGCACTCTCGCGTCTGGGGCGTCCCGGCGCGGCGGAGATGCTGGAAGTGGCAGCCCGGTTCACGACGACCCTGCACGGACTGCCCGAGGCGGTTCGCCCGGACGGCGTCTACTACAAGACTTGGTACCCGACCGTGCACGGCGCGTTCGTGCATGCCGTGAACCTGTTGCTCGCGCGTCCGCGCGGTGAGTTGGTGGAGCTCTTTGCCGGACTTCCGCTGGAGTGGGGTGACGCCTCGTTCCGCTCGCTCCGAGTCCCCAAGGGTCTGCTGATCAGCGCGTCACGGATCGGAGAGAACATTTCTGCCGAAGTGACCAACGATTCCGACCATCGGCAGTCCATTCGTGTGCACGCGTGTGGTGGCAAAGCATGGAAAGAGGCCGCGTCACTGGAACCAGGCAAGAAGATGACGCTGCCCTCGCAAGAAGGGCTCTCGAAACGCGAATGAGACACCCCGGAGGCAACTGCCCCCATCCGGAGGTCATCTTGTCTCCCACGCGCAGCGAGTCCAAGCGCGCGTCGGTCCGACACCCCGACGCACTTTCGAGAGTCGGCGAACCCGTGTGTGTCTGAGGCCGCGGGGTGGGCCCTCCTTTCCACCAGCTAAAGCTGGTGGCAGACGGTCAGTCGGCTGAAGCCGACTTTCGTGCAAGTGCCCGTGCCTGACCTTGGGAAGCCCCTCGGGGGCAAGCGACCCCGTCGGGCGGCTCGGTCCTTCGTTGAGTCGACCTTGGCGACGAGCAGGCGCATCAGTTCCTGGGCGGCCACCCAGAGGGGTTCGGGGCCCACGTCGAGCCGGAGCGTGGCTTCCCCCTTGGCCTTATCGCGGGCATACGCCTCGGGCCCGAGCGGAGTCCAGCGCAGGCCGTCGTGGCTGATCTTGGGATGGTAGCGATGCGTGCCCCCTTCGTACGTCAGGCGGACCGTGATCGTGCAGGGAGCCTTCGAGGTGACCTGAAAGGCGTACCAGGCGCTGTTGTTGATCGGCGTGTTTTCGGGCAGGATGCGGGCTTCGTACTCGGCCTCGGCCACGCGAGTGCAATCGCTGAGCCGCGCGCCGGCGAAATCGGCACGGAACGAGACCGTGGGCCTCTCGAAGTCGAAGGCCGGCTTCGCCTCCGTAGCGACTTTCTCGGCCGAGGCGGGCGATAGGACCGCCGGAAGCACGGCGACACACCAGAACGCGAGGCACCGCGAGCACGTCATCTACACGAACCTCCTGCCACGCACCAAGACCATTCCGGCACGGCCACGCGGCCGCGAGCGGCTTGCGTCCAGCATAGTCCAACCGCATAATCAGTTCATCCCCGAGGTGTGGATTCTGCGGGTTTTCTGTCGACGCGCTCGATGGGCAGTCGGCAGACGCGTTCGCATGCGCAGTAGTAGACACACGCCGTGTGCCTGCTACGGAAGTCGGGAAGTTGTTTTTCGGCCGAACTTCACCACGCCGGATTTCGTCGACCAACTGAGCCGAAGGAGTCGTCCATGGAATCG
>CAZDHR010000026.1:0-32816 GCA_964505295.1 uncultured Planctomycetaceae bacterium
GCTTTCCATTTTCCCTCTTCTTACATCTACTTCAGATGGCTGAGCAGATACTCGAGTTCCTGCTTCGGCGACGACCACGCGGCGCGATCCCATGTTTCTCGACTCCGTCATCCGTCGGCGGCCTCGACGGCGATACGAACGCGATTGAGCTGCAGCTCGGCCAGGCCCGAGACGATCCGGTTGACCGTCGTGCTGTCCGACCGCTCGTCGGCGCGGAGCACCAAGGTCAGGCGGCTCGGGTCGTTGCCGAGCCGGTCGAGTTGGTCGACGACGATCCGGAGCACTCGGGCGACCGAGACTTCGCGGCCGGAGACGATCACCCGGCCGTCGGCGGTCACGTTGAGGGTGATCACCGAGACTTGTTGCTCCGCGTCGCCCTTTTCCTTGGGCAACTGAAGGCGCTCCCGGTTGATCTGCGACACTTGGGAGACGGTCATGAAGAAGATGAGCAGGAGGAACACGACGTCGATCATCGGCGTCATGTTCATCAGCGGAACGCCGGGGCGCCTGCGTTTGGAGAGTCTCATGGAGCGGCACCTCCGGCGGCTATCGGGTCTGACGGCCCAAGGGCATCATGATCCGTTCCACGCGGCTTCCCGCCTCGGAGACGATCGAGTCGATCCGATTGCGGAAGTAGGCGAAGGCGATCATCGCGGGGATGGCCACGACCAGGCCCATCAAGGTGGTGATCAGGGCCTGACCGATGCCGCCGGCCAGCTCGTCGGGCCGGGCCATGCCGCCCCGGGCGGCGATCGTGTTGAACGCCGTGATCATTCCCAGCACCGTGCCGGTCAGGCCGAGCATGGGGGCGATCGCGCCGATCACACCCAGCACTTCCGTCTTGCGATACAGCCGGCTGGTCTCCTCCTCGCCCGCCTCCTCGACCGCCGACTTGTACTCGGCGAACCCGAACTGGGCGTTCTTGTATCGCAGCAGCCCGGCCAGGATCACGTGGGTGACCAGCGAGTGGCTCTCCTGCTGGTGGCAGTAGTCGATGGCCTCGTCGATCCTGCCTTCGGCAATGAACTGCTCCAGATCCGCGAGCACCGCCTCCGGCATGAGAACCGACTTGCGTATGGTGCGGAAGTGCTGGACGATGTAGGCGACGGCCACGACGGAAACCACAAGGATCAACAGGCCCACGATGCCCCCGTCGCGGAGCGTGTCGAGCAGCGTCCGCTCGGTCGGGGCGGATTCGGCGGTCGCGCCGGCAGACGCCCCGCCGCCCGTCTCGGCCTCCGCAGGCTCCAGCACGTCTTCGATTTCCTCCAGCGAGTCGAGGGCGTCCTCTTCCGCGGAGAAGGCGAGCGGCCCATGGAGGGACCAGCACAGGGCCGCGGCAAGCAGCGCGAAGAGGGCCCCACGAGAAGCGCGTCGCGGCCGGAGCGCGGTCGCTCTTGGTTCGGGCTTGTCCAGGATCGTCGATCTCACGTCTTCACCTCATCTGCCATCTTCCGAGTTCTGTTGATTCTCCACCTTTACGGCGTGGAAGGTACGCCCGTAGTTGACCCGCAGCTCTCGGCGGAGCGCCTCGCCGCCCGGTCTGTCGTTCATTTGCAGCAGCGTTTCCCTTGCGCCGTAGAGTCCGGCGGCTGCCAGGTCGCGATGCTTCGTCCCATAGAGGGCCGGCACGTGCAACAGGTAGAGCACGCCTTGTTTCCTGGCCTGGTCGTCGTCGCTTTGGATCAGGGCCGTTCCCAACCAGTAGAGCCCCAACGGCTTGGTGGCCGGCGACAGATCGTCGACGCGGGCGCGGAGCTTGTCGACGGCCTCGCCCGGCCGGCCCAGCAAGACCTCTCGCTGGGCCATGGCGATCTCGCGGAGCTCGGCCACCGTGCCCTCCGCATCCTCGATCCCGGCGAGGACCTGCATGGCTCGCGACTGGTCGCCGGCGGCCAGGGCAAGCGTGCCGTAGTAGACGTGCGCCGCAGGCGGAAGCGGCGGGGTCATCTCCTTAACCGCCTCCAATACGCCCAGCATCGCCGCCTTGGCAGCCGCCTGGTCGAACCAGACGGGCAGTAGCTCGGGCGTCATGCCGGTCTGGGGATCGAAGCGCAAGCGGCGCTCGCCGGGCAAGCCGACGTCGGCCTGCGCCACGTTCCGCAGATGCTCCAGGCAGCGCAAGTACGGCTCCAGGGCCGCTTCCCGCCGGCCGGAGGCCAGCCGCGACCACATCGTCGCTTGAAACACCATGTAGGCCGACGCGCCGCGACGCCCCACGTACCGGGCATAGACCGCCTCGGCGGGGACCGAGAGCGCCCGGAAGTCGCCCACCTTCAGTCGCTGGCGGATCCGGTAAAGGGGCTCACCCAGGTCGTTCAGCATCCGGTCGAATTCGTCCTGCCGGGCCTGGGCGACGCGGCCGCTCTCGATCTCGTCCCACGTCAGCGTGCGCCCGTCTTCCAGCCGGACCCCGTCTTCGTCGAACGACGCGACGGCCTGATCCCGGAGGATCTCCAGATTTCTCAACACGATCCGGTCGGCGTGAAGCGGCGTCGCCAAGGCGCCGACGATCAGCGCGACGGGAAACGGGAGGCGTCGCCCCGCCCGCGGCGGCGCCGTCCTTCCGGGCGAGTACGATCCTGGATCAGAAGCCCGATACATGCCGGTACTTGGCTCCCGACTTCTGGGCGATCTCGCGCAACATCGCTTCTGCGCTGTTGTCGATGAACGAGACGGTAAAGACCTGGGTTCGTCGTTCTCCGCGGGCGTTGAGTCGGGCGACGTCGTCGACCACGTGGTCCTCGAACAGGCCGTCGGTGAGGAATACGATCACGTCGGGTCGCGGTCGCAGCTTGAAAGCGACCTCGAACGCCGGGGTGGGCTCCGTCTGGCCGGAGGCGTCGACCTTCCGGAGCCAGTCGCCGAGCTCGTCGCGCTCCCGGTCGGGCCGAAGCCACCCCGACTTGGGATAGGGCAACGCAGCCTGGTTGTAAAATACCAACTGGAAGCGTTGGCTGGGCTTGAGCTTGGTCAACGTCTCCAGGATCTCCTGCTTGACGTATTCGAGCTTCTCGCCCGCCATGCTGCCCGACCGGTCGGCCACAATGCACAACCATTTGGCATGACCTCGCACCCGCCCGTCGAGGAACTCGAACTTGCCGGCGCCGCTACCCCCGCCGGCGACCATCTGCACCTCGGGCAATTCGGCCAGCCGGCCGGCTGGTGCCACGGGGAACGCGCTCAGCTCGACCGCCTCCCGATCGGCCGCGGGGCTGGGCGGGGCTACCTCCTCGAAGACCTCGACCACCTCGGACTGCTCGTCAAACGCCGGCTCCAGCTCGGCCGAGTCGAGCTCCGCGTCTCCCGACTGCTCGAGGTCGATCGACGGCAGCTCGCCGATGAGCACCTCGTCCCCGAGCCCCCCGCCCGCTTGGGAACTCCAGGTCACCAGCGAGAAGAGCAGCAACAGCCCCCCGTGCACCAGGCACGAGACCACCGTCGGCACCAGGAACTCGCCCCGCCGGCGCGGCTCGTCGAGGTATTCGTCGTCGCTCGTGCCCGCGCCCGGCACCGGGAAGATCTTGTGGCAATGGGGACAAGCGATCTCGCGCCCGAAATGCTCTTTGCCGACGCGGACTTCCCGGCCGCAATGGAAACACGACACGGTCATCGCCTTGCTCCCGGCGGACTCGCCACCGCAAGAGGTCGACCACTACGACACCGTCGAAAAGGCCGCCAAGCCGACGCGCCCCTGGCCGCAAGCGCGACAAGACCGAACCGGCGGGCACCAATCAGGCCCCCTCTAGTAGGATATGGGGATTCCGTCCATCCAGTCAAGGGTTGCGCGGATCGCGTCGCCGGCCCCGTTGAGACGTCCGACGGTAGCGGATACAACATGGATCGGCGGCCGAGAGGGTCCTCGGCAAGACGTGAACGCCAAAACGGCACGGCAGCGGCTCCCACCAAGACCCCTATTCGGGAGGGCATGCAATGAAACGCCGGCAGGCGACGTTCGGACTGCTTCTATCGCTTCTCACGGCGGCCTGGTTGGGGACATTGGCTCTTGCGGGCTCCAAACCGCTGCCGCCGCGCCGCGTGCTCGATCTGGGCGGTACGTGGCAGGTCGAGCAGGGGAGCATGGACTCCGTTCCGAAGCAGTTCTCCCACACCGTCGTCGTCCCGGGCCTGGTCGACATGGCCGAGCCCGCGTTTGAGGAGGTGGGCACGAAGAGCGACCTCCGGGCGGCCTTCTGGTATCGTCGCACGTTCACGCTCGACGGCCCCGTGCCCGAGGTCGCCATCCTGAAGATTCACAAGGCCAAGTACGGCACGAAGGTGTTACTCAACGGCCGGGCCGTCGGCGAGCACCTGCCCTGTTTCACGCCCGCCCTGTTGGACGTGAAGGAGCGTCTCGAGGGCGAGGGCCGGGAAAACGAGCTGGTCGTCCGCGTGGGGGCCGACCGGGAGTGCCTGCCCGAAGGGATGCCCGGCGGATGGGATTTCGAAAAATACCTCTACATCCCCGGGATCTACGATTCGGTGGAATTGATCCTCACCGGCGCGCCGTCCGTCGCGGGCGTGCAGACCGTTCCCGATATCGGGGCGAAAACCGTCCGCCTCGTTGCGGAAGTGGAAGCGGCCGGGCAGGCGCGCGACGTGGCGATGACCGCCGAGGTGGTCGAAGCGGGCACCGGGAACGTGGTCGGCTCGGCAACCGCCCCTACGGTCTCGCTCCGGCCCGGCGAGCGGAAAGCGATCGACCTGACCGTCCCGATCGAGGGCTGCCGGCTCTGGTCGCCGGAAGACCCGTTCCTGTACGAAGTCAAGCTGAGCACCGGCGCAGACGCGGTCCGCGTTCGCTTCGGCATGCGGTCCTTCCGATTCGACCCCGAGACCAAGCGGGCGATCCTCAACGGCAAGCCGACCGTCATGCGGGGGACGAACGTCTGCATCTATCGCTTTTTCGAGGATTCGCTCCGGGCCGACCGTCCCTGGCGTGCCGAATGGGTGCGGCGCCTGCACCGGAAGTTCAAGTCGATGCACTGGAACTCGATCCGCTACTGTATCGGCTTCCCGCCCGAAGTGTGGTACGAGATCGCCGATGAAGAGGGCTTCCTGATCCAGGACGAGTTCCCCATCTGGCTTCTCGGCCGGGCCCCGGAAAACCCCAAGGTCGAGATGATCGTCCCCGAATACACCGAATGGATGCGCGAGCGGTGGAACCATGCCTGCGTGGTCATCTGGGACGGGCAGAACGAGAGCGTCACGCCGGAGACGGGAAAGGCCATCCGGGCGGTGCGCGGGCTGGACCTCTCCAACCGGCCGTGGGAGAACGGCTGGGCCGAGCCGCAGGCGGCGACCGACTGCGTCGAGGCGCACCCGTACCTGTTCATCCGCACGTTCTTCGGCAAGGAACCGTTCCGCTTCCCCGAGATCGCCCAAGTCTCCGGCGTGCCCAAGCTGCGCGACGCGCAGAAGAAGCTCGGCGTGCCGATTCTGATCAACGAATACGGCTGGCTGTGGCTCAACCGCGACGGCAGCCCGACCACGCTCACCAAAAAGGTGTACGAGAGCTTTTTCGGGCGCTGGTCCACGACCGACCAGCGGCGCCTGCGCTACGCCCGCTACCTAGCCGCGCTCACCGAGTTCTGGCGATGCAAGCGCGAGTGTGCCGGCGTGCTCCATTTCTGCGGCCTGGGCTACGCTCGATCGGGCCTCAAGGAACGCCCCGAGGGCGGCGCCACCAGCGACCACTTCGTCGACCTGGAGCGGCTCACGTTCGAGCCCTACTTCGAGGAGTACGTCCGCGACGCGTTCAACCCGGTCGGGCTGATGCTCGATTTTTGGGACGAGCAGCTTCCGCCCGGCGGAAAGCGCGAGATCAAGGTCTTCGTGATCGACGACCTGGACGAAGATTGGCAAGGAAGCGTGCGTCTCGGCATCCTCCGCGAGGGCGAGCCCGTGTCGGAACAAGGGGAAGATTGCACCGTTCCCGCCCTCGGCCGCAAGATCCTCACGTTCACCCAGGCCATGCCCGCCGAGCCGGGTGAATATACCATCATCGCCGACCTGACCGACGCGGCGGGAAACCGCGTCCGCAGCCTCCGCGATTTCCGGGTGAAGTGCGAGAAGTAGCGGGGGTTGATCCTGCCTCTGCCGGGCGGCGGGGGGCGCGTCTGCTGGTCGAGGCGGCCGGAATGAAAAGTATCTGAGTGACCTTGCCGTTCTCCCCCTGATGTCGGATAATCGGCGCGGATCGGTTTTCAAGACAATCCGGTGCACGGGTGTTCCGTACCGGGGATGCGAGTGGGAGGCTCGTCTTGTGTCCCTAGCCGGCTCGCCGGGCTGCCATATTCAGGAGTCGCCCACCAGGAGGATGACCGATGCTCGCCCCGCCCGATCGGCGTCGCCTGATTGATGAGCTGCGTCGTCTCGCCGAGACCTTCGATAGCATTGGCCACACCGATCCCGAGCTCCTGTGGTGCGAGCTGCGAGTGAGCGTGCAGCGTCTGCGCGACTTGCTGCCGGCCGACGCCGAGCGAGGCGAAAACGAGGCCGTCCTCAAACGGTTTGCCGATTTCCTCGACGAGCTCTGGGAGACTTGCCAGCTCGGATCGGAATCGGGGAGAATCGATCTGCCGAGCGGCGAGCGGGCACGCGGCCTCGTCAACTGGTTTCGGGAGCAGTTCGCCAAGGATACGGCGGGCGATCCTCCAACGTCCCCTTGACGTGGTCGTGGCCGGGCCGATCGTGTTGACTCTCATCGTCTGGGGCGTGATTGCCTGGGTGCGATGGAAGGCGCGTGACGACGGATTCGACGCAAGCCGGACGAAGCGGACGAGGAACCGACCATGAACCATTCACCGACGTCGACCGCCGTGGCGCTCTGCTGGGTAACGGCTTGCTGGGCGACGGCTTGCGTCGCGGCCGCCGAACCGCAAACGAACGCGGCGCAAGGTCTCAAGTACGACTGCGGCCCGGCCGGAACCACCCCGGCGAAGGGGTATGTCCGCCTGGCGATTGACGACACGTACACCGAAGCTCGGGGCTACGGATTCGTCTTGTCCGAAGGCAACCACGAACGGGGTTGGCGCTGCCGCGCCATCCAGGCCGATGCCCGACTCGACACGTTCGTCTTCGACAGCGGCGGGCTGACGTTCGTCCACGAGTTGCCCGACGGCGAGTATCTCGTCGGGCTGGCCAGCGGGGACGCGGAGTACCGGGGGGCCGCCTCCATTCGCTTCGACGGCGCGGAGGTCGTCCCGCTCACGCAGACCGCGCCGGGCGGGTTCGTCAAGATCACGGCGCACAAGCTGAGCGTCTCCGGCGGAAAGCTGGAGATCCGCGTCGGCGGCTATGGGCGTCTGAACTACCTGGAGATCCTGCCGCTTACGCTGGCGAAGCAACGGGGCATCCAAGGGGCATCCGACCCGGAAGAAACGGTCTCCGTGTTGCGCGTGCCGCCGCCGGCCGCCAAGGCCCCGCCTGAGGTGCCCAATATCGACCATATCCTTCCGGCGGGCGAGTTCTCCGTCGACGAGGACGCCCACGGGCAGATCGTGCGCGTCAACATGGACCGGATTCGTCACTGGGACCGCGTGCCGGGCATCAAGCGGCGCTGGGCGCTCACCGGCCCTGAGGGCCAGGCGGCCTGCTATCACGGCGTCTGTTCGACGCTCAAGGACGTGGACGCGGACGGCCGGCTCGACCTTTTCCGCCTCGTCAACAGCCAACCTTACGGCCAGTTGGCTCGGCTGGACGAGGAGGGTCACACGGTCTGGCTGAGCGAGAAGCTCTCGCCCGGCTGCGGCGACGAAAGCGGCGTGCCCGTCGAAGACCTCGACGGCGACGGCGACTATGAATGCGTGCTTAGCCATTGGGCGGCCCTCTACTCGATCGACGCGCAGACCGGCGCCCTCCGGTGGCAGCGTGAGCTGGAGTCGGGCGGCAAGCCCGGCCCGGGAAGCTGGGACTATCCGATGGTCGTGGGCCACTTCGTCGATCGGCGGCAGCGCGCCGTGGTCGTGCGCGCGGGGCTCCACGTCCACTGTTTCGCCCCGAACGGAGACTCGCTCTGGACGTTTCCGCTCGAAGGCCACACGTACGGCCACGAGCTGGACCGCTACGACGTCGACGGCGACGGGCTGGACGAATTGTTCATCGGGCGCAACGGGAGCACCATCGCCCTCCGCGGCGAGGGGAAACTTATGTGGGAAGACACGACTCAGCGAAACCATACCGACTTCTTTGCCTTCGGGGATATCGACACCGACGGCCGGTGTGAGGTCGTCTACGACCACGACGGCTGCGGCGGCGCGGGGCCGCTTCAGATGGTCGACGCCCTGACCGGCGAGCGTGAGTGGACCGCCGACTACCGCGGCCAAGGGCTTCCCCACGCCCAGGCGCTGGTGTGTGCCGATTTTCGCCCCGACCTGCCAGGCTTGGAGCTGGCCTGCACCGACAAGCTCCACTTCATGATCCTCTTCGACGCCCACGGCAAGGTCCTATGGAAGCGTGACGTACCGACGTCGCTGTTGAGCAAGGCCGACTGGGACGGCGACGGAGCGCCCGACGTGCTCAACTTCACCGTGGCCGTCAACGTCGACGGCGCGTTTTCCGTCTGGAACGGCCAGGGCCGGCGTTTGTACGCGATATCGTGGCTTCCCAGCCCGGTGAGGAGTCACGCCATCGGCTGCGGCCCGGCCCTCGGGTTCGACGGATTTGGCGACCTCGATTCCAACGGCCGGGCCGACGTGCCGGTCGCGTTCGGCCCGTGGGCCTTCGGCTCGCCGCAGGACCTGTTCTTGATGGAAGCACCGTAGAGGAAGGGCGGTCCCGACCAGCCGTGGACGGCTGACGTTCGCTGCCTCAGCCGGCGGGGTTTTCGATCCACTGGCGATAGCATGGGGCGCAAAGGTAGATCGTCATCCGCCGGTAGACCTGGTCCATCGCTTCCTGCTCCGAGAGGTCCTGCAACTGGAAGAGCAGACGATCGATCTCCGCCCGCGTGTCGCGCTGGAGATCCTCCTCGGTAAACCGCGGCGGCGTGGGGTCGGCAAAGGCCTCGATCCGCACCACGTAGAAGCTGCCATGGCCGGGCGTCAGCTCGACTCGGCACCGCCTGCAAAAGATGGGCCAGCGATCGATCCCGTTGGGCTCGCTCATGGCGACCATTCTAGGAGACGGGCATCGGCGAGTCATCACACAGCGCCGGTGACGAGCAGGCGGGCGCGGCCGGCCATCGAGCGGGCGGATTCGCCGTCCGGGGGGTTGCATCCCCGTTCCGGCCCGATTACAAGGAGGGAGACGTTGTTTGGGGTTAGGGAGGAGGGACGGCACCGGTCTGCCGGCCGGGCTTCTGCTCGCGGACCGTCGCCCACCAGAAACGGAGGAACAGACGATGCGGAACAGCCGCTGTGCTGCCAAATGTGATTCCGGGTGTAATCAATGCGGCGACATGAGCCGCCGCGCGTTCGTCAAGACGGCGTCGCTCGTTTCGGCGTCGCTGGCCGGCGGTCTGTTTTCCGGCCGGCCCGGGTTGGCCCAGAAGGTCCGGCCGAACGGACCGGCCTCGAAGCACGTTCCCACGATCAGGGCGTGCTTCGTTCGCCGCAAGGGCGACTACGGGATGCGATGGCCGGGCCAGATCTACGACGGCGAAGCTGCCCGGAAGAAATACATCGAACAAATCACGGCTGCGGCGAAGGAGCTGGGCGTCACGCTGGATTTGCAGCCCACCCCGCTTCATAGCATGGAGGAAGGCGAGGCGTGGGTGGCTCAGTCGGTCGAGGCGAAGCCGGACGGGCTTCTCGTGGTGCTTCTCGACCGGCAAGAGCACGCATGGCCGACCGCCACCGCGGCCACCGACTGCGGCATCCCCACGGTCATCTTCTCTCCGGTCGGCAGCTCGTTCACCACGAACACGGCCCCCCTGGCGAAGAAGCCCGGCTCCTTCATCTGCTCCACCGACGACTTCCGCCAGGTGAAGCACGGCATGAACATGCTCCGGGCAGGGGCCAAGATGCGAGCCACCCGGTGTCTGGTGATCAGGGGCAAGAAGAGGGCGGACGGCGAAATCCCGCATCTGGGCATCAAGCTGCGAACCGTCCCGGCCGGGGTCTTCATGGAGGAGTACGAGAAGACGCCGGTCGACGACAACGTTCGGGCCATGGCCAAGGACCTCATCGACCGCGCGGAGAAGATCATCGGGCCCACGGAGCAGGACGTGACGGGCGGGATCAAGAGCTACGTGGTGGCTTCGAGGCTCATGGAGCGCGAAGCGTGCGACGCGATCACCATGGATTGCCTCGGCGCGCTGGGCAAGAGCGACATCAGCCTCCCCTGCATCGCCTGGTCGAAGATGAACGACGACGGCATCCCCGCCGCTTGCGAAGCCGACCTGGGGGCGGTGGCGACGCACGCCATCGTCCAATACTTGTGTGGGCGTCCCGGCTTCCAGCAGGACCCCGTAGCGGAGACGGCCCGGGAGGCGATCATCGGCGCCCACTGCTGCTGTGCCACGAAGCTGAACGGTTTCGACGCCCCGCCGGAGCCCTTCGACATCGTCCCTCACCACGGGGTACGCGACGCCACGGCCCGGCCCGTGTGGAAGATCGGCCAGCGGATCACGTCGGCCGACGTGCTGCTGGCCGGTCCGGACGCGCCGCCGAAGATGATCATCTCGGCCGGGGAGGTCCTGGAGAACGTCTCCGTGCCGCCGGCGGGCGGATGCGTGGTCTCCGTGATGGTCAAGTTCGACGGCGTCAGCGACGTGTTGGCCTACCCCGGATTCCACCAGATCTTCTTCTACGGCGACTTCAAGCGCGAGCTGACCCAGTTCTGCCAACTGTTCAAGATCGAGCCGATGGTCGTGTGAGCACCGCGCCCATCGACCGTAGGGTGCGTGCTTGCACGCACGCGGAATAGTGTGTAATAAGGAGAGAGGGAAAAGGGAAAAAGGGGGGAAAAGGGGAAAAAGGAGCGAGGAGGGGTAGAGGCAAACGGACGACTCTGCTACTTTCCTTCTTTCCCATCTTCTATCCTGTGCTTTTACATCTTCGACTACGACACGGAGCTTCCACGAGCCTCTCGCAATATCGAGAACTGATGCCATAAGACAAGGAGCACACCATGAGTTTCCCGTTAAGCCGACGCCAATTCCTCGGGACCACGGCGGCCGGAAGCATGCTTCTGGCCGGAGGGCTTGCCGGCCGCCGGCTGATGGCGGCCGAGGCGGAAGGATGGCCGAAGCTTCCGCCGGTGAAGATCTACAAGGTCTACGTGGGCCGAACCGGCGGGATCTATCTCTCCCGGCCGACCGCGGAGATCGAGAAGTTCGAGAAACATCTGGGCGACGTGGAGAAGAAGCTGGGCGACGTCCAGTTCATCGGCGGCGAGCTGATCCCTCCGGCCGAGGCGGGGCAGGTCGCCGCGAAGCTGAAGGAAAGCGGCGCCGACGGCGTGCTGATGTTCCATCTCTCCGGCCACGGCGGCGGGGCCCCCGTCATGGACCAGATCATCGACGTGGGACTGCAAACCGCCGTCTTCACGCAGCCGTTCAGCGGCCACGGATGGATGTACTTCCCCCAGTGGCAGAAGGACGGCAAGAAGGTCGTGCTGCTTCCCACCAGCGACTGGAGCGAGCTGGACCAGATCGTCGCCCTGATGCGCGTGGCCCCGAGAATGCGGCAGACCAAGATCCTCTGCGTGGGCCCGCCCCGGGGTACCGCGGCCGGCTGCGCGTTCGATCAGGTCAAGGAGCGCTTGGGCACCGAGGTGATCCCGATCGACAACCAGCAGGTCATCGAGGCCCACCAGGCCGTCGACCTGAAGGAAGCCGAGGCCGAGGCGGAACAGCACTGGCTCAGCCAAGCCAAGAATATCGTCGAGCCGACCCGCGAGGAGATCATCAACTCGGCCCGCCTGTACCTGGCCATGAAGAAAATGATGATCGAGCACGGAGCCCGAGCGACGACCAGCTCGCACTGCATGGGGAAACCGGCCAAGGGCTGCCTCACGTACAGCAAGTTGAACGACCTGGGGATGGTCGGGGCGTGCGAGGGCGACATGGACTCCACGCTCACCATGCTCATGTTCGGCTACGCCTTCGGGATACCCGGGTTCATCAGCGATCCGGTGATCGACACGTCGCAGAACGCGCTGATCCACTTCCACTGCACCTGCGCGACCAAGATGGCCGGGCGCCAGGCCGACCGGCTTCCGTTCACCATCCGTAACCAGAGCGACAGCGAGCAGGGCGTCGCCCTCGAGGTCGAGCAGCGAATCGGCCAACCGGTCACCTGCGCGAAGTTCGTCAATCTCGACACGATGCTGGTGAGCACGGGTGAGATCTTCAAGATCACCCGCGACGAGCTCGGTTGCCGCACCCAGTTCTGGACCCGCGTGGCCGACGCGAAGAGCATGTACCTCAACTGGGGCGCCGACGTGATCAACAAGGAAGACGGCGTGATGACGCTCCTGCACCGCGACGTCTTCTACGGCGACCACCTGGAAAGCATCAAAAACCTCGGCGTGCTGATGGGGTTCAACGTGGTGGAGGAAGTGTAACCTCGGGGCTCCTCGCCTCTGTGGTTGAGGGCAAGGATGTAGAGCGTGGAAGAACCACTTCCGCGGATTCCGGCGGATTTCGGGGACACGATACCAGTCTCCAAGGAAGTACGTATGGTGTCTCGCGATTGTCCAGATTGTCCCGTGGGGCACCGGCCGGATCATGCGCGGAACGCAGTAGGAGGAACCATGACAGACCGAATCGCCGTCGACCCGCAAGTCCATTTTGGCAAGCCATGTGTCGCGCGCACGCGGATTCCCGTGCAGAGTGTCCTGGAACTCCTCCGCGAAGGGGTCACCTTCTCTCAGATCATCGCGGACTATTACCCGGATCTCGAGTCTGACGATATTCGCGCCTGCATCCAGTACGCCATCGACGTTCTCGCCGTGGAAGACATTCGCCTGGCCCCCACACCATGAGATTTCTGACCGACCAGGACGTCTATGCCACGACGGTCCGCTTTCTGAGCGGCTTGGGGCATGATCTGGTTACGGCGGCTCGGCTCGGTCTGGGCCGGGCCGAGGACGCTGAACTGCTCCAGGTGGCTCAAGAACAGGGCCGTATCTTCATTACCCGCGACCGGGATTTCGGCCGGCTCGTCTTGGTCGAGGCCGCTGGGCCGGGAGTCATCTATCTCCGCACGTTGCCCTCCACGCAGGTTGCTGTGCATGCTGAGTTGGAGCGGGTTTTGGCGTCGTACAGTGAGGAGGAGCTGCGGAGTTGGTTTGTTGTCGTCGAGCCTGCACGGCATCGTATCCGTAGGCTGACACGGGGCCAGGGAGCGTGAGGCCCCGGGCCTGACCAGTCGGTGCGCGTCGCCCCGCGGCCGCATTTTGGTTGACGGCCACGCGGGATCCCGAAGAGCCTGGATGGGAGCCCTGTCGGGCCGTATACTCACTTCCGTCTCCGTGGAGGGCAAGCCATGTTCACGCATCGTTTTCTCGGGGCGGCCGTAGCGGCGGTCGCCGTGGCAAGCTGCGTCACGTCGTGTTGGGGACAAGAGCGGCAGGCCCCCGACGACTTGAAGCAGTTCGAGGAGGAACGAACCGACGCCTACGCGGCCGAGCTTGAAGCCTATCTGGCCAAGTGGCTGGTGGACGACTATCCCCAGCGGGCGGCCAAGGCGTGGAACCGCGACTATTCGAGCATCGAAGCGTTCGTCAAGAGCGTCGAGCCGAACCGAGAGCGATGGCGCAAGGTGCTCAAGCCGCCGGCGCTGGTGAAGACGGGCGAGCTCGAGCGGCGCCCGCACGCGCCGCTCGGCGAGCTGAATGCCGAGTGGCTAACGTTGCCTTTGGACGGGCTCACCGCCGAGGGGCTCCTGGTCGTGCCGGCCGGGGCGACGGCCGATGGGCCCGTGCCGCTGGTCATCGCCCAGCACGGTATCGGCAGTTGTCCGGAGCGGACCTTCGGGCTGTTGGACGACGGCGACCACTACCACCGCTACGCGGCGGAGTTGGTCAAGGCCGGGTTCGCCGTGCTCGCGCCGATGAACCTGCGCACGGCGGAGCGGCGCAACCGCATCGAGCGGCTCTGCCGCCTGGCCGACACGAGCCTGCCGGGGATCGAGCTGGCTCGGCTCCAAAGGCTGCTCGACGAAGTGCTGGCCGACCCGCGGATCGACGGCCGGCGCGTGGGCATGTGGGGCGTTTCACTGGGCGGGCTGGCCACCATGTTCTGGATGCCCTTGGAGGAGCGTATCCAGGTGGGCGTGTGCGCGGCCTGGTTCAATCATCGGCGCAACAAGATGGTCATCCCCGACCCGCGGTATAGTTGCTTCCTGGAAACCCGGGAAGAGCACGCCTTCTTCGACGGCTGGCTCACCGAGTTCACCGATTCCGACGCCGTCTGCCTGATCTGCCCCCGGGCGCTTCTGATCCAGACCGGCAAGCTCGACCGAATCGCCCATTGGCCGCAGGTGGTCGAGGAGTTCGAGGCCTCCCGCGCCCACTACGAGAAGCTGGGCATCGCCGACCGCATCGCCATCGACCTCCACGAGGGCGGCCACGAGCCCCGGATCGAAAGCGGCGTGCGGTTCCTCACGCGGTGGTTGATCGAGAGTCCTCCGTCCAAGTGATCGAGCAGAACTCCCCCCTGGTCTATTCGCCCGCCAAGCGTAGGGTGCGTGAAACGCACCATTGTCTCCGGCCCGGCAAGTATGGTGCGTTTCACGCACCCTACGCGTCTATTCGCCCGCGAGACAGACGACTTCGCCGCCGGTGGTGGACAGATAGAGCCCTGCGCCGGCCGCCGCCAGGCCGTCCCAGGTGGGAGGGGATTCGAGCGGGTATTCGGCCAGCTTCTTTCCGTGAGAGGCGGATAGGGCACACAGTGTCGCGCCCTTGCGGCCTTCCAGAGCCTGAGCCTGGTCGGCAAGCTTGGCGAGGAAGCCGGCGTCGTCGGGGTGTCGGAAGGCCTGTTGCTCATCGACCAGGTCGGGCGGGCCGGCGACGAAGAGCGTCTCGGCCGCGAGGACCATCGCCCGAACTTGAAGCGAAGGCTCTTGGGACCAGTCGTAGGCGATTTCGTGCTGTCCCCATGCCGGCACTCTGGGTCGTTTCTGCGGCGACTCGACGATCTCCGGCTCCCTGGCCGCGGCGAACAGGTGATACTCCATCGGCGTCGACCAATAGTAGTACTCGGGTCGGAGCCCGTAGCCGTACGCCCGAGAGTCGTCGAACACCACGATGCGCCCGGCGGGGACCTCTCGCCCGGCGCGGAACCAGTCGCGGTAGCCGGTGTAGAAGCGGGTGCCGAGGATCCAATAGGAGCGGTGCCACCAGGAGTCATCGAGAAAGCCGGTGGGGGAGAACAGGTGCGGCGTGTCCTGGGCCTGCCGGACGCCCTGGCGGTCGAATTTCATGTGCCGCATGTAGACGAACGTGCCGTCGCTGGAGAGGATATCCGGCATCGCCCCGGGCAGGTCGAACATCTCGACGACCCCCTTGGGCTGCCCGCCGGTCTTTGGGTCGCGGCTGTCGACGCACGTCGCCGACAGCAAGTTGCCCGTCTTCAGGTCGAGCCGGCACAGAGAGATGCCGCCATCCAGATAGGACGACCTTCCCGCGGCCGCGTAGACGACGCCGTCTTCGACCAGCACACTCCCGTGCACGGGCCACACCGATTCCAGTTGCCCATAGGCCACGACGCGGCGATCCTCGGGCGCCGCCCGAAAGCGCCAGACCAAGGCGCCGTCCGACGCGCGGAGGCAATAGACCCATCCGTCGGCGGAGCCGAACACGGCCAGCCCTTCGGCGATCGTCGGCGGTGAATCGACTCGGCCGCCGACGGTGTAACGCCAAAGGGGATTGCCGTCCTCGGCCCCCAGGGCGTGGACGGTGTGGTCGTCGACCGAGGCCACGAAGACCTTGCCCTCGGCGATCGTGAGGCTGCTGAGCCGGGTGCCGAGCTTGGCCTGCCACTTCGGTTCGAGGTCAACGGGCACGGGCGAGCTTGTCGAGCCGCTGCGCGCGGCATCGTGGCGATAGGTGGGCCAGTCTTGCAAAGGATGAGGGATGAAGGATGAAGGATGAAGGGCTTGAGCGAAGGCGGGACCGCGCTCCAGTCGGTTGTTATCCTCGCGCGGTTCTGCTTGCGGCTCGCGTCCTCGCTTGGGAGCTAACGCAAGGAACCCGTTCAGCTTGGCCTTGCTGTAGCAGGCACAGGAGTGCGGCGGGACATAGAGGAGGCCGTTGCAGGGGAGGGTGCCGAATTGGCACGTGCCCCGGATCCAGTGATTCGGCATGGCCTCGCCCGACGTGAGGTCGATGAACTCGACGCCGGCTCGGCCGAGCACGAGGTACTGATCCGTGGCCCGATTGCGGTGGCAGCGGTGGTGGGGCATGCCGACGTTGAAGAAGGTCTGGTCGGCGGGGCGCGTTCTCTCGATCTCGCCGGTGCGGGGATCGCGTCCGGCGGTGATGCCGGGATCGGCGGCGAGGACCAGCTCGCCGGTCCACACCAGCCCGCCGGCCACGAGCACGTCGACCGGGGCATTGAAGCACTCGCGGCACTTCGAGCTCCAGAGCTGCCGGCCGGTGTCGGCCGAGAAGGCGATCAGATCGCCGGTCGGCGCATCGACCCAGGAGGTTTTGTGGATTCTGCCCGGCTCCCGCTTGACGTCGGCGGGCGTGGCGCGATCGGCCGACAGCACCACGTCCTGGTAGACCACGAGCGTGGGGGCGGAGAAGCCGGGGCGCGTGGCGCCGACCGGCCGAGCGGCCTGCCACCTGTCTTCGCCCGTGCTCGCGTTCAGGCAGAAGATCGTCTCGGGGTTTTGGAAGAACAGTCGTCCGCCGCTTACGGCCAGCGTGGTGGGCATGATCTCGGCCGTGTCGGAATCCGACCTGGTCCACACGAGCCGGCCCGTGTCGGCCTGGATCACGAGGATCCGCTTGTTGCGTGGTGGCGGGCTCGCGCCGCGCCGCCTGGCCGCCTCGGCGGCTTGCCGGGCGTCGACGTCCCCGGCCACGAGGAACAGGAGACCGTCGCGGCACAGGATCTCGGTCGTGCCCTCGGTCGCTTCATAGGTCTTGACCGTCTCCCCGGTGGCGGCGTCCAGCGCGCAGAGCGGCTTGCCGTAGCCGAGCGTGACGTAGACGCGGTCTCCGGAGGCGACGAGTCGGCGGGCGATGTTGGGCGGACCCATCCGAAAGCTCCTCAGATGCCCTTCCCACGGTCCAACCGGCCGCTCCCAGAGGATCACGCCGTTGAAGGCGTCGCGTGCAACGAGGAGCCAGTTGGCCGGCAACAGGACCGAGGCGATCGGTCCCCGGTCCTCGATGGAGAAGACCCGCCCGCCGGCCGACACGACGGCGCTGATGCTGGCCAGATTCTCATGCTGCCGAGCACGTCGGGGCGGTCCGACCCATTGGACATGTTGCGGGGGGCCAACGGCCGCGTCGCTGCCCACCGCGTTGTTGTCCGTGGCATGGAGAAAGTGGGTCCATTCGTCGAGTTGGGGCGGGCGCGGCTTGACCGTCTTCGTCCACGCATCGCCCTGTCTGGTGCAGACAACGCCCCCCGGGCACAGCACGCGCAGAAGCTCGTCCATCGGCACGCCACCCAGGTTCTCGGCGACCACGAGGTTGACGAGGTTGTCGGTATAGGGGAGGCGGTGGCCGATCAACCGGTCGACCGACACGCTGCCGTACAGACCGAGCGACTGGAGACGCTGACGGGCCCGGACGACGTTCTCGCTGGCGGCGTCCAAGCCGTGAACGAGGTAGCGGCTGTCTTGATGAAAGGCCGCGGTGAGCCTGCCGTCGCCGCAGCCCAGGTGGACGATCAGGCCGCCCCGGATGCCCGCCGTGTCCAGGATTCGCGTCGCCTCCTGCCGGCTTGGGCCCGGCTCTTCGTTTCCCTCAGACAGGGCCGTGGCGAGGGCCGAAGTCAGGCCCAGCGTCATGGCCACTCCCACCGCGCCGGTGATCATTCTCGTCATCATGGCGGTTCTCCTTCCGGGGACATTCTCGAAGCATGACTTTGAGATCAGCATGCGTTGCCCCCTTGTCTACCCAGTTTGCCTGACGGCCGCAAGTCGAGCCCCAAGAGCGGCTCGACAGGCGTCGCGCGAGGGATTAAACTAATCAGCTTATCTATCAGAGTCGGGTGGCCCGCCCCCCCGATTGGACGAATCGGCCCAATGGCTTCCTGTTGTGAGAGGGATAGTTGATGAGTTCGAAGCGAGTATTCTTGAGCGAAAGCGACATGCCGAGGTCCTGGTACAATCTCCAGGCCGACCTGCCGAAACCGCTACCGCCGGTGATCCACCCAGGCACCATGAAGCCGATCGGCCCGGACGACCTGGCGCCGCTCTTTCCCATGGCGTTGATCGGGCAGGAGGTGAGCCAGGAGCGATGGATCGAGATTCCCGAGGAGGTGTTGCGGGTGCTGGCCATTTGGCGTCCGTCGCCGCTGGTGCGGGCGACGGCCCTGGAGCAGGCCCTGAAGACACCTGCCCGGATCTACTTCAAGGACGAGAGCCACAGCCCGCCGGGGAGCCACAAACCCAATACGGCGGTGGCCCAAGCCTATTTCAACAAGCAGGAGGGGATCAACCGGCTGACGACCGAGACCGGAGCCGGCCAGTGGGGGAGCGCGCTGTGCTTCGCCTGTAGCCAGTTCGACATGGAGTGCAAGGTCTACATGGTGAAGGTCAGCTACGAGCAGAAGCCGTACCGGCGCTCGATGATGCAGGTCTGGGGCGGGAACGTCTCGCCCAGCCCTTCCAGTGAGACGCAGGCCGGCAGGCAGATTCTGGAAGCCGACCCGGACTGCCCGGGGAGCCTGGGGATCGCCATCAGCGAGGCGGTCGAGGCGGCCGTGTCGCGAGATGACACGAAGTATTCCCTGGGCAGTGTGCTGAACCATGTACTCTTGCACCAGACGATTGTCGGTCTGGAGGCGGAGAAACAGTTCGAGTTGATCGGGGACTTCCCCGACGTGGTGATCGGCTGCTGTGGCGGGGGGAGCAACTACGCGGGGCTGGCCTTCCCCTTCGTGCGTCACC
Organism: uncultured Planctomycetaceae bacterium; assembly: GCA_964505295.1. Lineage (GTDB taxonomy): Bacteria > Planctomycetota > Planctomycetia > Pirellulales > Thermoguttaceae > DATKZH01. The sequence goes on from CAZDHR010000026.1 coordinate 19,023, forward strand.
GGCTTCAGGGCAAGGAGATTCGCTTCATCCCCACGGAGCCGCACGCGTGCCCCACCATGAACCGCGGGCAGTACCGCTACGATTTCGGCGACACGAGCATGCTGACCCCGCTGATCAAGATGCACACGCTGGGGCACACCTTCGTGCCGCCCGGGATTCACGCGGGTGGTCTTCGCTACCACGGCATGGCCGCGATGGTGAGCATGTGCATAGATTTGGGCATCATGGAGCCGGTGGCGTTTCATCAGGTGGAGTGCTTCGAGGCTGCGCAGCAGTTTTGCGCCACCGAAGGCATCATTCCGGCGCCGGAGACCGCTCATGCGATCCGTGCGGCGATCAACGAAGCGATTCGCTGCCGGGAAGAGGGCAAGGAAGAGTGCATCGTGTTCAACTTCAGTGGGCACGGGCTGTGCGACCTGGGGGCGTACGATCGGTATCTGGCCGGCGATCTGGAGGACTACGCGTACCCGCAGGAAAAAATCGAGGCCGCCCTCGCCGGGTTGCCCACGGTGGAGTAGCCGACGGCAGGCGGAGACCGCACGAGGAAGCCGGGGGTTCTGTTGCGATTCCGCTCTGAGTGCAGCCTGTAGCCGCAACTAACGCCCGCCGACGGCCGTCGGCGGGCGTTACCCCAGGGACCAGACCACATCACACGAGATACGCGCACGTCGCGGAGAAGTCGCAGCGTACGCCCCTCCGGAAGACAAAGCAGACAAGGGAGAAAACGATGTTCAACGGCATTTTCCGCGTACCGCAACCCGTCAATGAGCCCTGCTTGAACTACGGGCCCGGAAGCCCGGAGCGGGCCGAGCTGAAGGCCAGGCTGAGCGAGATGCTCGGGCAGCAGTTCGACGTGCCGATGATCATCGCCGGCGAAGAGGTCCGCAACGGCACACTGGCCGACATGGTCTGCCCGCACGACCATCAGCACGTTCTGGGCAAGTACCATCAAGGCAATGCTCTGTTCGTGGAGAAGGCCATCGAGGCGACCAACGAAGCGAAGGCGGAGTGGAGCCGGATGCCCTGGGACGCCCGGGCGATCGTGTTCTTGAAGGCCGCGGAGCTGTTGGCCGGCAAGTATCGCCAGACGCTCAACGCCGCCACGATGCTCAACATGAGCAAGACGCCGCACCAGGCCGAAATCGATGCCGCCGGCGAGCTGATCGACTTCTGGCGGTACAACCCGCACTTCATGCAGATCGTCTACGGCGACCAGCCGCTCTCGACCAAGAGTGCGATCAACTATATGGAACACCGGCCCCTGGACGGGTTCGTGCTGGCGATCACGCCGTTCAACTTCACGTCGATCGCCGGCAATCTGCCTACCGCGCCGGCCATGATGGGCAACACGGTCGTCTGGAAGCCGGCCTCGGCGGCGGTGTTGCCGGCCTATTTTCTCATGCAGGTCCTCGCCGAGGCAGGCCTGCCGCCGGGGGTGATCAACATGGTGCCCGGCCCGGGTCCGATCATCGGACCGGCGGCGCTAGCGAACGTCGGCCTCGGCGGCATTCACTTCACCGGCAGCACCCGGGTCTTCTCGACCATCTGGCTGGAAGTCGGCTCCGATATCCGCAAGTACGTCGCCTATCCCCGCATCGTCGGCGAGACCGGCGGTAAGGACTTCATCTTCGCCCACGCCAGCACCGACGTCGACGCCCTGGTGACCGCCATGGTGCGCGGGGCCTTCGAGTACCAGGGACAGAAGTGCTCGGCTGCCTCTCGGGTGTACGTCCCCGATTCGATCTGGCCGGTGGTCAAGGAGCGAATGCTTTCGGAGATCGGCGAGATCAAGATGGGCGACGTCTGCGACTTCGGCAACTTCATGGGCGCCGTGATCGACCGAACCGCCTTCGCCACGATTACCGGCTACATCGACTTCGCCAGGAGCAGCCCCGATATGGAGATTCTCTGCGGTGGCGGATCCGACGATTCGACCGGCTACTTCATCGAGCCGACGGTCGTCCTGTCCAAGGACCCGAAGTCGAAGCTGATGAGCGAAGAGATCTTCGGCCCGGTGCTGACCGTCCACGTCTATCCGGAAGACCAGTACGAAGAGACCCTCCAGATCTGCGACCAGACTTCGCCCTACGCGCTGACCGGCGCGATCTTCTCCCTCGACCGCAGTGCGATCGTCAAGGCGATGGACGCCCTGCGCCACGCCGCCGGCAACTTCTACGTCAACGACAAGCCGACCGGCGCGGTCGTCGGCCAGCAGCCGTTCGGCGGATCGAGGGCTTCAGGCACCAACGACAAGGCCGGTAGCTGGCTCAACCTCGAGCGCTGGGTCACGCCGCGAACCATCAAAGAGACATTCCTGCCGCCAACGGACTTCCGGTATCCGTACATGGCGGAGGAGTAGCGGGGCGGAGAGTGGGTGCTTTTCCGGTTTCTCTGGTTCCCAAGCGAACATGTGGGCAAGCCCAAGGCGCGTGCGTGCAAGCACGTACCCTACGGGAACTCGATTTCCAGCAGGGAGAAGTCGTCGGCGAACTCGTCGGAGCCTTGGAGCTCTACGATCCGCTTGTGGACCTGATCGAGACGCGGGCCGGAGTCGGAAGAGACCTCCAGCAGCAGGTTCGCCAGGGCGTCGAGCGTGAAGTCGTCGCGACCGATCTCGAACACGCCGTCGCTGAACAGGTAGATCCGGGCACCCTTGGGCACGGTGAACGTGTCGGTCTCGTAGGTGATATCGGGGATCGCGCCCACCATGAAGCTGGCCACCGAAAGCTGGACCGTCTTGCCGGCCGCCGGGTCGACCACGATCGCCGGGGGGTGCCCTCCGCTGGCGTAGCGGAGCGTGCCGGTCGACACGTCGTACACGCCGTACCAGATCGTGAAGAACTTGTCGCTGTGCTCGTCCATGGGGAACGCCTGGTTGAGCGCTTCGAGCACCTCGCTCGGCTCGTCGAACCGCACGCCCGGCAGCGTGCGCCGCCGAAGGGTCGTGTAGACCGTCACCGAGTGGAGCGACGCGCCCACGCCGTGCCCGGAGACGTCCAGCACGTAGAAGGCGAGCCGATGGTCGTCGAGCCAGTTGTACCCGAGCAGGTCGCCCCCAAGCTCCGAGGAGCTGACGAAGGCCCAGTCGGTGCGGACCGGCGAGTCGAGTTTCGCCGGCAGCAGCGACTGGACGTAGCGGTCGGCCTCGGAAAGCTCGTTCTGGAGCCGATGCTGCGTGAGCGAAAGCTCGCTCTGCGTCTTCAAAAGCTCGTGCTGAACTTCGACCAGGTCGGCCATTTGGAGCTCGTGCTCGGCGATCTCGGCGAACTGCCGGAATCGCTTCAGGTCGGCGTCGTCGAGATCGCGCGGCTGCGTGTCGGCGATGCAGAACGTGCCGACCTTGGACCCGCTCGGCCCACGAAGGGGACACCCCGCGTAGAAGCGAACGCCGGGATCATCCACCACCAAAGGATTGTCGCGAAAGCGCTCGTCGGCGGTGGCGTCCGGGACGACCAGCGGCTGGTCCTGGAGAATGGCGTGCCCGCAGAACGAGACGTCGCGACCGGTCTGGTCTACCGTCAAGCCGCATTTGGCCTTGAACCACTGCCGGTCGAAGTCGATTAGCGCCACGTACGAGATCGGCACATCGAACACCCCGGAGGCCAACTCGACCAACCGATCGAAGCGCTCCTCCGGCGGTGTGTCCAAGAGCCTCAGTGCCCGCAAGTCGGCAAGACGCACGGCTTCATCGTGGGGAATGGGTGCGGTAATCATTTTCGTCTCTGATCTCCGTACAGGGTCCGATTCTCGAACGTCTCGAGCGAATGTCGGCGGAAGTCGGCACAAGGACACTCCCCCCGCCCAGCCATCCCGGCACGCGGCCGACGACGCAGCTTCGCCGAGCATTCTCTACGATTTTCATGGTGCTGTAAAGGATGTTTGGCCGTGTACGCTGCGCCGAGCCGCACATCGCGTCGGCCAACTCCCGAACACGGAGTCCCCGGAGTGCCGGGCGCATGGCGATCGACTCCAGTTCCTCTTGGCGAGTACAGAGCCGAGCACCTGCCGGGGCCCCTCATGCAGGGGGTGGCTGCGACCGCAAGGAACGAGCGCCCGCGATTGAGAAATTGCCACCCGAATCGCCAAGAAAGGGGCTTGACAACCAAAAACTACTCAAGTAGTATTACCGCGGTAGTTGTTCAGGACGCGGAGTGGCACAGGATGACGAACAAGCGAACGTACCGTCTGGGCGATCTCCAGCTTCGGATCATGAGGGTCTTGTGGAACCTCGGGCCGGCCAGCGTGGCTCAAGTGCAGGACCGGCTCGAAGGCGACCCGCTGGCGTACACCACGGTGGCCACCATGTTGCGTAAAATGGAGGACCGCGGATTGGTGCAACATCGCGAACTCCGGCGGCGATTCATCTACGAGACGGCCGTCACCGCCGAAGACGTCACCCGGTCGATGGCCGACGACCTGGTCGACCGGCTGTTCGAGGGCAGTCTGGCCGACGCGGTCAGCCACCTGCTCCAGACGCGGGAGGTAAGCCCCCACGAGCTGGCCAGGCTGGAGCAGTTGATTCAGGAGCGGAAGGGGCAGCGGTAGGGCTTTCTTGTTCGAGACGGACTTGGCACCTCGGGCGATTACGATCGGAGCTTGGACATCATGCACAGCAGCCTGACGGCCGGGTATGGTCTTTGGCTGGAGCCGATCGTCGTCCTTGCGGTCGGCACGGCCGTGATCGTCGGCTTGGCAGCGATCGTTGCACGATGGGTCCGGTCAGCCGCCTGGGAACGGACGATCTGGCAGGCGAGCACGGTGGGGCTTCTGGCCTTGCTCGTCGTTGAACTGACCGGTAGCGGATCGGCCTTCGTACAACTGGTGCGCGCGAGGGCCGAGCCGAGCTTCGACGACGTGGCTGCGCCGGCTGCGTCGGGCCAAGCGGCTAACAGCCCGTTAAAAAAGGGTGCCACTACTGGCTTGCCCAGCAGTGCCGTACAAACTCGCACGAAAACCACTGCTGGGCAAGCCAGCAGTGGCGCCCAAGTCGCCGAGGGACTACTTTTTCAGCGGGCTGCCAATATCCCCTTCGCTCCTCCGCCCGTCCCGGACGATCCGAAACCTCCGTTCGCGGCGTCCGGCCTCGATCCGCCTCCTTCGTCCGTGAGCATGCCGGTCGCCCCGGCCCACGTTGTTGAATCTGAAAGCGATCTCGGCGAACCCGCGCCGACCGAAGCCTCGGCGGACAGGCTTGCAGTGACCGCATTCGTGCCGTCGGAGGCGCCGTCGGACCCGATGAATCGGGTCGCTGTGAGCCAGTCGGTTGGCGATTCCGAGCCCAACACGGCAACAGGCGCGTGGTTGGCCGTGATCTGGACGCTCGGGGCAACCGCAATCGCGGGCCGTTTCGCCTGGGCCCGGCTCCTGCTCGTCGCGTTCCGGCGGCGGAATGCCGTGGTGCGGGACGAGGCATTGTGCCGTCGCGTTGCCGCCCTGGCCCGGCGGCAGGGGATCCGTAGGCCGGTCGCCGTGATGGAAGCAGCCGGGCTGACGGCGCCGGTCGCGTTTGGGATCTTTCGACCAACCGTGGCGCTGCCCACGACGTTCTGCGGCGAGTTCGACCCGCCTCATCAGGAGGCGATGCTCGTCCACGAGGTGGCCCATCTGGCCGGCCGTGACCCGATTTGGCAGCTCGTGACGGATCTCGTGTGCGCGGCGCTCTGGTGGCATCCGCTCTGTTGGTGGTCGCGACGAAGGCTTCGCGAGGCCGGCGAAGCGGCCGCGGACGAGGCGAGCTTGCTGGTGCCCGACGGCCCCGACCTGCTCGCCTCCAGTCTGCTCGTGTTGGGGCAGCGGCTAGCCGGGGCGTGTCCGCGGCTCGGCTGGTTGTCGGCAGGAGGACTGGATTTTCGATCAGGGTTGGGGCGCCGGGTGGAGCGGCTGTTGAGTCTTTCCGGCCGGTCGCCGCGTGCCCCGGGCCGTGCCCGGCTGGCCCTGGCCAAGACGGCTCTTCCCGTGGCATTGGTGATCGTAGCACTTCTATGTACTGCCTGGGCTCATTCCCAGGTCGCCCTTGGAGAAGGAGGAACGACGATGAGCGTACTGAACAGGTCGTGGCGTCGCTCGCTGGCCGCGGCGGCGGTGGCCGCCATCTTGATCCCGATTTCCGGCGACGTGATGTCGCAGGAGGGAGGCGACCGCCCCGTGGCCGCGAGGCGCGAGCGTCAGCGGCCGGAGCGCGGCGAGCGCCCCGGTGGCGAGCGGGAATTCCTCCGGCACCAGATCGAGGTGCTGCGATTGGCGATGCACGCCCTCCGTGAAGCGGAGCGCGGAGACGCCGTGGAGTTGGTGGAACGGGCCATTCGCGCTCGGGAGGTTACGCTCGAAGGGCGGCGCGACGACGAAGCCCAGCAAATCCGCGAGCACGCTCCCCCTCCCCCTGAGTTGGCGGACATCCTGGGGATGGCGGCCGATTTGTGGAGGAAGTTCGACAAGCCGGACAAGGCGGAGGAGGTAGCCCGGCTGGCCGAGGCAATCCGCGTTCGCCGCGACCGTGAGCATGAGCCTGAGCGGGACCGCGCGCGGGCCGAGCGAGAATCGCGTCGGCGGCACATGGGTGAAATCATCGGCGCGCTCAAGCGGGAGCAAGAGGAACTCGCGGAGAAGGCCCATCGCATCGAGCGCGAGTTGGGTGAGTTGGGCGACGGTCAGGACGAAAAGGCCCGGGAACTCCAAGGCGCGCTGGCCGGGACCCGGGAGCGGATGGAGCAGGTCGAACGTCAATTGGCCGAAGGCACCCGCGATCGCCCGCGGCGAGAGACCCGCGATCGCGAGCCTGCCGAACGCGCGCGCGAGATGGCCGAGCGCCATCGGCAAGGGCTTGCCCGGCGCGCGGACGAACTGATGGAGGCACACGAGCGGGCGCTCCGCGAGGGTCGGCCCGAAGAGGCCGAGCGGCTCGTGCGCGAGGCGGAAGAGATCCGCCGGGACCTGGAGCGGCGTCCCGACCGCGACCGCCCTGACGGCCCGCCACCGGAGGAACGCGAGGAGATGGAGCGGCGGATGCACCACGTGCGGATCGCCGTCGAGAACCTCCACGCGGCCGGCCTTCACGAGCAGGCCGAGCAGCTCGCGGGCCAGATGGAACGTTTGCTCCGCGGACAGCCCGAGCCGCTCCCGCCTCATCCCAGAGAGCCCGGCGCGCCTCCCCACGGAGAAGGCACGCCTCACCCCGAGCAGTTGGAGGGAGTGCTCCGCGAGTTGCACGGCGCCATTGGCCAGTTGAACGAAAGGATGGACGTGTTGGCCGCGGAGATGGAGGGCCAGGTCCGCGAGATTCGCCACGAGATGGAGAACATAGGCCGTGAGATCGAGGAAAGGAGTCGCGAGTTTGAAGAGTTCGCCGACGGCATGGCGGGCGAGATGGAGGAGATGGAGGAGGAACTCGATGAGATGATCGATCGTGACGATGACGAAGAAGATGACGAAGAGGAATAGCATTCGCCCCGGCAAGACGGTCCCTCTTCGCTGACCATCAATACGACGAAGCCGAAAAGGATGCCCCGGCCGGGCAGTCGACGACGGCTGCCCGGCCCCTTTTTCTGCGCCCCTCACGGCGCGCCGGCCAGCGAGCGGAGCAAGTCGATTCCCGCTTGGCGCACAATCGGCTCGCTCCCCGAGGCGAGCCGGGACCAGCGGCCGGGCCCGATCTCGTAGCCCCCGTTGGCGAACGCCCGATCGGTCGGGATGTAGCCGATGTAGTCGTCGGCGTAACCGACCACTCCGGTGAACCCGAACGGCGACGCTTCGCGGATCGCCAGGCCGATCTCCACGAACGGCTCGCCGGGGAGGAAGACGAAGGCGGCGTCGCCGATTCGGGCGGCGCCGATTCTCGTCTCCAACGGCTCCGCCTGCGGCTCGCCGGTAACGGTTCGCGCGGGGAGCCGGATCGTCTTCCACGAGAGCGACAGCTCGCCGCCGCCGATAGGTCGAAGGCTGCCGAGTGCCTCTTCGACAAACGCGGCCAGTTTGTGGCCATACTCCCGCGCCGAGGCCGCGCCCCGCGATACCGTGGGCGTGTTGATGTTTCCGCACGCGCCCTGGAAGAAAAGGACCGTGGCGCCCGGGTGCCGCTTCTCCAATTCAAGGCACATCTCGCCGGGGTAGTCCGGGGAGACCTGCTTGATGCACATCTCCAGCACCGGGTGCGCCGTGAAGTTGACCAGGATCGCAGAAAAAGGGGACAGGTCCAATTTGTGCGAAGCACCCTTCGGGCCGTTCCGGCAAATTGGACCTGTCCCCTTTTTCTCGACGAAGGCGCCGACGCGGACCTTCTCGTCGATCGGCCCCTCGGGACCGATCACCTCGTCCGGCGGCAGCTTGCGGCGCACCGAAGCGATGCCGCGGGTGGTCTTGATGCGCCGGTTCAGCGCGAGGCCAGGCGCGGGGCGGCTTCCCGCCATGAGTCGCGCAGGCCGCGCGCAAGCCGCGGCCTTTCGGACGGCCGAGCCGATCCACTCGGCAAGCTGCGACGACCACTTGCGGAAGTCCTCGCCGTGGTAGAGGTCGCTCAGCGCGATCGATTCCGGGCCGCTGTGCGTATGGGTTGAGGCGAGCACGAGATCATCCGGGCCGATCGCCCCGCCCGACGCCGCCGCCACGCGGTCGCGAAATCCCGCCATGCCGCCCACGGCCTCGCCGGCCAGGCCGATTAGGTCGAGCGAGACCAGCGCGATCCGGCGCTGGCCCTTCTCGATCACGACGGCCTTGGCGTGAAGCGGCAGGCGCACGCCCTCGAACGGCTCCCAGGCTTGCCGGCCGGACGACATCAAGATCCCGACGCCAAGCGGCGGCGTGATCTCTGCGACGCCCGTGCCTACGCGGAATGGAAAAGAACGGTCGCTCGTTTCCGCCGCAGCCGGCGCAGCCAGTGCCGACGCGAGCCCAACGGCGGCAGACTTGCCCAAGAACCGGCGACGAGTGAGACGCGTGGCGTGAGGCGACATAGGACCCTCCCACAGCTTCCTCTGGTTCCCAAGCTCCGGCTTGGGAACCCAATTCGGCGAAGCTCTGCTTCGCGCTCCCAGGGGAAGCCGGAGCTTCCCTGAATCCCGTTCCCAAGCTGGAGCTTGGGAACGAGGAGATGCAGCACGAGGAGATGCAGCGATCGATAGCGGCGAATCGCGACTTCGATTCTAGCGCGGCCGGCACGCTTGTCAAGCTGGGAGTGCCGGCAGTGGCGCTTACCGATCGCCCAATTCCAAGGGCAGCACCGCCTCGCGGTTCTCCCGATACCACGCGACCGAGCGGCGGAGCCCTTCCTCGACCGAGACCTGGGGCGACCATCCTAGAATCTCGCGGGCCTTGCCGATAGCGGCCCAGGTGGCAGGGACATCGGCGGGGTGGGCGTCCTGGTAGTCGATGGCCGGCTCGCGATCCACCAGCTTGGCGATCTGGTCGATGATGGCCGAGAGCCGCACGGGGCGGTCGCCGCCCAGGTTGATCACCTCGTAGCCGAGCGGTGCCACCCCCGCGATCGTTGCCCGGGCGATGTCGTCGACGTAGGTGAAATCCCGCTCTTGCGTGCCGTCGCCGAAGACGACGATCGGCTCCCCCTCGGCGATCCGGCGGACGAAACGGAACACGCTCATGTCGGGCCGGCCGGCCGGTCCGTACACGGTGAAGTAGCGGAACACGGTCACGTCGAGCCCGTGCAGGTGGTGGTACGTGTAGGCGAGCGTCTCGGCGGCCTTCTTCGACGCCGCGTAGGGCGAGAGCGGCCGGTTGGTGTCGGCGTCCTCGCGGTAGGGCACGGGGTTGTGCGAGCCGTACAGGCTGGAGGTCGAGGCGAGGATGAACTTCGCGACGCCGAAGCGCCGGCAGAGGTCGAGCAGATTGAGCGTCCCGTCGCAATTCGCCTGGTAGTAGACCCAGGGGTTCTCGACGCTTGGTCGCACGCCCGCCCGGGCCGCCAGGTTGAAGACGGCGGAGTAGGGCCGTCGATCCACGTCGGCGTCGGAAGACCGGGCGTCTGCCGCAAAGAGCCCCTCCAGCGCCCCTCGGTCGGTGATGTCCAGTTCGTGGAAGCGGAAGTTCGGGTGCGGCTCGATCCGCGCAAGCCGCCACTCTTTCAGCCGCGGATCGTAGGCGTCGTTGAGGTTGTCGACACCGACCACCCAGTGGCCCTGCTTGAGCAACAGCTCGGTGACCTTCGAGGCGATGAATCCCGCACAGCCGGTGACCAGATAGCGTTTTGACATGTCGGTGCACCAATGACCTGTCGATAGGAGCGGGTGATGTAATCTCCGGGCGAGCCGCAAGCGGCAGACGACGGCTACGCCTTACGGATCTTCTCCCGGCCTGCGGTGACGTTGCGCGTCGCGTTGCGGGTGTCGACCACCAGCGGAGCGTGGCGGACGATGAAGTCGCAGTCGTAGGCCGAGTGGTCGGTGGCGATCAACACGCAATCCTGCGAGGCGAGGAACTCGGGCGTCAGCTCCGTGCTCGTCATGTCGGCGACCCGGTGGTGCCGCATCTCCGGAAGCCGGGGCACGTGCGGATCGTTGTAGCTGAGGATCGCCCCGCCCGCCTCGAGCAGCTCCATGAGCACGAACGAAGGGCTTTCGCGCGGGTCGTCGACGTCCTTCTTGTAGGCCACGCCCAACAGACACACCTTGCTTCCTTTGAGCGGCTTGCCGGCCTCGTTCAAGGCGTCCATCACCTTGCGGACGACGTACTCGGGCATGCCCGTGTTGATCTCGCCGGCCAGCTCGATGAATCGAGTAGTCAGCCCGTGCTTGCGCGCCACCCAACTGAGGTAGAACGGATCGATGGGGATGCAGTGTCCGCCGAGTCCCGGGCCGGGATAGAACGCCTGGAAGCCGAACGGCTTGGTCTTGGCCGCGTCGATCACCTCCCAGACGTCGATCCCCAGCCGGTCGCAAAGCATCTTCAGCTCGTTGACCATGGCGATGTTGACCGAGCGGTACGTGTTCTCCAGGATCTTGCACGCCTCGGCCACCTCGCAATGGGAGACCGGCACGACGCTGACCACCGCCTGGCTGTAGAGCAGGTGCGCCAGGTGGCAGCTCTGGGTGTCGACCCCGCCGACCACCTTCGGGATCCGGTCGGCCGAGAAATCGGGGTTGCCCGGGTCTTCCCGCTCCGGGCTGTAAGCCAGGAAGAAGTCTTCGCCGGCCTTCATTCCGCCGGCCGAGAGGATCGGCAGCAGCACGTCGCGCGTGGTGCCGGGGTACGTGGTGCTTTCGAGCACGATTAGTTGGCCGGACCGCAGCACCTCGGCGATCTGCCGAGCAGTGGCTTCCACGTAGTGCAGGTCGGGGTCGCGGCTGTCGCTCAGCGGGGTGGGCACGCAGATCAACAGGGCATCCGACTCGGAGAGGCGTCGCATGTCGGCCGTGGGCTCGAACTTCCCACCCCCGATGCACTCGGCGATCCACGACGAAGGAATGTGCTCGATGTAGCTCTCGCCGGCCAGCAACCGATCCACCTTGGCCCGATCGACGTCGAAGCCCAGCGTCGGATAGCCGGCCCGAACGAACGCCCGAATCAGCGGGAGGCCGACGTATCCCAGGCCGATCACGCCGACTTTGGCGGTTTTCTCGCGGATCGCTTGTTCCAACGCCGCCGCTTCCCTGCCCGCATTCTCGACGGTTCCCATCGGATCCCCTCGTCCTATGTCCTCAGAACGTTGGTAGTTGCAGGATACTCTAGCACGAAGTCCTTCCTCGGGCCAAGCCCGTTGCCGTAGCAGCACGGGGGCACGCCCGACCCGAAACGGCCGGCAGCGGCGAGACGCTGGGCGGCGACGTCCGTCCTGCAAAGGCCCGGTCACTTGCCGCGCTCGGCGAAGAGCCGACCGAGACGCTCCAGTGCCTCCCGCTCCACCTCGTCGAGCTGCTCGAACAGCCGTTTCTCGCGCATGTCGAACGACCGCCGGGGCTTCTGGCCGGGCACGTGGCGCTGGTCGCCGTTGTGCAGGCACCAGCCGGCCGCGCCGCCGGCCAGCGCGCCGCGGGCGTCGGTCACGTAGTCGTCGGCCGTCGGCTCCCAACCCTTGGTGAACCCGCGGCGAAACGGCTCCTGATAGTGGAGCGGGACGACGCGGCCGAGCTTGCGGATCTCGGCGAGGTACGCGCGCGATCGCTCGGCGGTTTGGCCGGGCGACTTGGCGTTTCGCGGCCGGTGCGGGCTGACGAAGTCGACCTTCACGTCGAGCAGGTAGGTTTTCAGGTCGTCGGGCGGGACGTCACCCGCATGGGAGGCCGTGACAAGACGCTTCGGGTCGATGCGTTTGACCACCTCGCGGAGCTTGCGGAGGTCGTCGAACGGGACGTGGCGTTTGTCGCGGATGTTTCGCTCGTTGCCCAGGTCGAGGTACCAGTTGCGGTGCGGCTTCCATTGGGAGACGATCGTCTGCACGGCCCGGCGATGCGTTTCGAGCGAGCGAATCCGCGGCGTTCCTACCACGCGATTGCCACGGGTGAGGGTGACATCGACGACCATCCCCCGGCGGTCGCACTCGGCCATGAGCCACGCAAGCCGCGAGAAGTAGGGCTCGCGGGGCTTGCCCTTGTCGTCCACGGCCGTCACGTCATTGTCGAACGCGGCCCAGGTGGCCCACACGCGGATCCAGTTGACGCCCAGGCGTCGGAGGTCGTCCAGGTCCTGCTCGACGGATTCTTGCGGCGCCCCCAATGCACCGTAGTAGCTGACCCCCAGCAGGAACGTCGGCTTGCCGTCGAGCGTGAACCGGGTGCCGTCGATGCCCAGCTCCGTGGCCGTGGCCGTGGTGCCGAGGCAGACTAGGAGAATCAAAGTGGGAAGAGGTCGAGCCATGATGGTGACTCCTTATCGTTCTGTCTGGACGTTGATTCGCGTCTCTCGGCTGTTCCCCCTCGTTCCCAGGCTCCTCTCAGGCTCCACCCTCCCTCTCGTTCCCAGGCTCTGCCTGGGAACGAGGGGGAAGCGCCCCTCCCGATCGGCTCCCGTGCTGCGAGTTGCGTGCCTACTCCTGGACGATCGCGGCCATGTCGACGCGGAGCTGGCGGAGGCGTGCTTCTTGGTCTTCGCCGAACGAGCCCTGACGCTGGGCGTAGGTGTCCATCCAGGTGTAGAGGCGCACCCAGTCGTCGCGGGTGAGCTTCACGTCGTAGTGGCCCTCCTTGAGGAGCTTCGCCAGCGGGCTCGCGGCCGAGGCGCGCACGCGCCGGCAATCGAGCGCCCCGCGTCGTAGCGGGCCTTGACGTGCTCGCGGAGGCTGGGCTTGCCGTAGTTGACCAGCGAATCGTAGGATTGCTCGGGCACGAGATCGAACTTCTCGCCCTCGGCGCCCGGCTTGTGACACTCGACGCAGTGCTCCTGGAGCACGGGCCCCACCAGCGCCTGAAAATCGAGCGGCCAGGAGCCTTCCGGGCCGGGGGTGATCTTGGAGGGCTCGCGGCTTCTTGCCGCCGCGTGGGCATTCGGAGGCGACGTGTTCCGCGGCTCGTGGCAGCCGATGCAAGTGAACGTCTGACCCGGCTGCACATAGGTCGCGCTCCGCATCGTCTGCACCGCCATCCCCTCGGAGTCGAGGGCCTGGAGGAAGAAGCCCACCCCGGAAGGCACGTGGGAATGGGAGGCAAGAACGGAGGGGGAGAGGGTAGGGACACACTGTTGTGGCACCGTCTCCCGACCGACTGTTGTGGCACGGTCGGGAGGCCGTGCCACAACAGAGCGCAGAAACGACCCGGCCAATTGAGTGGCACGCCCTGATCGCAGCGAAGGGCGTGGTGACTCCGTAAGGGGCGGCCGAAGAATAACTTTCCGGTTTCACTCTCTGGTTCGGGCGGG
>CAZDHR010000027.1:0-32667 GCA_964505295.1 uncultured Planctomycetaceae bacterium
TCGGCGGGATGTACGATCAGACCCGTCGCCCCTACTACTGCCTGAATCTCGAAAGGCTGCGAATCGGCGCGACGACCCTCCTCGAAAGCGGCGACCACAACAACACGGTGATCGCGCGCCGCAGAGGCCTGATCGCCTCGAAATTGCCCTTGGAATCCGCACTGAAGGTGCAGAAGGTCGTCGGCGACGTCGCCCACGTCGAGGCCGAGGTGCCGAAGTTCGCCTACGGCGTGTGGCGCCGGGCCGTGCTGCACGCCAAGGGCCGTTGGACGGTCGTCGCCGACCGGCTCACCGCACGCCGCGACACGCAAGACCTCGAGATGAGAATCCAGTGGGCCCTGCCCAACACGGCAAAGCTCGCCGACGAAGGCTACTTCGAGTACCCCGCCGGAGAGACCACGGCCGTCCTGGTCCCGGCGACCGGGGCGGGGCTCAACGTGGGAGAGCGATTGGCCCAGTGTACGCTGCGCGGCGACGTCAAGGCGGGCGAGAGCCTCGATATGATCACGCTCGTCGGGCTCGCGCCGCAAGACGTCGAGCAGCGTCTCTCGTGCGCCAGGCTGACCGACGCCGCAGCCATGCTCAGCGTGCCGGGTCCCGTGCTGGCGTCACTGGGTAAGCTCGACCTCCCGGAAGAGGAGGTTCGGATCGATGCCGACGCCGTCCTGGTCGGCGACGAGCTCGTCTATGCTTCCGGGGTCCGTCAACTGACCTGCGGCCAACCGCTCCTGGCCGCCAATCGGCCGGTCGACGTCTGCTGGACGCCCCGCGATGGGAACGTGGCCTTGTTCTGCGCCGAGCCGACGGCGCTTGCCATCGCCGCCACGCACGGCAACGATCTGCGCGAAGGGGAGCACGCCGTCCTGGTGACGCGCGTTGCCGACGGCCTGATCTGGACGCGCCTCGACCGGGGCGATCACGCCATCACTGGGGCCGGGATGCCCGCCGAAACGGCCGAGAAGCTGCGGGCGAAGCTCGAAGCCTTGCGCCGCATCAGCTCGCGCGAGGCGCCGACGCCGCCGGACGAGCCGTTGCCGGTCGATCTGGCCACGCTCCAACCCGTGGCGACGCGCGAGGTGCAGGGAGCCGTAACGCGTATCCTGCCGGGGCCCGCGCGTAACGGGATGGCCGGCGTCTACGTGACCACCGAGACCGATCGCGTCTACCCCCTGGCCATGGACGGCAAGCTCGACGCGGCGATTCAGGCCCCCGCCAGGATCATGTCGGCAGCCTACTGGCCGGAGGCCGGGCTGCTCCTGTTGGGGTGCGCCGACGACCGCGTCTACGCGTTCGACGACGCCGGCAAGCCCCGCTGGACCTTCCAGTCCGAAATGCACCCCGATGTGTACGCCACGGGCAAAACCTACTGGTTCAAAAAAGATCTGCCCGGGATCTACGGCCTCCAAACGGGCCGCCTCGGCGGCGAAGCGACCCAGGCCTTCGTCGGAAGCGCGTGCACGGTCGAGGTGCTCGACGAAGCCGGCAAGCTCGTCAAGCGGGTGCCGCTCTACTGGGGAAGCTGCGCGGTGATGGCGATCGTGCCCAACCCGGACGGGACGCGCAAGCTCGTCGTCGCCAAGGCACCCAACCTCTCCAACGACTTGAGCACGATCCACGGCGCGAACTGGTCGACCGGAGGCTTCGGCGTCCACCCGCCCTTCCAACTGAGCCAAAGCACCCTGAACATCCTCGTCGACGATCTGGATCGCGACGGCCAACCCGAGGTGATCTGCGACACGAACGGCTCGATGAACAACGTGCGGGTGTACGACTCGCTGGGAAAGCCCCTCTGGAGCGCCGACTTCGGGCCTCCGGCCGCCGGCGCCGTGAAGATCGGCATCACGGTCCCCCGACCGACCATGCGTGGGCTGGTGGTGGTCGATTTCCAGGGCAAGGGAGAGAAGCACGTGGTGACCGCCACCGACGAAGGCCTCGTCACGGCCTTCCAAGCCGACGGCAAGCAGGCTTGGGCCCGCTATCTGCCTTCGGCCCCGTGGAGCCTGGCGAGGTTGCCGCGCGACGGCGGCGACCTGCTGGCCGTCGGCTGCGACGACGGCATGCTGCTGTTGGTCGACGCAACCGGCAAGCCCGTCGCGAAGGCTCGGCTGGAAGGCGCCGTCCGGCAGCTCCGCGCCGTCAAGAGCGACGGGCAGCTCGTCCTGGTCGCCGGCACCGACGAGGGCGGCGTCGCTATCCTTCGTCCCTGAGGATCGGCCAAAGAACAACTTCCGCATTTTCGGAGTAGTAAGCACATGCCGTGTGCCGTAACCGGCGCATGGCGCGCGGCGATTGCTACTGCGTACCGAGTCCTACTGCATCACCAGGCCAACCGCGTCGAGGATCGCCGCACGGCGCCCGTAGATCCCGATCACCGTGGCGCCGGTGGCGCCCAGGGTCTTGGTCGGGCGGCCGGAAGGGGTGCCGATCCACGTCTTGTAGCTGTCGGCACGGTTGAGGCTCCCGTCGGGCTTCAGGCGCATGAAGATAATCTCGAGGGCGTTGACGAATTCCTGCGCGTCAACGTTGATGCCACCCACGGCGTAGCCCGGCTTCGCGATGGCGATGTCCGGGATCTTGGGCACTTTGCGGTCGAACAGGGCTCGGGTGAGGCCCAAGGCCTGCTCGCCCTGCCATTGGGCGACGCGGAAGTGGATTCCCAGCAACGGCTCCTGCGCCCGGCCGACGAAGCGGAACTCGAATCCTCCCGCCCCGCCGACAAGCTCCGTGTCGCCCGACTTGCCCGGCGGCCGCGCGCTCGGAGGCGCGCTCGGTTGTGAACCGGCCGAGGGGCCCTGCTGCGTCATCGAGGCCGGGCCCGGTCCGGCGAACGGGTCGCCGGTGAGGAAGTCGCGATCGGCCTGACTGAGGCGATCGATGGGCACGTCGATGGTGCGGCCGTCCGCCTTCTTGAGCGTGACCACGCCATTGGCGCTACGGACCATCTCGGCCTCGATCGTGAACCTGCCCGAGGAGTCGGTCCAGGTGCGAAGGACGCCCGAAGAGGAGGGCGCGGAGAAGGCCGTCTCGGGGATAGGGGAAACGGCCGGGGTCGGGCTGGGGGCGGTCGCCGTGGTCAGGGGGCCCGCCTTCTCGATCAGCTCCTCCACGCTCAGGCCCTCCCGTTTGGCGATCGCCTCGAGCGCCGCTTGCGCTTGAGTCTGTGCCCTCCAGCCCTGCGTCGCTCGCTGGAGGGCCGGCACCGACCCGAGCCCGCCGATTTCGGCCAGGACTTCGCAGGCCGCGCGTTGCTTCACATTGCCGCCGGTCTCGTCGAGCACCAGCTCGATCATGGGTGGCTCGGCGACGGCGCCCATCTTCTTGAGGACCTCGATGGGCGTTCGCGACGGCTCGATGATGTGCTCGGCGACGGCGCGTGCCGCCGACTCGGTGCCGATGGTCGCCAGGGCCTTATACGCCGCCTCGGCGAGCGGAAAACCGCCACTGGGCCGCCCCCCTCCCACGTTCCAGCGATCGCCGGTCGCTTCGACCAGCGCCGCTTCGACCTCCGGCGTGGCCCAGACGATCAGCGCCTGCGCGGCTTTGAGTCGGAGGTGGAGATGCCCTTCCCGCATGATCTTGGCCAGCGGCACGGCGAAGTCGGCGGGGCGTTCGTCCGCCGGGGCCGAGATCAGCCGCACGATTGCCGCTTCCGCCACCGAGGGAAGGCGTGAGCGCAGATCGCGGAGCAGCTTCGCCCGCTCGGCCTTTTCGAGCGGCTTCTTGGGCATTTCCGCGTAGGCCTCGCCGGTAGTCTGTTTGCGCTTGCTGTCCAGCTCGTTGAGGAATTGCTCGAGCCGAGCGGGATTCATCAGCCGGCAATCGACGCTGGCCGTCACGGTTCGCGAGTCGTCCTTTTTCTTCAGCAGGAGGGTGTACTTCATGGCGATCGACGCAACCACGCCCGCGCGCCGGTCGAAAACGACCGAGCCGTTCCCCTCCATCCTGGCGCGCGAGACGTTTTGAGCCACGGCTTCGCCCGTCCGCATCAGGTACTTCTTGTCGATGCGCACGAGGTCTCCCTGGACGCCGGTGACGGTATAGTCGATCTCTTCCTTGGCCTTGCGCGAAGGGAACATGGCGGAGAAGCCCGGGCCGCAAAAAGGGCTCTCCACCATCTTGAACTCGTCCTCCCACTTCCACTGATTCTGTGGCTCGGCGGGAAGCTTCTCCAGCGGGAGCGTTTCCAGAAAGCCGAGAACGTAAGGCAGCGACGCAAGCGGCATCATCGAACCGTGCGACTCGCCACGGCCATCGATCACGATGTGGCCTGCCATCGAGTGCACGTCCGTGGGGCCATAGAACGTCAGGCCGTGGTCTCGCTTCCACTTGATGCTAGGATCGAGAAATCCGTCGCAGGCCAAGGCGATCCGGTCCTCCCGGGCCGGAATCCCCCGATACAGACAGCAGCCGGTGTAGGTCTCCGTGTAGTCGACGGTATCCACCGTGATGGTGATGTCGTAGCCGTAATGCTTGTCTTGCTCGAACCGGTACTGAAGCTTGGTCGCTTCGGCGCCCGCGGCCCCGGCAGCCAGCCCGGCAATCAACGCAACGACCACAAACACTCGGCGAGTCGTCAACATGGCCCCCTCCGCGATTCGACTTCTTGGGGTTGGTCCGTCGGCCACCGATCGCCGCGTTCGATCGAAGTAGCAGGTACACGCCGTGTGGGCTGCTACTCTGCCGGCCGTGAACGGCTGCCAACTGTCAATATACGTTCTCCGGGCCGTCCCCAACAAGCCCGGCACCTGTTGACGCCCCCGCCGCAATGGGCCAGACTGACGGCGGCGGGGGAAAAGCGGTGCGATCGTGGCGCCGCCCCGCCTGCGAGCCGGCTGGCGACGGCGGCGATTCATCGAGCGAGGCCCACTTGCGATGCCCGATACGATTCCGTGCCCTCAGTGCGGACGGCGGTACGTGTACCGGTCTGACTTGATCGGGCGCATGGTGCAGTGCCAAAGCTGCGGCCGTACGTTTCGTGTCCCCGGTCCGGCCCACGCGTCGACGCCGGCAGTCCCTTCCCCGGCAATGGGCGCGTCGTCGAGCCCGGCACGCCCGGAAGGCCCGGTCGACGCGTGGAGTCAGCCGCTCGGCGGCCCTCCCGCCGAGGCCGTGACGCTCGGGCGCGTGCCCCCCCGACGTCGCCGCCGGATGAAAGACCGCGAAAAGGTGTTTCTCGGCGCCGGCGTCGCCCTGGCGGCATCGAGTTTGGGCCTGCTTCTGCTCCTGGCGATCCTGGGAATCGCCAGCGGCCTGGCGGTGGCCGCCGGATCGTTGGTCGGCCTGGCCGGCGTGGGTCTGGCCGCCTTTGCACTGCGGGGCAACCCGCTGGCCGCGTGTACGACGGGCGCGGGCATGTTCTGCGCGGTGCTTCTGGCCGCCGTGCTTCAGCCCGGCTCGTCCGACATCGGCCCGGAGGGGCCCGCCTCCGAGGAGGGCTCGCCCCAGTCGACCTCCGAGAAGGGCTCGCTTCGGTCGGCCCTGGGGAATCTCCTTATCAGCGCGCCGGCCCGCCCGACGCAGACGCAGACGATTCCTCCCTTCCCGGGGGAGACGAGCCGGGACCCGGTCGCTCAGATGACGGCGTTAGTCCATCTCATGGAGGCGATCCGGGGTGAAAGCAGCTTGCAGGAGCTGGAGCCGAGGATCCTCGCGTTGTTCGGCGAGATGCTCCAAGCCGAGGCCGCGGGTCGGCGCGTTACGCCGGACAAACGGCTCGAGGTGGAGCAGGCTCTGCCGCAGTTCGACCAGCGGATGGTGGCCGCCAGCGAACGACTGGAGGTCATTTCTGGCGGAGTGGAGCTGCGGCGGAAGCTGGTCAAGCTGATGGAGGAAAGGCCGCTTCCCCAGGCGGCAACGCGGCAAGACCAGGTCCCCACGCTGCCGACGATCGCCTCTTGGGTCGTCTGGGGTTGGGCGACGCCCCGGCCGCCTGAGCCCCCGGAAGACCGCCAGCGGCGGCGAAAGGCCGTCGAGGCCGCCGGTCGCAACCCGGACGCGATCCGCGTCTACGTCCGCGGCGTGACGTCGGACTCGATGGCCGACAGGCTGCGGGGGAAGGTGCTCCAGGCCACCCACGGGATTGTCGTCGCCCCGGTCATGGCCGGCGAGGTTCGCGAGTTCCGTTGCGGCAAGATCCAAGATTTCCGCAAGGCGACGTACCGTCTCGACGTCGGTCCGATCGTGAAGATCGAGCACGAGAAGGCCATCCTCCACGTCCAGCTCGATCCGTCGAAGCTTTACGACCGCCCGAGGGACTGGGTCGCCGGCCCGATCCCCCTCCTCTTTTTCGACGACGCCGGGATCCCCGCCGCTCCGTCGGTCGCCCTGCCCGACCCGCCCGAGCCGGCCGAGCTCCGCACGCGGCGCGAGGACATCCGATGGGACGCCGGACTGAACCTCGAGGGCGTCGACCTGGTGCTGTACGGCTCCAACGAAGATTGGAACCGCCGGGTGTACCGACGGCTTGCGGCCATGAAGCCGGGCAAGGGGCTTCGGACGGCGAACGCCGGCTTCCTTCCCGCGACGATTCATTGCGACGACGTCGGCGATATGCGCGTGTTCGCCCCCAAGTTGGATTTCGGCACGATCATCCGATACGACGACGAGAGGGGGTTGATCCATCTGGTCGTCGACCCGGCCCGGATCGCCCCGCCGCAACTGCCCGAGTCGGCCGCTCCCCGCGTCGCGGGGGCGCCCGAGCCGCCGGAGCCGGCCGACGTCCGTGCGCGCCGCCAGGAGGCACGCCGCAAGGCCGGCCTCAACCCGGACGAAGTGGACGTGTCGTTCCCCGGTCTCACCGACGAACAGGCCAAGGACATGTCCAACCGCCTCCTTGCCGCGAACGTGGGCAAGCGGATCGTTTCCCACCGATCGGGCAACGGACCGTGGCGGTTCCGCGTGCGCGAGGTCACCGACATGCGCCTTCTGGCCGAGGCGCTCGACTTCGGCACGATCCTCGAGTACGACGACGTGCAGGGGCGGATCGTCGTCCGGCCCGACGCGGCCAAGCTCGACGCCCTGCCACCGCCCCCCGCGCCCGCAAAGACTCCCCCGCCCGACTCAGGCAGGCGATTCGACCCCCGAAGGCCTCCCCGGGGGCTCCCGTTCCCTCGCCCCGGGCCGCGCGGCTAGAGCCGCCACGGCTCGCGGTAGGCGACGTCGAGCAAGAGGTTGGCCTGGTCGTCGTCGAGGAATCGCTCGGCCGCCGGGTCCCACCGCACTTTGCGTCCCAGCTCGTAGGCGATGTTGGCCAGGTGGCTCCACGTGGTCACCCGGTGGCCGATCTCGACGTCCATCACCGGGCGCCGGCGCGTGGCGATGCAATCGAGCCAGTTGCCCGAGTGGCTGTCGCTGATGACCAGGTGGGGCTCATCGCTGCGCGTGGGGGAAAGGTCGGCCTCGCCCTGGGTGACGGCAAAATCCCAGAAGCCGCTCAGCGTCGCGTCGGTGCCCACGAAATCGAGGTTCAGCTTGCTCTCGCCCGCCTGTTCCCAGTGCATCACGAAATCCGGATCGGAGAACTCGAACCGCACGCTCATCGTCTCGGGCGCGTCGTAGAGGTTGTTGGCGGCCTGGGTCCCGGTGGCCTCGATCGTGACCGGGCCGGTCGCGTCGGTGCCCATCGCCCAGGAGACCACGCCGAACATGTGCACGCCGTTGTCGGCGACGGAGCCGCCCCCGTAATCCATGAACCAGCGGAAGCTGAAGTGGCACCGCAGCGGATGGTACTCGGCCCACGGCGCCGGCCCCAGCCAGAGGTCCCAATCGAGGCCGGGCGGCACCGGCTGCGGCGGCTCGCAGGGATGGACGCGATTCGAGCGGTGGGCGAGCCGCACCGTGTGCACCTTGCCCAGCCGGCCGTTGCGCACCCACTCGCACGCCTGGCGCGTCTTCGCCCTCGACCGGTACTGCGTGCCCATCTGAACCACCCGGTCGTACCGCCGGGCGACCTCGATCATCTTCCGCCCCTCGCCGATCGTCCGGCAGAGCGGCTTCTCGCAGTAGACGTCCTTCCTCGCCTGGCAGGCCATCACCGTGATCGGGGCGTGCCAATGATCGGGCGTGGCGATCAGTACCGCGTCGATGTCCTGTCGGTCCAGGATGGGGCGGAAGTCGCGGTAGACGTCGCACTCGCCGATCCGCTTCTTGGCGTCGGCCACGCGCGCGTCGTCCACGTCGCACACCGCGGCGATCGTCGCGCGCGGGTCCTCGTGAATGGGCATCAGGCCCTTCCCCCGCCCCCCGCAGCCGATCAGTGCCGTCACCACGCGCTCGCTCGCAGGCCGTTCGGCGCCCAACCCCAGCGCGCGGGCCGTGATGAACGACGGCACGGCAAGGCCCAATCCGGTGCTCTTCAGGAAACGGCGTCGGCTCAGTCGATGTTTGTTCGTGACCATGCGGTTCTCCTTCGGTCTGTCTACAATCCGCCCACAGCGCCGTCTAGCCTACTCGACACCGCCGCGGGAATCAAACACCACTCAGCCAGATCCGGCCGTCTACGGCCCCGCCCCTATCCGGCAGACCGCGTCGTCCCCCCCAGAACGCCCGCCCTGCCACGTCGCCACGCGTGGAATCGGCACGGTCTGTTTCGCATCGGGCGTGCGAGTCGGCTTCAGCCCGACGGACCGTCTGCCACCAGTTCCGCCGGCTGGACAAGGGCTCCACGCGGTACCTCAAGTCGGTTTGCGACGAGTCGCCACGCTCGCCCTCACCGCTCCTCAATCCGATACAGCGCCGTCTTCGTGCGCAGATAGAGCGCATCGCCGGAGACGGCGGGGGAGGCCATGAAGCCGTCGTCGAGGTGGTTGACGGCGAGGACGCGGTGTTCGGGCGTGGGGGCGAGGACGGTGGTCTTGCCGGTCTCGTCGAAGAAGTAGAGGCGGCCGGAGGCGTAGAGGGGGGAGGCGGAGTAGTTGCCGCCGAGGCGGGCGCGCCAGACTTCTTGGCCGGTCTTGGCTTCGACGCAGGCGGCCACTCCGCCGTCGTCGACCATGAAGAGGAGGTCGTCGACGAGGAGGATCGACGAGCGTTTGGGGACCGCCCGCTTGTACTCCCACTCGACGTGGGTGTCGGTCACCACGCCGCGGCCGTTGGGGCGGATGGCCCAGAGGGGGCATTCGCCGCTCCCCATCGGCGAGAAGACCAGCCCGTGGCCCACGACCGGGCGGCTCGAGCCGGAATGGCTGCCGCGGGCTTCGACGCGCCACAGCTCCTTACCGGTTTCGGGCTCGTAGGCGTAGAGGGCGACGGAGGCGAGGCTGATGAGGACGTCGCGCCCGTCGACGTTGGCGATCACGGGCGTGGAGAAGCCTTTGCGGAAGTCGCCGTCTCGGGTAGGCCGGCCGGTCTCCGGGTCGATATCGTCGAACTCGACGCTCCGGTCGGTCTTCCAGACCGTCTCGCCGGTCCGCTTGTCCATGGCGACGAGGTACTGGTAGTCGCTGCCGTCGAAGTGGAGGATGAGGAGGTTCTTGTAGAGGAAGGGCGAGGAGCCGGGGCCGCGGAAATGGTTGCAGCGGAAATCGGTCCGCTCCCAGAGGACTTCGCCGGTCTCCGAGTCGAGGCAAGCGGTATAGGGCGAGCCGAAGCTGACGTACACCCGGCCCTCTTCGATGACGGGCGACGGCGAGGCGTAGGAATTGAACGGGTGGCAGTACTGCGGTCCGGCCACGACATGCAGACGCTTCCTGTGGACGAACTTGCCGGTGTTCTTGTCGACCGAGAGGACGATCAATTGCGTCCCGTCCTCGAAGGCGTTGGTGAGCCAGATGCGATCGCCCCAGATCACGGGCGACGACCACGCCTTGCCGCGGATGGGCATCTTCCAGACGACGTTTTCCGTCTCGCTCCATCGAAGGGGCAGGTTCGCCGAGTCGGCGTGTCCCTGATCGGTCGGGCCGCGAAAGCTGGTCCAGTGCTCGCCCGCGGTGGCCGAGGCTGCCAGCGCGACGCTCAACGAGAGGGCCCCCAGAAGACGCTTTCGAATGACGGTTGCCAACGTGCTGCTCCTCGCTGCGGTGTTCGTGGTGGTTCCAGGTCTGCGGCGCGGTCGCTGGCCGGGCGATCGGCGTCCGCCGGAGAGTTGTCTATTATGCCAAGAATCGCCGCGAGGTACAGTTCTAATCGCGTCTCGAAACGTCGACGATCAACCGCCGGCTGCCCTTGGCGATGGTGAGACGGCCGGCGGCGTAGTCCTCTTGCAGGAACGGGCTGTCGAAGGTCTTCGTCGGCGACAAGTCGATCGCGGCGCCGTTGATCTCGGGGAGCCGCCGGCCTGAGAAGTCGAAGGTGAGCGTCCCCGAGTCGCCCAGGCCCTGGTAGGTCAGCGTGCCGTCGACGATCTCGCATGGCCGGGCGAGGACCGCGTCCTGGAACGCGGCGAAGCTCGGGTGCGCGTGGCTGCCGGCCACCTCGATAATCACCGGATAGGCCGAGTCTCGGCTGCGGGCCCAGTTTTCGTCGTCCCAGGTGTAGGTTTGGCCATCGCCGAGCATGCGGACGGCGGCCCGGGCGAGATCGGCTTCGGCGAAGATCCAGCCGCCTCGCTCCTGGCGCTTGAGGCTCGACGCGAAGAAGACGCGCATGTCGCCGGCCTGCTTGCTGAAGTCGGGCCCGGGGAGTTTGCAGACGATCATCGTGCCCCGACTCTGGACGGACCAGTACTGATTGTAGGTCTTGCCGTTGCGCAGGCCCTCGCACTGGGGGAAGATGCGAGCGTCGGGGTCGCTTCCGGCGAAGATGACGCCTTGCCACCGGTTCTGCGAGCTGATCCCGGCCCAGTCGGCGTGAGGACGCTTGGCCAGCATCCAGCTTCCGATGATGAAATCGGGGGTGGCGTAGGTGTAGCGGACGAGCCCGCCGCATTCGGGATCGAGGACGTTCATGTGGTCCTCGCGGGCGAGCCGCGCCTCGTCGTCATCGCGCAGCAACCCCGGTCGCCGGGACCGGTACTCGTAGGCTCCCCGCCCGGGTGCGTCGAGGGCGATATCCATGACGACCGGGGCGAGCCGGTGGGCGCTGGTGGCCATGCACATGATTCCCGGGTGGGCGTTTCGTGGCGGTCCCACGCCGAGGTAGTACCAGGCCATCGCAGCGGCCGAGTCGCCACGAGCCATTTGGGCCGACTCACCCTGGTAGACGCGGGCCTTCGCGCCACCGCGGACCGCGCCGATCTGCTCCTGGGCCCAGTCGGCCCACCAGACGGAGAGCGCGGCGTCGGCCAGCTTGCGGAGCGGGGGATCGCCGAAGTCGAAGTAGTTGTACCAGCAGGCGAGCGTGTATTTGGTGTATCCGGGCGAGGCCGTCTCGGCAAGCAACCCCTTGGCGATCCGCTGGCGGAACCGCTCCTTGACGAAGTCGTTGAGGGCTTCGTAATGCTGCGGAGCCGTATACCCGTCCTGGAACTTCCGATCGTGGTACGAGTCGGACGCCGAGAGGATCTTGGCGGCGCCCCAGAGCGACTGCACGCGTTGGGCGTCGTGGTTCTCACTCCCCCAAAACCACCAGACTCTCTCCGGCGCGTAGAACTCCTTCTCGGATTGCTCGCTCGCATATTCCCAAAGTACCCGTCGAATGCCTTCCTCCGCCTCGGGAGTCAGTCGGCCGGGGAAGTAGCTGCTCCCGGCGCCGAAGAGCTCGTGAATCCGAATCAGCAGGGGGGCAACCCAGTGAAACCTCTCTTCCCCCTCGACGATCCGCTGTTCGGTGCCTCGGGCAACCACGTCGAGAACGGCCCGGTTGGCCTCCGGGCGCTCCACGTCGAGGTAGAGGGCCGAGAGAGCGAAGTCGAGTTTGTGCCAACTGAACAGTTGGTCGTCGGCGTCGGGCGCGAGCTTTGGGTACGTGCTGGTCACCTGCCGGTGGAGCGTGGCGTCGCGCCGGGCGGCGAACCCGTCGCGGATCGCGATCAGCCGGTCGTCGGGAGTCTCCCCGGCCGCCGTCAGCGTGGCCAGCCAGACCGCCAGGGTCGCGAGCCCGGGCAACTGCTCGTGGAGCAATGGGAAAGGTGTTTTCATTGGTCGGGAGCCCGATTTGCTGCCGCCGCAAGTGCGACACGGGGGGAGGCGATTTCCGGCATTCTAACCGCGCGACTCCGGGGTACAATAGGGGCTCGTCCGGCCACGACGCGCGCGGCGCGTGCGACGTTGGACCCGAGCCATCGACACCGCGGGCCGCGCGTCGGCCGAGTGGCTCCTCGGGTTCGAAGCGTCTCACGAGGAATCGTTCTGCGCAGCACTGCGTAGTATACTGTGTCCTGGGTTGACAATGAAACACGTTCGAAGCCCAGGGGTTGCAACCCCTGGGCTTGGGACCCGATTGACGTTCCATTGCCGGTACAGGGATCCACAGAACCCTAGAAAAGGACAAGCCCATGTCAAGAGGTCAACTACTTGCGGGGGCTCGCATGCGCGCGAAGCGCGAGCTTTCACCGATGGAGGTCGCCGGCTCGTCGTCGGTGACCCGGCGGCAGTTTCTCGGTCGCGCGGCGGTCGCCGGGGGCCTGGTCGCGGCGCCGTGGCTGGTGCCCGGCTCGGCGCTGGGACGCGACGGCGCCGTCGTGCCCAACGAACGGATCGTCTTGGGCGGGATCGGGATCGGCGGGCGCGGCTCGGGCGATCTCCGCTGGATGATGGCGGAGAAGGACGTGCAGTTCGTCGCCGTCTGCGACGCGAAGAAGGCGCAGCGCGAGAAGGTCAAGAAGATCGTCGACGAACGCTACGGCAACACCGACTGCGCCACCTACCGCGACATCCGCGAGTTCCTGGCCACGCGGGAGGACATCGACGCCGTCCTGATCGCCACCGGCGACCGCTGGCACGCGCTGGCCGCGGTCATGGCGATGCGGGCGGGTAAGGACGTCTATTCCGAGAAGCCGTCGTGCATGACCATCGCCCAGGGCCAGGCCGTTGTGGAGACGGCCAACCGCTACCGGCGGATCTACCAGACCGGCACCCAGCGGCTGAGCGAGGCGAAGTTCACGTTCGCCAACGAGCTGTTGCGGACCGGCAAGCTCGGCGAAGTGCACACGGTCCGTGCCCACATCGCCCCGTGGCAGGCGGCCGAAATGCGACACGATTGGCTGCCCGCCGAACCGGAGCCGCCCAGGGACGAGGTGGACTGGGACCAGTGGCTCGGCCCGTGTCCGTGGCGGCCCTACAACGCGGCCTACGTTCGGGGCGGGTGGCGCGGCCATTACGACTTTCACACCAGTTGCATCGGCGAATGGGGGGCGCATACCTTCGCCCAGTGCCAGGTGGCGATCGGTGCGGGCGACACGTCGCCGATCGAATACGAGTACGTCGACAATCCCACCGGCGACGGCATGGTCACGCGCTTCGCCAACGGCCTGAAGATGATCCTCCACCGCGGCGACAAGTGGTGGCACGGATCATGCGGCGTGCGCTACGAAGGTACCGAGGGCTGGGTCGCCGTCGCCGACGGCTACTCCAAGCCGGAGGTCTCCTCGCCGGCCCTGCTCGACGACTTCGAGCGCGTGGTCCGCGAGTACGTGGATCGGACCGGCAACGCGCAGAGCCACGTGCGCAATCTGTTCGACTGCATCAAGTCGCGCCGTCCGACCGTGGCCAATCCCGTCGTGATGCACCGCTCCATGACCACCGTGCACGCCGCCAACATCTGCATGTGGCTGAAGCGGGACATGCAATACGACCCCGCCCAAGAGGAGTTCGTCGACGACCCCGAGGCCAACCGGCTCCGCTCGCGGGCGATGCGTGCGCCGTGGATCCTCTGAGAATCAATACGGTTAATAAGGATAAAACACCATGTCAGAATCACAACTCATCGCCGTGATCGAGTCGGAAGCCGGGCAGAAGGAGAAGGCCGACGCCTGCCGCGAGCTGGGGCTCCTCGGCACCAAGAAGGCCGTGCCCGCGCTGGCCGCGCTGTTGGCCGACGAGAAGCTCTCGCACATGGCCCGGTACGGGCTGGAGCCGATCCCGGACCCGGCCGTGGACGACGCCTTGCGCGACGCGCTGGGCAAGCTGGAGGGCCGGGCGCTGGTCGGCGCGATCGCATCGATCGGCGTG
The DNA here is from genome assembly GCA_964505295.1 of uncultured Planctomycetaceae bacterium. Classification (GTDB taxonomy): domain Bacteria; phylum Planctomycetota; class Planctomycetia; order Pirellulales; family Thermoguttaceae; genus DATKZH01. Next base: position 14,046 of record CAZDHR010000027.1, read on the forward strand.
CGGCGCGACGCCCAGGCCGTGGCACCGCTCGCCAAGATGCTCGAGCATTCCGACGCGGACGTGGCCGGCGCCGCGGCCCGGGCCTTGGGCCGGATCGCCACCCCCGCCGCGGTCGAGGCGCTCAAAAAGGCGCTAGCGAAAGCCCCGCAAGCACTTCGGCCGGCCGTTGCCGACGGCTGCCTTGGCGCGGCCGAGGCGCTTCTGACGCAGGACAACCGACCGGAGGCGGCGGCGCTCTACCAGCTCGTGGGCCAAGCCGGCCTGCCCAAGCACTTCCGCGTCGCCGCCGCGCACGGGGCGATCCTGGCCCGATAACCGGCCGGGAGTCCGTAGCACCGACACTTCAATGAGTGTCGTTGTTCGCTCCGCGAACAAGCGTCTTTTCGCGGAGCGAAAAGCGACTCTTGCGACAGTAGTTGATGCGCCGATCCTCACTGGCGGCGTGTTGCATCGGCGGGCACGTCGTCGCCCTCGACAACCGCGCGGTCTGCTCCGCTGAGGTCGTTCCCCATCAGCGCGACGCGCGAACTCTGCGGGCCGGTCAATTCCAGGAACACGGGCGTGCCCGGCGCCGGGCAGCAGCTCGTGACGAACATCTCCCGGCAGTTGTGCAGACGGATTACCGGCTGCCCCCCCCTTTTCCAGCCGGCTTTCGCCAAACGCTGCGAATCGTACCGGACTTCGATTCGTCGATCGAAAGAGCCGAGCGTGGGTACTTCCTGAACACGTCGTCCTTGACGAGAAGGCGGACGTTATCGACAAACAGCCCGTTGACGTGGGCAACCGCCAGGTACGACGGCTTCCGGGCGTACCGTGTCCGGCGGTCGTCGTTGGGATTCGACGTTCCGCCCCCATGCTTGACGCGATGGGAGTAGTCGAAGCCTCGATCGACCCGGAAGGTGACGTTCCGGAGGCTGACGTTCTCCAGCGGGCTTTCTTGCATGCCTTGGATCAAAATGCCGTTGTCGCTGTGTATCTGGATATCGTGGAAGCTCATGTCCCGAACGGCGCCGACGGCCTCTTCCCGCTTGCTTTTGGCACAAAGCGATAAACCTCAGGGGGTCTGGGGGACTGGTCCCCCAGTCCAGAAAACACTGCCTTCAGTCCACTCTCAACTCGCTAACTCCAGCACGGCCAAACTCAACGTTACGCTGAACCAATACAGTTGCACACTCCTTGTGATTCCCACCGGCCGTACCCAGTGCTATCTCTCCAAAATGCACCGATCATCGACCCAGCAATCCCTGTTCCGGGAGCGGCTGACGTGGCAACGCGGATAGCGCCGGCAGACATGCACGCAGGGCGAGCAGAGCGCGCAGAGCACACAGGGCACGCGGAGGCAGCACCGTCAGGCTCCGGAACCTGGAACACGAGCGACGCATGCCCCGCATGGGGGGGTGCCCCCAAGGTCCCAAATCCTTATACTGGCGTGGGATGCGAACGGATCGCCTCCGCCATGACCGGGGCCCGGGGCGTTGCGCGGGAATCGGCTCTCGCACGCCCGCTCGGCGTCGTTCCCGACGCCTTCCCCGGTTGCCTACGACCAAGGAAACCACGATTGGATCACTTGCTTGAAGGGCTCACTCCCGCCCAACGCCAAGCGGTCGAGCACGTCGAGGGGCCTCTGCTCATCCTGGCCGGGCCCGGGAGCGGGAAGACCCGCGTCGTAACGCACCGAATCGCCTACCTCCTCGGAAGAGGCGTCCCGGCCAGCGAGATCTTGGCGCTCACGTTCACCAACAAGGCGGCCGAGGAGATGCGAGGCCGCCTGGAACGGCTCGCGCCGAACGAGCGGGTCTGGGTCGGGACGTACCACCGCTTCGCGGCCAGATTGTTGCGCAAGCATGCGTCGCTGGTGGGACTCCGGGAAAACTACACCATCTACGATGCCGATGACAGTGTCCGGACCTTGCGCCGGGTGATCGCCCGACTTAAGATCAACCTGGTCCACGGCACCCCCGAGTCGGTCGCCGCGTCGATCAGTTGGGCCAAGAACAACCTGATTGCCCCCGGCAAGTACCAGCCGCGGCCCGGCCATTCCCTAGGCCACGTCGTCGCCCGAATCTACCCGGCTTACCAGGCCGAACTGGCCAAATCCAACGCCGCGGATTTCGACGACCTGTTGCTGCACGTGGCCACCATTCTCCGGGAAAGCCCCGAGGTGCGCCGGGCGCTCGACGAGCACTTTCGGTTCGTGTTGGTCGACGAGTACCAGGACACCAATCTCGCCCAGTACGCCATCGCCCGGGCGCTTTCTATCGATCATCCCAATCTGGCGGTGACGGGCGATCCGGACCAATCGATCTACGGATGGCGGGGCGCCAACCTGCGGAACATCCTGGAGTTTGAGAGGGATTTCCCCAACGTCCGCGTCGTCCGCCTGGAGCGGAACTACCGCAGCACGAAGCGTATTCTCCATGTGGCGGCCGAGCTGATCGCTCACAACGCCAAGCGAAAGGAGAAGAGCCTGTACACGGAGAACGGGCAGGGGCTCCCGGTGCGGCTCGTCACCTATCCGACACAGAAGGACGAGGCCCAGAGCATCGCCGGCCGAATCGCCGAGGAGGTTCGCCGGGGCGCTCGCCGACCGAGCGACTACGCCGTCTTCTATCGAGTGAACGCACTGAGCCGCGCTTTCGAGTTCGCCCTGCGCGAGCACGGCGTGTCCTACCAGATGATCCGCGGCCAGGAGTTCTTCCAGCGCAAGGAGATCAAGGACGTCCTGGCGTACCTGCAACTGGTCAACAACCCTCGGGACGACATGGCGTTTTTGCGCGTGATCAATGCGCCTCCGCGAGGGATCGGCAAGACGACGATCGCGCGGCTTTCCGATCATGCCGGCTCCCGGGGCCTGACCCTCTTGGAGGCCGTCCGAGACTGCCGCCGCATCGAGCTCTTGACCAAGCGTGCCGTGAGCGCGATCGCGAAGTTCGTCGGCCTGTTCGACCAACTGGCCCAGGTCGCCGATGCGCCCGTCGAGGAGATCCTGGGCCACGTGCTCACCGGCTCCGGCTACCAGAAGCGATTGAAGGAGTCGGAGAGCGAGGAGGACCAACAGCGGCTGGAGAACATCGAGGAGCTGCTGACGGTCGCGAGGGAGTTCGACGAGCGGAGTTCGGGCCCACCTCATTTAGAGGAGTTCCTCGAAGAGGCCAGCCTGGTGGGCGAGACCGACGACTGGGAGCCGGAGAACGATCGCGTGACGCTGATGACGCTGCACGCCTCCAAAGGGCTGGAGTTCCCGGTGGTGTATCTCGTCGCCGCCGAGGACGGACTGCTGCCGCACGAGCGGAGCCGCGACCGCGACGCTCAACTGGAGGAGGAGCGGCGCTTGATGTTCGTCGGGATCACCCGGGCGCAAGAGGAGCTTCAGATCAGCATGGCGGGCTATCGCGACTTCCGCGGCCAGCGCAAGATGACGGTCCCCAGCCGATTCTTGATGGAATTGCCGCGTGGGGAAATGGAGGTGAAGGACCTGACGGCCGCAACGTCCCAGATGGAGCCTTTCTACCAAGCGCCGGCCGCTGCAACCGCCGCATCCGTGGCGGCTGCCGGGGCGCCGCCGACGCCCTCCCGGCTCCACCTGACGACGGCCGCAGAGTTGGCGAACGGTGGACCGCTGCCGCCGACGGCTCCCGACCAATTCCACCAGGGAATGGTCGTCCGCCACCCGCACTACGGCCTGGGCCGCGTGGTGGCCCTGAGCGGGAGCGGCCGCGGGCGCAAGGCGACCGTCCATTTCGGTTCCCGCGTGGGTCAGAAGAAGTTCGTAATCGCCGAGAGCCCCTTGCGGCCCGTGAAGAAGTAACGGTGTGGCACGACACACACCAGGAGGAGAACGGATGACGGACGATTCGCGCTTGCCGGAACAGGAAGCCCCGGAGCCGCGATGGCAGCCCTTGTCGGCCGTGGATCGTCGCGTGGCCGGGGTGCTGGTGGAGAAGGCCAAGACCACGCCCAACGCGTACCCCATGTCGCTCAGCGCCATCTCGACGGCGTGCAACCAGAAGAGCAACCGGTCGCCGGTGATGACCTTGGAGCCGGACGGCGTGGAGGAGTCGCTCGAGCGACTGCGCAAGCTCGGGGCCGTGGGCCTGATCGAGGGCTATGGCCGGGTGCAGAAGTACCGGCACTACTTGTACGATTGGCTGGGCGTCGACAAGGTGGAGATCGCCGTGATGGCCGAGCTGCTCCTGCGAGGGGCGCAAACGGTGGGTGAGCTGCGAGGCCGGGCCGCACGCATGGAGCCCATCCGTGACCTGGGTGAGCTGAGGCCGGTGTTGGCCTCGTTGAAGTCGAAGGGCCTTGTGATCCCCTTGACGCCCGAGGGCCGTGGCCACGTCGTCACCCACGCGCTCTACCCGGCCGACGAGCTGGCGAGAGTCGAAGCGCAGTTCCGCATGGCCGGCCCTGCCGCAGCGGCCTCTCCAGACCACGCCATGAGCGAGCCGGCGCCCGCGACGGCGCCGGCCCAAGACGTCCGGCCGGAGCTTGCCGAGGCGCTCCATCGGGAGCTGGGGGAGCTGCGGTCGCAGGTGGCCGAGTTGCGAAGCGATTTGGCGGACTTGGCGACCGTCGTCGAACGCTCTGAAGACGAGCTGCGTCGCCTGCGCGACGAGCTGGGCGGTTGAGCGCCGGCTTCCCATTCGTCCTATGCACAAGTCGACGAGCCATGTTTCCCGCGGTCCCCGGTACGGCGCACAGAAAAGGACGCGACCCTTGAGCATTCTCGTGATCAACGCGGGCTCGAGCAGCGTCAAGTTCGGTCTGTTCGATTTCGACACCTTGGAGCCGGTGGCCAGGGGACTGCTCGATTGGGCCGGGGCGGGGCGCCAGGCGACCATCACGCTTACGCCACAAGGGCAAGAGGCGATCTCGACGAAGGTCGACGTGCCCGACTACCGTGCCGCGGTGATCGAGGCGCTGGAGATGCTTGGGCAGTCGGACGCCGTGGGCGCCGGGGCGGCGGGGATCCGGGTCGTCGGACACCGCCTCATCCACGGCGGTGAGGAGATTCGCCGGCCGGTGCGAATCGGGGCCGACATGAAGAAAACGATCGCCCGGTACGCTCACCTCGCCCCACTCCACATCCCGCCCGGTCTGGAGGCCATCGAGGCCACCGAGGCCGCGCTGCCCGGCGTGCTTCAAGTGGGACTGTTCGACACGGCCTTCTTCGCCGAAATCCCCCCGTGCGCCTATCTGTATCCGGTACCCTACGAGTGGTACGAAGAGTGGGGCATCCGCCGATTCGGCTATCATGGCACTAGCCACGCGTACTGCACCGATCGGGCGGCGGAGATGCTCGGGCGGGACAAGCGCGAGCTGCTGCTGGTCATCTGCCACCTCGGCCAGGGCAGCTCGGCAACGGCCGTGCGCGGCGGCATGGCCGTGACCAACACTATGGGCTTCACGCCCCTGGAAGGGTTCATGATGGGCACCCGCTCCGGCACGGTCGACCCGGGCATCCTGATCTACGTGCAGCGCGAGCACGGGCTGACCGCCGACGAACTGGACGACGTGTTGCACAAGAAGTCGGGCCTGCTGGGCGTCTCCGGTCTCTCGTCCGACTTCCGCCAGGTCGAGGCCGCGGCCAACGAGGGGCACGAGCGGGCGCGACTCGCCCTGGATGTCTACGCCTATCGCGTTCGGGCGATGGTCGGCGCCTTGGCAGTCACGCTCGGCGGCCTCGACGCGTTGGTCTTCACCGGCGGCATCGGCGAGAACTCCGTCTGGCTTCGCTCGGAGGTGTGCAAGGGGCTGGAGGTGATCGGCGTGCACCTCGACGCCGAGCGGAACGCCGGCTTGAGCCCCGACGACGACGTCGCCACCGACGACTCGCCCGCACGCGTCCTCCTCATCCACACCCGCGAGGACCTGATGATCGCCCGGGAAGCCCGACGCATGGCGTTGGAGACGCAGTCCGAGAGCCCGGCTTGACGTCCGCAGAAAAGGGGACGGGGCTCTCTTTTTCGCAGGTGTTCGGCCCCAATCATCGACGCACGTTGGAGGCACGCAGTCATGTCCTTCTCGCCGGAACGATACAAGCAAGTGGCCCGGGCGTGCAAGGTCCTGGAGATCCTCCAGAATTCCCGATACGGGAAGACCACGCGGGAACTGGCCGACGAGGTCGTTCGATACATGGGGCTTCCGAGCGTCAGCCTCAAGTCGATCGAGCGGGACGTCAAGTTCTGGCAGGGCTACGGTTTTCCCATCGACTCGCACAAGACGAGCGATCCGGAGCGTCGGACCGTTTGGAAGCTCAATCGCAGCTACATGGAGTTGCCCAAGCTGCCAATCTCGGTCTTGGAGCTTTTGGCCTTCGCCGTGGGCCGGGAGCTGCTCTTCCCGTTGGCCGGAACGCCGTATTGGGAAGGCATCCAGATGCTTTGGAGCAAGATGCGGGAGAGTCTGCCGGAGCCGCTGTGGGAGCATTTCGAGCGACTGCGCCCGAGCGTCATCGTGCGGGGCGTGGTCGCCAAGAGCTACGCCGAGAAGGAGGGAATGCTCTCCGCCCTGAATCGGGCCATCTATCAGCACCGCGTCACGGACGTCCGCTATCAAGGGCTGGAACGGACCGAAGCGGAAGAGCGCGCGATCGAGCCGCACGCCATCGTGCTGTCGGGCGGGAACATCTACGTGGCGGCCACCGACGCCGGGGACGACCACGGCGAGTTCAAGCTGTTCAAGCTCGACCGGCTCACGCGCGTCACCCCCCGCGACCGGCACTTCAAGCCCCGCGAGGATTTCGATCCGGACGACCTGTTCGCGGCCAGCGTCGGCGTGTTTCATTCCGGCAAGCCGACCAGGTTTCGGATTCGGGTCACCGGCCACGCCGCCCGCTGGGTCGTCGAAGAGCCTCTGCACCCGCAACAAGTCGTCGAGCCGCCGGCGCCGGATGGCGCGCCGGGCGAGATCGTGCTGGAAATCGCGTCGGCCCACCAGGAGGAGATCATTGCCCGAGTGCTGGCCCTGGGGGAACACGCCGAGGTGCTCGAGCCCGAATCGTGCCGCGAAGCGATCCGAGAAATCGCCCGCCGGGTGGTGAAGAACTACGCGCCCGACGCTTCGGAGGGCAGCGGCTAGCGGGCTACTTGTGCTCGACGCGCGAGCTGGCTCCGCTGCCCGAGTGACTCCCTTTCCCGCCAAGTGCTCCGGCCTTGCCTTCCTGCCGGCAGAGGGCCTCGTAGATTTCCTGGCGATGGACGGGCACGTCCTTGGGCGCGTCGATCCCGAGGCGGACGTTGCCGCCCCGGATCGCGACCACGGTGATCACGATCTGGTCGCCGATGACGATTTGCTCGTTGAGCTTCCTGGAGAGAATCAGCATTTTCCTAAGCCTGGGCGGTGAAAAAGAGCTCGGCCGACCACTTCTATTCTACCTGGAACTGGTGACACGGTGGCCAGAAATCGCCAGCGCTTCGCCAATTCCTCTTGGGGGACCGGACGCCGCGCCAAGGCGGAACACGTCAGCCTGATTCCAGATAAGTCCTTTTCGCACAGACAGTTACACGACGAATGGCACGCTGTCGATCATCTCTTCCTTGACGCCCCTTCATCAGAGACCGAACTCGCCTGTGGTGTTGTTTGAGCCCCAGCGGTCGACGCATGCCTAACGATCCCCCCGAAAGACGGCATGTCGATTGGCGGGGGGTGGATCCCCAAGAACGGAGGGATAGCCGCTTGTGGGCCTGAAGCTGGATAGACGAGATTCCCTCAGCAGCACCAGGCGCAGCGAGGGAGGGCCACTTCGCGTGCCGCTACTGCCCGTCCGCCGAGCCTGCGCGGGTCTCGGCGGCCGTATGCTCCCGAGACATCCACTCTTCTTGGGCACAGTCGAAGCTGTGGGCCGGGCAATGCGTGCAATCGCCTTTGCCGCCGCCCGACTCCGGCCGAACCACGTGGAGCCGACGCACCGCGACGGTCGTCTCCGTGCCCGAGGCGTCGTAGGCAACCGTTTGTGACACCGGCTCATTCTCCACGGCCACGAGCACGTACCACATCGTGCCGGCGTGGTCGATGCTCTGCCGGTTCAGGGCCCGGACCGTCGCCACGGCCCGCCGGTAGGGCATCGGTCCTTGGCCGGTCCCGCTCTGCTGGGCCTGCCACACGCAGTTGGGCACGTCGAGCGGCGAGCTTGGCTCCCAGCCCGTGGGCCACCTAATGGCCGCGACCTGGTAGGCCAAGGGGGTGCAGAACCGGGCGGAGGGCCAGACCCGGCCGCGACTGCCCGGCTCGACCACCACGGCCCACCGCCGGTCTGCCTGTCGATCGAGCGACTGGTTGTACTCGATGGCCCGCCGCACCGCGCAGAACAACTGGTCGGCCTCGGCCAGCGACTCGACCGGCTCGCCCGGCTGCGGCGGCACGTCGTCGGGCGAAGCGGGCACCCACCGGTCGGGTCTCTCGACGATCGACACCTGATATCGGGCCATGGCACAGTCGGTTGGCAGTCGAGGGCTTCTTCGCCGTGAAATCGTAGCAGCCCCGGGTCCGATCGGCAAGCTGGCCCCACGACCGCTTGACGAGTTGCTCGGACGCCCTCATATTGGGCCTCGGTCCCCCGCTGTCGCCGCACGTGCGAGGGGCACGTGCCACCGCCCGAAATCCTTACGCCAAGGAGTACCAAGCATGGCAGTTCCCGGAACCATGGGGAAGATCCTCATTGTCGACCTCACGAAGAAGCAGATCTCGGAAGAGACGCCCAGCGACGAGGTCTATCTGAGCTATCTCGGCGGCTACGGGCTGGGAGCCTACTACCTCTACAAGCTCCAGAAACCGGGGGTCGACCCGCTGGGACCGGACAACCACCTTGGCTTCTTCACCGGACTGCTGACCGGAACCACCGCGATTACGGGAAACCGGTACATCGTGGTCGGAAAGAGCCCGAAGACGGGCACCTGGGGCGACGCCAACTCGGGCGGCTCGTTCGGCCCGGCGATGAAAGCCGCCGGCTTCGACGCCGTCATCTTCCGTGGCGTGAGCGAAGAACCAGTCTACCTGCTCCTGGAGAACGGCAAGGCGGAACTCGTCCCGGCCGGCGATTGGTGGGGATTGGATACCAACGACCTGGAAGACCGCGTCAAGGAGCAGTACGGCAAGAAGGCCGGGCTGGCCTCGATCGGGCCCCCCGGCGAACGCATGCAACTGTTGAGCTGCATCATCAACGACAAGGGTCGGGCCGCCGGTCGTAGCGGGCTCGGGGCGGTGATGGGCTCCAAGAAGCTCAAGGCGATCGTGGCCGTCGGCGACGCCACGGTCCCCATGGCCGATCCGGATGGCATGAAGGCGGCCATCGCCAAGCACCGCGAGTTCATGCGAGAGCAGGGCTTCTTCGAGGTGCTCAACAAGTACGGCACGTCTGGGCTGACCGCCGCCAGTTGTGCCTCCGGCGACACGCCCATCAAGAACTGGGCCGGCGTGCCCGACGATTTCCCCACCGTCAGCCAGATCAGCGACGACGCGGTGCTGGCTACCCAGAAGAAGAAGTTCGCCTGCTGGCGGTGCCCGATCGGCTGCGGCGGCGAGACCGTGGTTGAAGACGGCCCCTATGCCTCTCACAACCACAAGCCCGAGTACGAGACGCTCGGCGCGTTCGGCACGATGTGCCTCAACGACAACCTCGCGTCGATCAACCGCTGCAACGAGATCTGCAACCGCGCCGGGCTCGACACGATCGCCACCGCCTGCACGGTGGCCTTCGCCATCGAGTGCTACGAGAACGGCATCATCACCGACGAGGACACCGGCGGCATCCAGCTCACCTGGGGCAACCACGAGGCGATCGTCGCCGTCACCCGCCAGATGGCCGACGGCACCGGCTTCGGCGGCAAGGTCCTCGGTGACGGGGCCAAGGTGGCGGCCGAACGGATCGGCAAAGGGGCCGAGCAATACGCGATCCACGTGGGTGGCGAAGAAGTGCCCATGCACGACCCTCGCCTGAACCCCGGCCTAGCCACCAGCTATAAGATGGACGCCACGCCGGGCCGGCACACCCAGATGAGCGCTTGGACCGTCGAAGGCGAGTTCGCCCCCCCCGGCCTGTTCGACATGAAGCTCGAACGCTACAGCACGGAGGGGAAGGGCGAGGCCTACCGCGTGCTGGCCTGCAACCACCACGCCGTCAGCGCCGCCGGGATGTGCATGTTCGCCTGGTGCAACCTCAAGCCCCAGGCACTGATCGACTCGCTCAGCTACACCACGGGCCACCAGTTCTCGCTGGAAGAGATCCAACAGATCGGCGAGCGGATCGCCAACCTGCGGATCGCCTTCAACCTCCGCGAGGGCGTGCGCAACGTCGACATCCCCATGCACGGCCGCCTGATCGGCTCCCCGCCCCTGGAGGCCGGCCCGCTCAAGGGCGTCACCGTCGACCTCGACACGCAGGTAAAGGACTACCTGGCGGCCATGGGCTGGGACACCGCGACCGGCGTGCCCAAGCAGGAAACCCTCGAAGGCCTCGGCCTCGATTTCGTCGTGGCCGATTTGCACGCGTGATCGCCCGCAAGGAGCCGCGGGATATCGGGAGGATCGCGCGGGCAGGCTCCGAGCGACGGAAGAATCAGAGGCGTAGGGTGCGTGAAACGCACCATCATCTTTGCGCCAGGCAGATATGGTGCGTTTCACGCACCCTACGCGTCCGAGCGCGTCACGGTCTGGCGATCACCTTCATCAGCCCCTCGTCACCCTGGTAGAGCCGATCGAACCACTCGGGCGCCTCATCCAGTGGAACGACGGCGCTGATGAGGGGCTCGACCTGGATCGTGCCCCGGGCGATGAGGTCGAGGCAAGCGGGGTATTCACCGGAAGAGGCGCAGGAGCCGTAGAGGGTGATCTCCCGGGTGACGACGGCCTGGAGCGGGAGTGGAACTTCGGGCGTCAGGTTGCCGATCAGGCCCACGGAGCCGCCCTTGCGAACCGCCGCGATCGCCGTCTCGACGGTGGCGGGCATGCCGACCGCTTCCATGACCACGTCGGCCCCGCGCCCGTCGGTGCGACGGAGCACCTCGGCGACCACGTCGGTCTGGTTGGGCGAGAAGCCTTCGTCGGCCCCCAACCGGCAGGCCAGCTCGAGCCGGCCCGCGTCGACGTCGATCGCCAGGATCCGCCCGCAGCCGGCCGCCCGAAGCGCCTGGACGACCAACAGCCCGATCATGCCCGTGCCCACCACGACCGCCGTGTCGTTCAGCCGGATCGGCACGCGCCCGACCGCATGGACGGCCACCGACAACGGTTCGGTCATCGCGGCGTGCTCGAACGACAGCCCGTCGGGCAGACGGAACACGGTGCTCTGGGGCACGGCGACGTATTCGGCAAACGCCCCCTCCTGGCGGAACTCGCTGCACGAGACCCCCAGCACGCGCCGGTTGTCGCACAGATTGATCCGCCCTTGGCGGCAGAAGTCACAGTTGCCGCAGGAGATCATCGAATCGAACGTGACGCGATCCCCGGCTTGCCACCCGCTCACCCGCTCGCCGACGCGGGCGATCAGCCCGGAGGCCTCGTGCCCCATGATGATCGGCGGCACACGGCGCCCGGTGGAGCCGTCCATGCCGTGCACGTCGCTCCCGCAGATGCCGCAGGCCTGAACCTGGATCAACACGTCGTCCGGCCCAACCGGCGGCTCGGGGACGTCTTGGGTTTCGAAGTGGTTGTACTCGGTGAGGACGAGGGCTTTCACGACGGCTTGCTCCTTCGGCGATGGTTGCCCCGTCGGGCGTTGTGCGTCAATTTCCGCAATACGAGCGAGGCCGTCAAGCGGGCGGGGCGAGCCACGCCCACGAGAATCGGGGCCGCCGAGAAAACAGGAGGAGGCTTCCGTCCGAGGTCAGGGCCTCGCCGAGCGATTCTCCGTCGGCTTTCAGCGGTGCCGGTTCCACGCCAGGGCCAGCGGTGCCCACGTGATCCGCACCAACGGCGTGCCCAACACGACGCACGAAACCACCAGATACCAACCACGGCGCGAGGGTGCCGGGCAACAGCCAGCAGAACAGAGCGATCAGACAGCCGGCGATCAGCAGCCAGGCACCGACGAGACGTGCCAAGAGCCGCGTCTCGATCAACCTCCGGCGGCCGAGCGCACGCAGCGACCACGCGCCCACGAGCAGCTTCAGCCCGGCCGCCGACGCCAACACGCACGGCACCGCGGCCAGCAGGGCGTGGTGATACTCCGGGTGCATGAAGACCCAGCAGCCAAGCGGAATCGCCGCCACCAGCGGCAAACCCATCACGAACGCCGCGACGACGTTCACCCAGTGGCGACCGGCCAAACCGAAGAACATGTTCGTGACCATCGGCCTCCAGGTGGCGATGGGCAGGAGGACAACGCCCAGGGCGACGATGGCCGTCTTCTCTGGCGCCGAGAAATCCTTGGTCACGGCGGCCCACTGCCCCGCCAGCTCGGGCCAGTAGCCCGTCGCCGCGTCAAGGGAAGCGGATGCCGATCGGCCTCCATATCGCCCATGCGGCCTGCACCTCCGCGCCTCCTTGCCGCGGCTCACACCATCCGCCCAGAGAATCGAGGCCAAACCTGACGAGTCTCGCCCAACGACCCAAATTCGAGACGCGAGTCCGCCGTCGCCAACCACGTCCGATTCCCCCGATGGGGGCTGCCAGGCAGCCGGCCATCTCATCTGCTCCCTGTCAGCCGCGGGCCTGCGATCCAAAGTCGGCCTGTTTTAGGATTCGTGGTGCCATACCACTTGAACATAAGTTCCGCTTATGATAAAATGCCCGCATGAACCTTGAAACGCTGCGAATCTTCTGCGACGTGGTCCAGCACCAGAGCTTCTCCCGCGGGGCGGCGGCCAACGACGTGAGCCAGTCGGCGGCAACGCAATCGGTCCGGCGCATGGAGCAGCACTTCGGCGTCCAGTTGATCGACCGGAGCAAGCGGCCCTTCGTGCTCACTTCCGAAGGGCAGGCCTGCTACGAGGGGTTCCGCAAGGTGCTCGAGGCGTACGACACGGTCGAAGCGCGAGTGCGGTCGCTGCGGCAGGAGATCACGGGCATCGTCCGCGTGGCGTCGATCTACTCGGTGGGGCTTCACGACATGAGCCGCACGATGCAGGATTTCATGCGGCGCTACCCCAAGGCCCGAGTCCGGCTCGAATTCCTCCATCCCAGCCGGGTCCACGAAGCGGTGCTCAATTCGGAAGTCGATCTGGGCATCGTCTCCTATCCGATCGTTTCCCAGGAGATCAGCGTGGTTCCGCTTCGCTCCGAGCGGATGGTGCTGGTCTGCCATCCGCGGCATCACCTGGCCGAGCGGAAGACGGTCACCGTGGAACACCTTCGCGACGAGGATTTCGTGGCGTTCGATCGAGACCTGTCGATCCGCAAGGAAATCGACCGGTATCTTCGTCAGCGTTCGATTCCGATCCGGGTGGTGATGGAGTTCGACAACATCGAGACGATCAAGCAGGCCGTGGAGATCGGCGCGGGGGCGAGCATCCTGCCCGAGCCGACCGTGCGTAGAGAGACCGAGACCGGCTCGCTGGTCACCGTCCGGCTGATCGCGCCGCCGCTGGAGCGTCCGCTGGGAATCATCCATCGCCAGCGCAAGGTGTTCACGCCGACCGCCAGCAAGTTCATCGAACTGCTCGCCGAGCGCGAGGGCGACACGGAATCGGCCGCCGAATAGGTTCTTTCGGCTTGCGGTCAAACGAGACGGCCGCGGAGGGTGGCCACGGCTTGCGGGCGAAGCCCCCGACGCCGCCTACCGTCTTGCCCCGTCATCACGGGCGCCTCTTGCACGGCACTCCCAACGTGCCGCTGCGATTGTCCGGTCGTGCTGAGTGTGATAGCCTGGATGGTTGCTGTGATCAACTCCTGCACGGCGAACCCGCGCTGAGAAGACCGTGACCGAGCGACGAGTGGAGGCGCAATCGTGACGCGAGAATCGGAAGTCCCGGTGATCTTCGAGCCGCTGGGAAAGCGTGTCTACGTGCTCGAGGGGACGAAGCTGATGGAGGCGGCTGCCGCGGCCGGGATCGCGCTCGACATGCCGTGCGGCGGCGAGGGAGTCTGCGGGAAGTGCCGGGTCGTCGTGCGGAGCGGGGCCGGTGAGCCCAACGCCGTGGAGCGGAACGCGCTGACCGACGAGGAGCGGGCACGGGGCGTGCGTCTGGCCTGCCAGTTGTCGGTCTCGGGGCCGATGACGGTCGAGATTCCCGAGACCTCGGTCCTGGGGTCGCATCACAAGATCCTTGTCCGCTCGGAAGACTCGCCGCAGGCAGGCTCGCCGCAGGCGCCCACCGACCCGGCGATTCGCAAGCAATACGTCGAGCTGCCGCCGGCCGCGCGCGGCAGCGCCCAGCCCGACCTGGTCCGCTTGCAGGAGGCTCTGGGACCCTTCGACGTGGACCTCGATTTGGTGCGGGAGATCCCCGATCGACTCCGCCAAGGGGGATTCCGCGGCACGGCGGTCCTGGCCGAGCGACAATTGATCGACTTCGAGCCGGGAGACACCGCGTCGGAGTGCTTCGGCGTCGCGTTCGACGTCGGCACGACCACGCTCGCCGGCATGCTCGTAAGCTTGAACACCGACCGGGAGCTGGCGGTTGCCTCGCGACTGAATCCGCAAACCGAGTTCGGCGACGACGTGGTCACGCGCATCCAGCACGCCAGGGAAGACTCCCACGGTCTGGCCCAGCTTCACCGGACGGTGGTCGAGGCCTGCAACGAGATGATCGGCGAGCTGACCGATCAGGCGGGAATCGCGCGCGAGCGGATCTACGGGCTGACCTTCTCGGGCAACACCACGATGTTGCACTTCGTCTGCCGGATCCATCCGCGCTACCTGGGCGAAATGCCGTTTGTTCCCGCGACGGGCAATCCTTTGCTTGTCGAGGCGCGCGAGCTGGGCCTGCGGATCCATCCGCGAGGGAGGGCCTACGTGCTGCCGATCATCGGCGGTTTCGTGGGGGGCGACACGGTGTCGGGCATCCTGGCCACCGGGCTCGCCCGAGCGGAAGGCCCAACCCTGTTGGTCGACATCGGCACCAACGGCGAGATCGTGCTTTCGGCCGGGGGCCGGCTCACGGCCGCCGCCACCGCGGCCGGTCCCGCCTTTGAAGGGGCGCGGATCACGCACGGCATGCGGGGCAGCCTCGGGGCCATCGAGAAGGTCATCCTCGACGGCCGGGTACGCACCAACGTGATCGGCGACGCGCCGCCGGTCGGCCTCTGCGGCTCCGCGCTGGTCGATCTGGCGGCAGGGCTCCTGAGGCACGGGATTGTCACCCCGCAAGGACGAATGCAACTGCCCGAGGAGTTGCCCGACGACCTCGTGCCCGAATTGCGCCGCCGGGTCGTTTCCTACCACGGCGAGGTCTCGTTCGTCGTGGTGCCCGAGACCGACTCGGGAACGGGAGGGCCGATCGTGCTCACCCAGCGGGACGTGCGACAACTCCAGTTGGCCTCCGGGGCGATCCGCGCCGGGATTTCGATTCTCCTGAAGCGGGCCGGGCTACAGCCCGAGGATCTCGAAACCGTGCTGATCGCCGGCGGCTTCGGCAACTTCATCCGACGGAGCAACGCCCAGCGGATCGGGCTCTTGCCGTGCCGGATCCCTCGCCACCGGATCCGCTATCAGGGAAACACCTCGCTGGCCGGCGCCCGGTTGGTGGCCGTCTCGGTCCGGGCCAGGCAAATGGCCGAGGAGCTGGCCCGGCGGACCGAGCACGTCGACCTCTCGACGGACCCCGATTTCCAGTGGGCCTTTGCCGACGCGATGATCTTCCCCGACGACGACGGCACGGGGAGGTGACGGGGTGACAAGGTGAGGGAAGATCTTCCCAAGCGTCAACGGCTGAGGGGCCGCTTCGTCACCAGGGACGACGATGGGCTCGACCAGCGGCGGCCAAGAACGACGCGAGTTGACGCGCGCCTCGTCCGATTGCGCGCAGCAGTGACTCGTCCCATGCCGATCGGTGAACTCGCAGTGACCGCATTCAGGCGGTCGAAGCGGAGTCGCACCCGATGAATCGGGGCATGACGGGCCAGGCAACTCGCCACTTGGGATTTGGCGAAGCGCTAATGCCCCCCGCAGCCCGGGCAGCCGCCGGTCCTCGGGTAGTTCGGGTTTTCCACGGTGAAGCCGCCCGTGGGCCCGTCCTGAAAGTCGACGGTGGTCCCGTCCAGGTGCAGGGCAAATTTCTTCCGCGTTACCAGGGACACGCCGTTCTGCTCGTAGCGGGCGTCGACCTCGGGATCGAACTCGTCGTCCCAGGCCATGTGGTATTGCAGACCGCTGCAACCGCCTCCGAGGATGTACATCCGCACCAGGGCCTCTTCCCGCTCCTCGGCTTCCAAGAGCCGCCGGATTTGGCCGCTGGCGGCCTCCGTCAACGTGACTGCCATGGGTCTGGTTCGCTCCTGTGTTCGTAGAATGCTTGATTGGATGCGTTTTGGGCGTCACTCCCCTATCGTACGCTACCGGGGGCTGCTAGCCAAGGTGCCGGAGAGGCGACGGGAGCACCCGTCTTCGGGGAACCGGGCCCCGCTCTCGGACTGCAAGCGGCGCTCGCTACGCGTCGGTCTTTGCCGCCGGAAAGCTCCCCATTCGCCGGAGCCGGACGACCGCGTCACGGATCGCCTCGATCGCCCGCTCGATGTCCTCGGCCGTGTTGAACCGGCCCAAGCCGAACCGGATACTGCTCCGCGCCCGCTCGTCACCAAGTCCCAGGGCTTGCAGCACGTGGCTCGGCCCCGGCTTCGTCGTGGCGCAAGCGTTCCCCGAACTGGCGGCCACGCCCGGCGTGCTCATTAACAGGGACTCCCCGTCGACACGCCCGAAGCTCACGTTCAGATTGCCGGGAAGCCGCAAGTCGGAAAGCGACAGCGCCGGGCCGTTCAGCTCGACCTCGGACACTTCGGCGATCAGGCCCTCGCACAGCCGGTCGCGCAGCGTCCGCACCCGCTGGGCCTCGGCCTCCCTCTCCTCCAGGCACAACTCGATCGCCCGGGCAAACCCGACAATGCCGGGCACATTAAGCGTTCCGCTCCGCAGTCCGCGCTCGTGTCCGCCCCCGAGAATCAGCGGTTCCAGTCGCACCAGCGGCACGCCGCGACGGACGTACAAGGCGCCGATCCCCTTGGGCCCGTACATCTTGTGGGCGGAGAAGCTCATCAGGTCGACGCCGAGCTGCCGGACATCGACCGGGATCTTCCCCACCGCCTGGGTGGCGTCGGCATGCAGGAGCACTCCCCGCTCCCTGCAAATGCGTCCGATCGCTTCCAAAGGCTGGATCACCCCGATCTCGTTGTTGGCCAGCATCACCGACACGAGGATCGTGTCGTCGCGGATCGCGTCGGCGACTTGCTCGGGCAGGAGGCGGCCGGCTTGCTCGTCCGGGGCTTGGATGACGGGCAAGCACGTCACGTCGTACCCCCGGGCGCCGAGCCTCTGGAGAGGATCGAGCACCGAGGGATGCTCGGTTGCCACGGTCACCAAGTGCTTGCCTGCGGACCGCGGGTACTCGGCGACGCCACGGATCGCCAGGTTGTTGCTCTCGGTGGCCCCGCTGGTGAACACGATCTCCTTGGCCCGGGCCCCGATGCCGGCGGCGATCAACTCCCTGGCCGCGTCGACCGCCTGCTTGGCCGCCAAGCCGGACGGATGGTTCGTGCTGGCCGGGTTTCCGAACGTCTCGGTGAAGCAGGGCAGCATCGCTTCCACGACCCGGGGATCGACCCGGGTGGTGGCGTGATTGTCCAGGTAGACCAGCTTCTGCGGCATGGCTCGCGCAGCTCAACTCGATGGTCGCGGTGCATCGGAAGCCGGAAAGCCCGAACGGTGGTCACTTCGGCCCGAACAGGGCCTCCATCGAGATCACCGACCAGGTCTCGAAGCCCGAGAGGTCCGCGAGGATCTCTTCCACGGGCCGGAAGCCGCTGTCGATGATCTCGTCCTCGCGGGGCCGCACCGCGGGGTCCTCGACATCGAAGCGATGCACCACGCCCAGGTGTACGCGGCCCACTTCGGTCTGGTCGTCGTTGATCAGGCCGACCAGGTGGGCCGTGTAGGACGTCTCGACGATCACTTCCTCCTCCAGCTCGCGCCGCATCCCTTCTTCGTAGGGGTTCGCGTTCGCGTCGGAACCCGCGTCGATGGCCGAGATGTGCCCGCCGATCCCCACGCTCCGCTTGCGATGCAGGCGGCCTTCGCCCTGACCGGTCCCCCGCGTGTATTGGAAGACCGTCTGGCGACCGTTTTTGTCCCGATGACGGAAGATCACGTAGGGAATCAGTTGCTTGAAGCCGGGGTCCTCTTCCACTTCATGACGGGGGCGATAGCTGACGTGCTCGGGGCTGAACAGGTCGTCCAGGTAGCGGTCGACGTCGCGGGTGAAGCCTTGGAAGTGCCCCAGCCGGTGGAACACCTCGGTGGGGACCACCAGGACACGTTCGGTCAGGACTTGAGCCACGGGCGAATCCTTTCTGCTGGATGTCAGTGGGTTGCTTCCCCAGCGTTGGCGGTCCCCCAAGTATACGAACCCGTGGGCCGATCGGCGAGCCGCCGGCGCGGGGGGCGTGGCGGAGCATAGGATCAGAAGATCAACATCGCATCGCCGTAGCTGTAGAAGCGGTACTCCTCGCGAATCGCTTTTTCGTAGGCCCGACG
>CAZDHR010000028.1:0-31825 GCA_964505295.1 uncultured Planctomycetaceae bacterium
GAACTAGCCCTCATGTTCTTCCCTTCCCCTTCGCGTCTTTGCGCCTTGGCGAGAGCCTTCCTTTTCCATCCCAGTTTAGCCTAGACATTTTCCGCATTCCGAGAGGCCCGGCATGATCGCTTCACGGATCATCGGCACCGGCCACTACGTGCCCCCGCGCGTGGTGACGAACTTCGACGTGATGAAGATGATGGAGACCTCCGACGAATTCATCGTCGAGCGGACCGGCGTGCGGCGTCGCCGGCATGCCGACCCGGACGTGGCCGCCTCGGACCTGGGCGCCCTGGCTTGCCGGGCGGCCGTCGACGACGCCGGCATCTCCCTGGACCAGGTCGACATGGTGATCATGAACACGATCACCCCCGACCACGCCGACCCCGGCGGCGCCTTCTTCCTCCAGGCCAAGCTGGGGCTCTTGGGCATCGGCGTGCTTGATATCCGCCAGCAGTGCGCCGGGTTGATCTACGGGCTGTCGGTCGCCGACCACTTCATCCGCGCGGGCACCTACCGCTACGTGCTC
This sequence comes from uncultured Planctomycetaceae bacterium, assembly GCA_964505295.1. Classification (GTDB taxonomy): domain Bacteria; phylum Planctomycetota; class Planctomycetia; order Pirellulales; family Thermoguttaceae; genus DATKZH01. Next base: position 521 of record CAZDHR010000028.1, read on the forward strand.
GTCTGCTGCTCCGAGCTCCTTTCGCGGCGGATCGACGGCTCGTACGACGGCCGCAACATCGCCATCCTGCTGGGCGACGGCGCGGGGGCCGTGCTCGTCGGGCCCTCGGAAGACCACGAGCGAGGGGTCATCTCCACCATCCTCCACGCCGACGGAAGCAAGGCCGGCGCCCTCTTGACGGCCGCGCCCGGCAGCGCGCTGGGTCGCATGGAGCACATCACCAAGGAGGACGTCGACACCGGCCGGGTCCACTTCCGCATGGACGGCAAGACCGTGTTCGAAAACGGCGTGGCCAAGATGTCCGACGCCGTGTTCGAGTCGCTCGAAGTCAACGACCTGGAGATGGACGACGTCGACGTGCTCATCCCCCACCAGGCGAACCTGCGCATGCTCGAGGCGATCATCGAGCGGACCCGCTTCCCGCAAGAGAAGGTCTTCATCAACGTGCAGGAGTACGGCAACATCGCCTCCGCGTCGCTTCCTATCGCCCTCGACGAAGCCCGTCAGGCCGGCATGGTCAAGCCGGGAAGCCTCGTCCTGCTCGTCGCCTTCGGCTCCGGCTTCGTCTGGGGCTCGGTGCTGATGCGGATGTAGCGCCCGGCGGGCGCCGCGACGCCCTGGTTGGGCGGAGATTGAGGTCCGGCCGCAAAGGGGATAGACCGCTGGCTGACCGTCTATCGAACGGGGCCAATCTGCTGTTTGATGTCCCCCTTGAATCCCGTATAATGAAATGGATCATCGTCAAGCTAGCAACGCTTGCACTGCGGGCGCGTCTGCGCCGCGACGTGAGCGATGTCGATTCAAGGAGGAGGGACATGTCCGAAGCGCCGGAGGTTGTCCGAAGTCTGGTTGAGGCCGACGCAAGCCGCTTTGCATTCCAAATAGGTCAAGCAGTGGAAGCGGTGCTCATCGATCGAGCTGCCAGGCTGGCCCTCCTTGAGGTGGACACGGACCGTCAAACGGTAGTCATGAGCCGCCATGTGCGGCGTGCGCTAGACGACTCGGTTTTTCGAGAAGCGTGCGCCCGAGCTGGAGTCGTTCTCCATGACGGATCCCGAGACGGACGGTCCGAAAGAATCGCAAGCTGATTCTCCCGGGAGCGCACCGGCCGAGGATTGGACTGCCGATCCACGACTGGACCTCTTCGCTCAGGGCCCTTTGCGTGAGTTGGTCTTGCGATTTCGCGACCGTCTGATCGAGACCGCTTGCAGAATCGCCGGGGACCTGCCACCCAACGCGAACCACTTGCAGCAAGCATACGAGGCGTTGCTTTCCAAGGATTCAAACGCGGATTGGTCGGTAAGAAACCGGCGGCGGGTTCACCTGATCCACAAGGAAGCATCCGGAGATCTCTCGTCTTCTGAGCTCGCCGAGCTGGAGCAACTCCAGACCGAGGCGGATCGGCACATGAAGGAGGTTGCTCCGCGCCCGCTGGAAGCGCTGTGGGATCTGAGAGAAAAGCTGTTGCGTCGAGCGGCCGATGCGGACGACGGCGACCGTCAAGAATGAGAGGGTGAAACAGGTGCGAACGCAGTCATATCGCTCTGCCTCCTATTCTGCGGCGACGAGATCCCTCCACGTGCATCCATGCCTTCGATAGAGGCCATTCGCCAGTGGACTAGCAGCTCATGGCCGCGTTTGTCTATCCCCAAGCTCCACATTCTCGACGGCACGCTCCCAAGGGTTACGCGCACTACTACCAGTACCGTCCGTGGCTTCGTGACGAGTTCAGCTTCCGTTGCGTTTACTGCTTGACCAGGGAACGTTGGGGCAAGGGACACTACGATTTCCACGTCGATCACCTGATTTCACAGGCGAAGGACCCGAGCCGAATCCTTGACTACCACAACCTCCTGTACGCGTGTTCGACGTGCAACAGCCTCAAAAGGGACGCCGAAGGCGTTTCGGATCCTTGTCAGGCGGCCTATGGTGACTCTCTCACGGTCGGAGATGACGGAAGAATCCACGCCCGGGACGACCGGGGGAAGATCCTCATCAAGATCCTACGCCTCGACAACGACGAGAATACCGAGTTTCGGCATCTGATGCTGGAAATCATTCGATTGGCGAAACTGCGCGACAAGAAACTGTACGCCAGATTGATGGGCTTTCCCGACGACATGCCCGATCTCGCTTCCAGACGGCCACCGGGCGGGAACTCCAAACCGGAAGGCGTGGAGCATAGCTTCCTCGCACGACGACGGAGGGGCGAGTTGGAGGAAACGTACTAGCGCGCAGGAAATCGCGCCGGCAGGATTTCCGGCGGACGGCGTAACCGGCTACGTCGTTGCCACGTCGCCGTCCATGATCGCCGTCAGGCCGTCGAGGTCCATGGCGGTTTCCAGGGCCTCTTGCCGGAAGAGGCGCAGCGCGTTTTCCATCAGCGCATCGCAGTTGATCGAGCCCATCAACTCGACGTGGAACAACTCCGCGTTTTCGGCGATGTCGGACTTGCACTTGAGAACCAGGGAGATGAAGCCGTCCAGGTCGAGGCCGAACTCGCCGAGCAGGAGTCGCTGGGCGTCCGGCAGCCGTGGCGTGTCGGACTCCCAGAGCACGTCGGCCAGCACGTCGCCCGCCAGCACCGCCCGATTTAGCGCCCCGCGCCCGGGGCGCTTGGCGTGATGGCCGAAGACGGCGTGGGTCAGCTTCTTGGGAAGACTCCAGCGCGAGAGCAATTGTGCGCCCAACGTGCCGTGATCGAAGCCGTACTGCCTCCGCTCCGCTTCCACCAGCTCTCGCCCGTGACGGTGTTGGCCGTAGAGGGAGACGTACCGCTCGGTATCCAGTTGGGCCAGGACGAGCACGCCCACGTCGGCCAACAGGCCCGCACTGTAGGCCTCGTCGGGTCGAACCGCGTCGCGGCCGTCGCCCAGGTGGGAGGCCGAGGTGGCGATGGTCAGGGCCCGCCGCCAATAGTCGGAGCACACCCTGCTCGGGGCGCCCCACGTCAAGCGATCGACCAGGCCGAAGCTGAGCACGGTCAGCCGAAGCGACCGCGCGCCCAGAAGCGTAATCGCCTGGCGAAGGCTGGAGACCTTCTGCGCGAGCCCGAAACAGGAGGAGTTGACCAGCCGCAAAACGGCCGCCGCCAGGGCCGGGTCCGTCTCCAATTGCCGCTGGACCTGGCGAACGTCGAACTGCGGGTCCTTCAACAGGTTGAGGACCTTGCAGGCGACCAAGGGCGAGGAGTGCAACTGCTCGACCCGGTCGATCAGGCCGTCCATGAGTTGACGCGAGTGGCGACCGGCCGGCGGCATGGCAACCTACCGTCTCCAAGAAAGTCACGAAGTATTGAACCGCAGGTGACAGGGCCTCTTCTGAAAAGATAGGTCATCCCGGACTGGCGCCGCGGGGCGCGAGAGGCGGCCCGGAGCCGACCGGATGAGCCCTGGCCTCCGCCCCCTTTGCCGGTCCCGCGCATATTCGGGTTTGTGCGGGCTCGACCGCCGGGCGGCCCCCCTTCCGGCGGGGCACGGCCTGCGACAAGCTGCCCGGCGGCCGGCAGTCAATCGGCCCCACCCCGTGCCCGAGAACTTGCACGGTTGGTGCTTCCCGTGATAATTGGGAGGGGCGCAACTTCGCGTAGTGGCGGCAGCTCGGGGGGCGCTCGGGGCGTGCGAGACTGCCTCGAACAAGCCGCGTGCCTACCCGGCACAAGCCGCGTGCCCGCCCGGCACAAGACGCGACGACCCGCTTGGGAGAGGTTGGCCATGGAGCTGGACGTTTCACACGAACCGGGGTACGTGCTGGCCACGGTCAGGGGGTTTGTCGACGAATCGGCGGACGAGCTGTTCCGCGAGCATCTCCACCCCTTGGTCGGGCAACCGGGCACGACGCTGGTTCTCGATCTTTCGGGGGCAAAGCGGGTCAACTCGGCGGGCCTCTCGCACCTGGTGATGCTGGCCACCAACGCCAACACGAACTCCAGCCGGGTCGTGCTGGCCGCCCCCTCGTCGTTCCTTGCCGTCGTGCTCAACCGGTCGAAGCTGGATCAGTTCTTCGAGATCGCCCCGACGGTATCCGAGGCGATCGGCGCGTCGTCGGAGTAGGGTCCATAGCCCCGCGATGGGCTTGCCCTGGCCGGGAAGCGGCGATCGAGGACGAGCGAGACGGACGCCGCCGTCGCGGGCGGCTCGCTGATTCCGTGGGGTCTGGTGGGACGACGCCCTCAAGGGGGCCCCCTTCTTGCCCGTCCCCCCCGTTGGCGGTTGTTCGTCATGCCCTGCCGCGGCCCGCAAAACGCTTTACCCGGCTGCGGTTCGGGTATATACTAATATTGAAGGGAAGAGGCTCCCACCTAACGTCCCGCCTTGCCTGTTTCGGCAAAGAGGCTCGCGTAGCGCGAGCGATCGAAACCTTTGGGGCTCGCTTCGGATATGGGGGTATGCGCCCGCGTCGAGCGGCTCACCCCCAACGTTAAACCAGGAACAAGGAGAGCGTACTATGAGAGCGTATTTGAGACGCGGCGGGCGACCGCCACGACCCGCGTTCACGCTGGTCGAGCTGCTGGTTGTGATCGCCATCATCGGGATCTTGATCGCACTGCTCCTCCCGGCGGTGCAGGCGGCGCGGGAAGCCGCGCGCAGGGCGCAGTGCTCGAACAACCTGAAACAGATCGGCCTGGGCCTGCACAACTATCACGACGTGAACCGGACCTTCCCGTTCGCGTTCATGGTCGACGACACGACCCTTAACGTGCAGGTTTGGGGCACGCGGATCCTGCCCTACATCGAACAGGGCGCGCTGTACGACAACTTCCACAACACCGTGCCCTCGTTCAACGAAGCGACGGCGCTCGGCTATTCCACGTCGCAAGTCGCCGACAACCTTGCGGTGATTGGGACCGAGCTCAACGCGTTCATCTGTCCCTCCGCGCCGGGGTCGGATCGTACGTACAACGGGGAGTTGCCCGCCAGCGCGCTCGGCAGCGGCGTGCCGCCCATGCCCCTGACGTGGAGGGCCGGCCCCTCCGACTACTGCGCTTCGCTCGGCGTCGATCCGAATGGGACGTTTGCCGCAACCGCGTACGCCAATCAACCGAGTACCTTGTCAAACCCCGCGGGAGCCCTCGTCTGTTCCGGAGACGACCTCGGCATTAACCTCCCCATGGGCGATAGCTCGATCGCCTCGATCCGCGACGGGACCTCGAACACGATCGTCGTGGGCGAGCGGACCGGCGGAGCCAAGCTCTACATCGCAGGCCACAAAGACGCGCCGACGGCCTCCCCTTGGGACATCCTGGCGCGATCGAACGGTGGCGGCTGGGGAGACATGCTCAACGGGTACCACTACATCATGGGCTCGCTCGGCGACGGCACGCCCCCGCCGCTCTCTCCGACCGGTGGGACTTGCGTCATCAACTGCTCCAACGCTCGCAACGCCGGCTACTACTCCTTCCATCCCGGAGGAGCGCAGTTCCTGCTCGGCGACGGCTCCGTCAAGCTCGTCGCGGAAACCATCGACGCGTTCGTCTTCGCGGCCATGATCACCCGCGATAACGGCGAAACGGTTCAAATGCCCTAGCGCATTGTCAACCTCGGACTTGTGGATGGCGCGATCCGTGGGAACACGTAGGGTGGGTCGAGGCACGCGCACGTGCTTTGTTCTCGTACAAGGCGCGTGGCTCTCGTGCGACCCACCCTGCGCGATCTCCCTGCACGTTCGTACTGGGTGCGCCCCGTGCGCGGGGGCGCCGGCTCACCCTTTCGCGCGGCGCACCTTGTAGTTCCCCCGGCTGTCGTCGTACTCCAACTCGATGAGCCCCCTTGTCTTGAGGTCCTCGAGCAAGTCCGAGAAGCTCCCGTAGCCGTAATATCCTTCGCTGAACCCAGGATCCACGCGCCGGATGGCTTGTTTCAGCGTCGAGCCCCACAACGGATCGTAATCCTGCTCCGCAGAGGTCAAGACTTCCATCACCCGATCGATCGCTTCTTGCTTCTTGTCGTCCCCCTTCTTCCCCTTCTTCGGCGCCGCCTTCGGCTTCTTCGCCGCCCGGACCAGGTCGTCGTAGTAGATGAACTCGTCGCAATTGGCGATGAGCAGGTCCGACGTGGAGCTTTTCACCCCGCAGCCGATCACGCGCCGATGGTTCTCCTTGAGCTTTGACACCAGCGGCGAGAAGTCGCTGTCGCCGGAGAGCAGGGCGAACGTGTCGATGTGCTCCTTCGAGTAGCAGAGATCGAGCGCGTCGACGACCATCCGGATATCGGCGCTGTTCTTGCCGCTCATCTTGCTCTGGGGGATGTCGATCAGCTCGATCCCCTGGGCGTGGAACTCGCGCACGCTGTCGCGGTAGTTGCTCCAGTCGCAATAGGCCCGCTTGTAGACGAGGCGGCCTTTCTCCAAGAGCCGCTTCAGGACCAACTGGATCCGGAACTCCCCTCCCTTCATCCCCCGAACGCCAATGGCCAGGTTCTCGAAATCGACGAATACGGCGATAAGCGGTTCTTCCGACATGGCAGTTGACTTACCCTAGATGGGGTTCTGATTTCTCGTGTATCGGGCCGGGAGTCGAACGCCCGAAATCCGTCCGCCAAGCCCTCTTCTTCTCTCTTCGAATTCCTTTGCGCCTTCGCGTCTTTGCGAGGGCCTATCCCCTGCACCCCCCTTACCGCCGATGCAACGGCGTCTCCTCCGCCGCGCGCTCGCGGAGCTTGAAGCGTTGGATCTTGCCCGTGGCCGTCTTGGGGAGCGAGTCGACGAAAATCACCGCCCGGGGGTATTTGTGCGGGGCGGTGCTTTTCTTGATGAAATGCTGCAACTCCCGGGCCAGCTCGGGCGAGGCCTGCTGGGAGTCTTTGAGCACGACGTAGGCCACCGGCTTGATGAGCCCGTCCGGATCGGCCGTGCCGGCCACGCCGCTTTCCAGCACGGCCGGGTGCTCCTGGAGGAGGGCTTCCACGTCGGTGGGCCAAACGGCCTGGCCGCTCACCTTGATCATGTCGTCGGTGCGGCCCGCGTACCAGTAGTAGCCGTCCTCGTCGACGAGGAACTTGTCGTGCGTGTTGATCCACTCGCCGCGGAACGTGTCTTTACTCTGCTCGTGCTTGTTCCAGTAGGCCATCGCGATGCTGTCGCCCTTGATGAACAGCGTGCCCACCTCGCGGGGCCCCAGCTCGTTCCCCTCGTCGTCCAGGATCTTGGCCTCGTAGCCGGGCACGACCTGCCCGGTGCTCCCCGGCCTGGCCTGGCCCGGGCGGTTGGAGATGAAGATGTGCAGGATCTCGGTCGACCCGATGCCGTCGAGGATCTCGACGCCGAACCGCTCCAGCCACTTGTCGAAAAGGTGCTTGGGCAACGGCTCGCCCGCCGAGACGCACATGCGCACGCGCCCCAGGCTCTGGCGCTTCGTCTTCTCCGCCAGGTGCAACATGGCCGCGTAACTGGTGGGAACGCTGTAGAAGACCGTGGGCTGGTAGCGGTCGATCACGTCGAAGGCCGCGTCGGGCGTGGGCCGGCCGGGCAGGAGCACGTTCGTCCCGCCGACCCGAAGCGAGAAGTAAAGCCCGTTGCCCAGACCGTAGGCGAAGAACAGCTTGGGCACCGAAAACGACACGTCCGACTCGCGGAGGCCGATCGTCTGCCGGGCGTAAAGATCGGCCTCGACGATCATGTCGTGGTGTAGGTGGATCGCCCCTTTGGGGAAGCCCGTCGTGCCGGAGCTGTAAAGCCAGAAGGCGGCGTCGTCCTTGCTCGTATCCTCCGGCTCCAGCTCGGGCGAGGCGGCGCCCAGCACGTCGTCCAGCGCGAGGTCTCTTGGGGGTGGTTCCCCCGTTACGACGACGTGCTCGAGGTACCGGAGGCGGTCGCGGACCTCGGCGATCTTCGGCAGAAGCTCAGGCGCGACGACCAGCACGCGGGCCCGGCTGTCGTTGAGCAGGTACTCGTAGTCCTTGGGCAGGAGGATCGTGTTCATCGGCACGGCCACCGCGCCGATCTTCATCGCCCCGAAGAAGGCGAAGACCCACTCGGGCGTGTCGGGAAGCAGGATCGCCACGCGCTCCTCGATGCGGACGCCCAGCTCCCGAATCGCGCCACCGAAACGGTTGACCCCCTCGTAGAGGTCCTGATAGGTTACGGTGCGGTCGCCGCAGAGGATGGCCGGCTTGGGGCCGCGTCCCTCGGCAATATGGACGTCGACGAACACGGCCGCCGCGTTGAGCCGTTCCGGAAGCTCGAGCCCCGACATTCGGTCGATCTCCTCGGTAGAAAAGCACGTCAAGAAAGCAGGCCGCCCCCTTTGCGTCGGCCTCCTACTCTACCCGATACCCCGAGCGTGTCAACCGCGGATTGCACCGGGCGCCGGCCTACGTTATGGTGGTCGAGAGCCGGAGGCGCGGAAGCGGGGCAGTGCGACGATGGGCGTATCACCGCGTCGCCGCGCGAGGGCAAGCGTCCGTCCGATTTCCGCCGTCACGCGATCTGCCGCGTACCGCCCGACAAGAGGTGCCATCATGCGAACGGTGCTGGTCGTTTTCGTCACGTTCGGTTGCCTGGGGGCCGCCGAGCCGCTCGATCAGGACATGGTCCTCTACAAGCACGACGCCCGATACTCGGCCTTTCCCAGCCTGACCAAGGGCCCCGGCGACCAGCTCTGGGTGAGCTTCGGCTGGAACACCACGCGGTCGCACTACGGCAAGGCGGCGGGCGGCGAGACGGGCGGCATCGGCCTGTTCTCGCCCGACGGCGGCGCCACGTGGCTTCAGAATAAGAAGGACTCCGAATACCAGCCACCGCCCGAAAAGCTCACCGGCCTCGTGCTCCGCGACGGGACGATCGTCCGCATCGGCCCCCGAATGCACGAGGTGCTCCCAGGCGAGAAGAAGGAGGAGTTGGTGAAGCAAGGCGTTGCGGTCAAGGAATGGCCCGACGGGCACATCAGCGCTTCGTATCGTGTGCTCATGCAGCGAAAGAAGCCGGCAAGCGACGGGTGGGAAACACGCCAGGTCGAGCTTCCCCGATTTGCCAGCATGGGCGGGTTCGGCGTCGGGTGCGTGCTCGAGGACGACACGATCCTCAAACCAGTCTACGGGCGCGTGACCCCCGACGACCCGGCCGACCAGGCGTGGGTCCTCCGCTCCACCGACAAGGGCGACACGTGGGATCTCGTGACGATCGCCTCCGACGGCATCCGCGATCTGAACGAGGCGGAGTTGCTATGTGTGCCCGGCGGGCGCGTGATCGCGATGATCCGCAACGAGCCGTACCACCCCAAGCTGCCGCCGCACGAGCAGGGGTTTTTGTGGCAGACCCACTCCGACGACGCCGGGCGCACGTGGAGCGGGCCGCGGCAAGCCGAGATGTGGGGCTACCCGCCGCGCCTGCTCCTGCTCCAAAGCGGCGACGTACTTTGCACGTACGGCTACCGACGGCGGCCTTACGGCGTGCGGGCTTGTTTCTCCCGCGACGGCGGCGCGACGTGGGACGTCGCCCGGGAGGTGATCCTCCGCAGCGACGCCTTACCCGACGGCCCGGGGCCGGGCAAAGGCTACCCCGGCGACTTGGGGTATCCACGCAGCGTGGAACTCTCGGACGGGTCGATCTTCACGGCCTACTACATCACGCTCGGCGACGGCGTGACGCACATCGCCGCCACGCGATGGTCGCCCGACTACGTGGGTCCGGCCGATCTGGCGCGCGGCCCGGCCGCGGTCCCCAAGCCCGACCCGTCGCTGCCGCCTGCGCACGTGATCGGCGAGACGGGCCCGGCCCGGCTCATCTACGGCCTCATGCAGAGCTTCATCGCCACCGAGCCGCAGATCAAGATGGTCGCCGTGCGCGTGAGCGACCAAAGCGCACGCGGCGACCTGGTGCATACGCACGGCCTCTCGGTCGTCATCCGCAAGCCGAGCGAAAAATCGTGGTGGACCGAGTGGATGGGTGAGTCCCGGGTGCTCAAGCCGGACGAAGTCGACTGCGGCGCGTGGAACGCGTTCGTGTTCGACGAGCCGGTCGCGGTCACGCCGGGCGAAACGTACGTGCTGACCGTCTACAACAAAGACTACGTGGGCGGCGGCGAGACGCGCCTCAAGGACGGACTCTCCGGCGACCACGCCTGGTATCTGAACAGCGGCCCGGACCACGCCGGCGATTATCCCAACGGCAGCATGTCGCCGGGCCAGGAGAACGACCTGGCCTTCCGCGTCGATGCCGAGGTGGGATCGCTCCCGGCGGAGTGAAGCCGATCGGAAGGGGAATTGCCAATTGGGAATTTCCAATTGCCAATTGTGAATTGACAATTGCAGAACGGTAACCCCGAACCCGTCCCGGAGCACGACATGGCAGGCGCGTCGGAGCTGGAACGGTATCGCGACTTCCTCAAGGACACGATCCGTCAACACATCGACTTCTCCCGGACGGAGCAGAGCCGGGGCGTCCCGCCGCCGCCGCTGGAGAAGCCGGCCCCGGCCGACGCCCGGCGCGTCGATCTCGTGCCGCCCGACGGGTGGACGCACATCGAAAGCGTCGACCTCCCGTCGGCCATCCGCAACCGCAAGAGCCGGCGCACGTACCGGCCGGAGCCGCTCTCGCTCGAAGAGCTCTCGTTCCTGCTCTGGGCCACGCAGGGCGTCAAGCAGCAGATCGACCGCTCCACGGCGCTAAGGACCGTGCCTTCGGCCGGCGCCCGGCACGCGCTGGAGACCTACTTGTGCGTGTTTCGCGTCGAGGGCGTCGACCCTGGATTCTACCGCTACCTGCCGCTGGAGCATCAACTGCTGTTCGAGTTTCACGAAGAGCGGGCGTCGCAGCGAATGACCGAGGCGACGATGGGCCAATCGTTCACCGGTCGCTCGGCCGTCACGTTCGTCTGGACCACCATCCCCCGCCGCATGGAATGGCGCTACGACCTGGCCGCCCACAAGGTGATCGCCATCGACGCCGGCCACGCCTGCCAAAACCTCTACCTCGCCTGCGAGGCCATCGGCGCGGGCACGTGTGCGGTCGGGGCCTATCACCAGGAGCTGATGGACCAGCTTCTCCGAGTGGACGGCAAGGAGGAGTTCACGATCTACCTCGCGCCGGTGGGGAAGGTGCAATAACTGTAGGGTACGTGTAACGCACCATTCGGAAGAAGAATTGTCTATTTGGTGCGTTTCACGCACCCTACGGAGGAGGCCCGGATTCCCGCGGAACGCCTGCGATTCCCGTTTTCCGTCGCGCCGAGGAGAGAACTGACATGAAGCTCCACACGCTCATTCTTGTCCTGCCGGCTTGCCTGGCGGTCGCACGCGGCACGCTGGCCGCCCCCGTCGTCACCGGCGAGCTGAAGCAGTGGCATCGGGTCACGGTTACCATCGACGCCCTCGATACCAGCGAGACGGCCGAGCACAACCCGTTCCGCGACTGCCGGCTGGTCGTCGCGTTCTCCAATGGGTCGAAGACCCACGTGGTCCAGGGCTTCTACGCGGCCGACGGCAATGCCGCCGAGTCGGGCGCCACGGGGGGCGACAAGTGGCGCGCGCATTTCACGCCCGACGCGGTCGGCCTCTGGACTTACCGCATCTCGTTCCGCGCCGGGACGGACGTGGCCCTGAGCCTCGACTCGGAAGCCGGAACGCCGCTGGAGCCGGACGGCAGCTCGGGCAGCTTCCGGGTGGGGCCCAGCGACAAATCCTCGCCCGACCTTCGCGCGGCCGGGCTGCTCCGCTACGTGGGCGAGCACCAACTGCAGTTCGCCGAGTCGGGCCGCTGGTTCCTCAAAGGCGGGGCCGACAGCCCGGAGAACTTCCTGGGATACGCCGACTTCGACGGCACCCGGCTCTCGCGCCAAGGCCGCGGCGGCCCGCGCAAGGGCGAAGCCGCCCCCGCCCCGCTGCACCGATACGAGCCCCATGTCGCCGATTGGCGGCCCGGCAACCCCACGTGGAAAGGCGGCAAGGGCAAGGGAATGATCGGGGCCTTGAATTACCTCGCGAGCAAGGGAATGAACTCCGTCTACTTCCTCACGATGAACGTCGGCGGCGACGGGCGCGACGTCTGGCCCTGGATCGACGAGGACCGGCGCGACCGCTTCGACTGCTCGAAGCTCGACCAGTGGGAGATCGTCTTCTCCCACATGGACAAGCTGGGCATCATGCTCCACGTGATCACCCAGGAGCAGGAGAACGACCAGCTTTTGGACGAAGGCCGCCTGGGCCCCGAGCGGCGGCTCTACTACCGCGAGCTGGTCGCCCGGTTCGGCCACCACCTGGCCGTCACCTGGAACCTTGGGGAGGAAAACACCAACACCGACGACCAGCGTAAGCAGTTCGCCAAGTACCTCCACGACCTGGACCCCTACGATCACCCGGTCGTCGTGCACACTTTTCCGGGCAAGTACGACGCGGTCTACGAGCCGCTCCTCGGCTACCGGTGGTTCGACGGCGTGTCGCTCCAAACGAACGACACGCACCGGCAAACGCTCCGCTGGGTCGAGCGCTCGGCGGCCGCGGGGAGGAAGTGGATCGTCTCGCTCGACGAGATCGGCCCGCCCCATACGGGCGTCATGCCCGACGCCGACGCCCCCGGCCACGACGAGGTGCGCAAGCGTCACCTCTGGGGCAACCTGATGGCTGGCGGGGCGGGCGTTGAGTGGTATTTCGGCTACAAGTACGCCCACAACGACCTGAACGGCGAAGACTGGCGGAGCCGCGACCGGCTGTGGGACATGACCCGCCACGCGCTGGAGTTCTTCCAGACGCACCTCCCCTTCCACGAGATGCAAGCGGCCGACGCGCTCACGTCGAACCCCGACGACTACTGCCTGGCCAAGCCGGGCGAGGTCTACGCCATCTATCTGCCCGAAGGCGGCACCACGACGCTCGACCTCGGCCGGTCCACCGCCACGTTCACCGTCGCCTGGTACAACCCCCGCACCGGCGGCAACCTGGTGCCCGGCTCCGTGCACACGATCACCGGCCCCGGCAAGCAATCGATCGGCGACCCGCCGGGGGAGCGCGACCGGGATTGGGTCGCACTGGTGAGAGCCAAGCGGTAGGGTGCGTAAAACGCACCATCTACGCTATGCGTGGTAGACCTCAATCTCCATGCCCAGCATCCCGGCCAGCCTTTCCAGCTCCTTGGTGTAATCACCATATGCCATCACGCCGTGGTGGCCGTAGGTGTCCTGCTTCTTGAAATACCCCTTGGCATCGAAGAAGCTGATGAGGGCTCCCGGATTGCAGTAGATTTCGTCCATTCCGTCGACGCCGATCACATCGCCCCGCACCGCCAGGATCTGATTGCTCCAGGGATTCATCTGGGCGATCGTGACGGCCTTTTCCTCGATCTTCGAGAAATCGATCTGGAGCTTCGTCCCCCAGCCCTGCGCAATCCGATATCGCAACTGATAGGGCAGGTCGGGCTTGTCGTAGCCGAGCATCTTCAGCCCCGGCACGCTGTGGTTGATGTCAAAGACCTCCTCGCTGTGAATGTGCAAATTGCCCATGTAGGCCGCCTTGTCCGTCAGCGCCATGAGCAGGCCCATCATCAGAAGCGCGTTCATGTCTCCTTCGCACGCCGCGGGGAAGCCCTCGTCCTTCAACAGGCTGTGCGCCAGGCAGGGCACGGTCTTCCACTTTTCGGAAAGCCGGCTTGCACAGATTTCGTAGCAGTCGATCGAGAAGGCATTGCAGCCGTGTCGTCCCATCAGGTTCTTGGCCGCCAGATAGAACTGCACGTCGGCGACGACGTACTCCCTCTTGATGTTGGAATCAACGGCTCCGGCGATCAGCTTGTCGGTCAGCTCTTGGGTTTGCTCGGCGATCGGCTTGGTCTCTCTGACTCGAGACATCTCCTCGGCAAGCTCGTCGAAATTGACTTGTTGCACGTCGATGCCGTATTCCTTCTTGAGAAACTCATAGTCTGTAATGGCGTTGGGGAGCCGTCTCGGGATTTTCTGGGGGCGATTGACGATCTCCAGAATCCTGGTCTGGCGATATACCTTTCTGGCTCTCAACAGGGCGACGAGGCTGGTTAGCTCGTCGGCATCAATAGGCGTGTAGCCCTCCAGGTTCTTGCCCCGCAGATAGGCGGAAAGCTCTCTGCCAGAAGCCGTGTACGGGATCGCGACGGGCTTGTGATACCTTTCACCCACCAGAGCGGCGAAGCACCGCCCAACTGCCCCAAACTGGAGGTAGAGATCGACTTCTTCCTTCTCGCTATCCAATTTCGCGAATAGCTCGTCCGTGCTCCCCCGGACGTCGAAATAATCATCGGCTTCGTAGTAGATGGGCTCTAACACCTTGGCCGCTGAGCCGACGGTCTGTCTGAGTCTCTCGATTTCCGCAGGAAACCGCTTCTTGTGCGAAGCCCGTTCTTGTTCCGGCGGTGCCGTGTCTTTCGGCCTGCATGGTCCCACCCATACCCCGGAATGGACCATCCCGGCATAGAGCGGCTTGATGTTAACCTTCACGTCGCGGGGGCAAGGGGAAACCGGCTTGGCGCGCGAGTCCGCCCCGATGGCCGAGCGGGCCAGTCCTGCTCCCCCAAGAGCGGCCGATACGGCCAACGTGCCCTCCAGAAAATGCCGTCGATTCATTCTTCCCATCGGAAATTCCTCGTCGTGTTGAGCGCTGTCGGCATGGGTCCCTCGGCTGAGCACGGTGCAACGTATACGATCGCCGGGAAGGTGTCAACAAAGTGAGCGGCGTGGTCAAATAGGGTGGGTCGAGAGGAGGGAGGGCCACGCCGGGAAGCGGACCGACAAGACTGCGGATCTCGTGCCTCGACGCACCCTACGAGCTGTACAGTGCCTGAAACGGACCATCGGCGCGTCACAGAGGGACTGGTGCGTTTCACGCACCCTACGTCTCTCGAGCCACGGGCACACGCGAGGGCATATTCCAACGGCCCGTTCGTCCCCGCCCGAAAGACGGGGGGGCTGCTGGGTAGATCGCACCGACGGGGCGCCTTGATGGCGTGTTATCGCCGGAGAAAAAGGATTCGTCAACCCTTGGGGACGACCCGGATCTCGAAAAGCTTGGGCCACAACTTGCCGGTGACGAAAAGTCGCCCTGCTTGGGGGTCGTAGGCGATGCCGTTGAGAACCGCGTCGACGTTAACCCTTTCGGCGGGTTTGAGCAGGCCGGCCAGGTCGATCCAGCCGAGGACCTCGCCGGTTTGGGGGGAGATTCGGGCGATGCGATCGCTGCCCCACACGTTGGCGTAGATCTGGCCCTCGACGTACTCCAGCTCGTTGAGCTGATTCACCGGGGCCCCCCGGCTGCGGACCGTGACCGTGTCGACCACGCGAAAGGTTTTGGGATCGAGGAAGCGGAGGGTGGCCGAGCCGTCGCTCAGCACCAGGCGCCGGCCGTCGGTGGTCAGGCCCCACCCCTCTCCCTTATAGCGGAAGGTGCTTTGGGGCTTGAGCGACTCCTTGTCGTAGATCAACCCAACCCGGTTCTGCCAGGTCAATTGGATGATCCGGCTGCCGGAGATTGCAATCCCTTCGCCGAAGATCTCCCGGGGGAGCGGCACGTACTTGAGCACCTTGCCCGACTCGAGATCGACCTGCCGGAGCGAGGACTGGCCATATTGGCCCGTCCCTTCGTAGAGGAAGCCGTCGGCGAAGGCCAGACCCTGGCTGAAGGCCCGGGCGTCGTGCGGATAGACGTGGACGATTTCGTATCCGTACACGGGCGGAGCGGGGTTTCGTTGACGGGGTTGGGTGGCGAAGGCCCACCCGAGCAGCGCGCACGCGGCCAGCACGCCGAGCACCACCCAACGCAGCCTGGGGGTCTTGCGAGGCCGGGGATCGCGCTGCCGGCGCTTTGCGGTACGGGCCTGTTTTGCTTGGCGTTTGCCCACGGCTGGTAGAGATGGGGGAGGCGTGCGGAAGTTGGCGCGGCGGCCGATTCGAGACGGTTCGGCGCGTCCAGGATACGGCAAACCTACGGGGGACGCAACGCCGGTGGGCGTGGTCGGGGGGAGGCGGCGGGACGGGACCCGGCCACCATTTTGGGGGGCCCCGGAATGCCTGACGCCCGCACACGCCGCGAGAGCTGGCGATCATGCCGCGTTGGGTGGCGAGGCCGAGCCTCGCGGTAGTGCGTTCTCAGGCAGAGCCTGGGAACGAGAGGAGGTGCTACTCGGCGGGGGCGGACACGGCCTTCCTCACCTCCTCGACGGTGCTGCGGACGTACTCCTCGTCCCAGTCTTGCACGAGCGCGGGCGTCTCGAAGATCCGCCGCGGAATCCGCACGTCTTCCAGCGAGAAGCCCTCGCGGAACTTGAACCGGTACTTCTCGCGGTAGATAGAATCGCCCAGGCGATCGAGGTCGTCGGGCGAAAGCTCCATGCCGGCCGCTTGAAGGGCTTGCGACACGATCTCCGGCTTGTAGATTCCCCGGGCGAAGAAGCAGACGACGAGGCTTGAGAGGACCTGGCGCCACGCCTCTTCGGACATCACGGCCCGGGCCAGCTCTTCGGGCGAGAGCCGCTTCTTGACGAGCGTTTTCTGGTCGATGCTGTAGCCGGCGTTGTCCAGATGGCTGTGCCGGGCGCCGACCAGGAACCCGACGTGGGCCGCCGGGCCCGTGTGGTAGCCGGGCATCTCGTTGCCGCCGAAGGCCAAGGCGAACTCCACCCCACCGTACCGCTCGGCCGCACGCTCGACCCCTTGGGCCAGGGCCCGGTAAAACTCGTTGGGCTGCTCGACGATTCGCCCGACGGCCTCCAGGTAGGCGTCGCAATCGTCCCACGCGAGCGTGACGCCGTCCGTTTCTTCGTCCGCAATCAGCCCTCGCTGTTGGGCCTCCGTGGCCCAGGCCAACGCGACCCCCGTGCTCATCACATCGAGCCCCAACGCCTCCACCCGATCCATCAGCCGGAGGATGCCGGCCGGGTCGGAAATCCCCAGCATCGAGCCGATGGCGAAAATCGGCTCGTAGTCGTAGCCGATCATCGAGGTCTTGTAGAAGTAGGGCTCGTCGGCGTAGGGCTCGCGGAGCGCGGCGATGTGGATACAGGCGACGGGGCAGTGCGAGCAGGCCAGGCGCCGGCCCAGGTAGTGCTCGGCGAACGACTCGCCGGAGATTTGCGACGCGGCCTCGAACCGCGACGCCGTGAGGTTCCGCGTGGGGAGCCCGCCCAGCTCATCGAGGGGCAGGATGTTCTCGGCCGTGCCCAGCTCGTGGTACTTCTGCATCACCGGGGAATCGACGGCCGTCTGGAAGATCTCGTCGTAGAGCTTGCGATAGCCGCGCCGATCGGCCACCGGGAGCGATCGCTTGCCGGAGACGACCACGGCCTTGAGCTTCTTGCTGCCGAAGACCGCTCCCAGGCCGAGCCGGCCGAAATGGCGGTAGGTCTCCGTGGTGACCGCGGCGTAGGAGACGAGCTTTTCACCGGCACGGCCGATCCGCATGATGGTCCGCAGTCCGGCGCCCGGCTCCTGCTCGCGGATGATCCGCCCGGCGGTGAAGCTGCTGCCCATACCCCAGAGCGTGGCGGCGTTGCGGAACCGGACGCGGTCGCCGTGGACGGCGAGGTAGACGGGCGTTTCGCTGGCGCCCTTGATGACGATGGCCCCGTAGCCGGCCATGCGCACGGCCACGGCGCTCCGCCCGCCGCAATGGCTCTCGCCCAGGTTGCCCGTGTGGGGCGACTTGAACATGGCCACGGTCTTCGAGGCCAGCGGGAACAGCCCGGTGAGCGGTCCGACGGCCAGGATGATCGGGCTTTCCGGGCCGAGCGGGTCGCAGCCTTCGGGGCACTCCTCGTGCAACAGCCCGACGGCCACGCCGCTGCCGCCGAGGTAGCGCTCGAAGAGGTCCTCGCGGCGCTCGACCCAAAACGCCTTCTCCGAGAGGTCGACGTGGAGCACGTTGGCCAGGCAGTCATCCGGCGGCATCATGAATCGCCTCCTGCTTCACCAGTTCGATGACTCCGTAGGGGCAGAACGTGGCGCACACGCCGCACTGGATGCAGATCATCGGCTTCTGCTGCTCGTCGTCCCAGAAGACCGCGCCGACCACGCAGGCCTCGCGGCACCGGCCGCAGCCGATGCACTTGGCCGGATCGAGACGCACGCCGCCCGTCGGTTTCGGCTCCAAGGCGTCGGTCGGACAGACCCGCGCACACGGCGGGTCGTCACAGGCCCGGCACACGATCACCGTGAACCCCCGCTCCATGCCGCCCACCGAGCGAATGCCGATCGACGCCTTGGCTAGCCCTGGCTCGAGCCGCCGGGCGCAGGCGAACATGCAGCACTGGCAGCCAACGCACTTCTCCGGGTCGACGACGGTAAGTCTCATTCGGCCAAGCCTTCCCTCACTTGCCTCGTCTTTGGCTACCGACCTCAAGTCGATGGCAGAATGATACCACCGGCGGCCCGGCTGGGGAACCGGAGGCCGAAGCCGGTGCGGAAATGCGGAAGTCGTTCTTCCGCGGATCGTTGGCAGGATGGGTTGCACGATCCGCGGAATCCTGTACGGTGAGTCGAGCCGCCAGATCCGCGCGAGTTGTCGTCTGGCGTTTGTGGCTCGTCCCCACGGCGACCGGCGGGGACGCAGGGCTTGGTCTGTCAGCCTGAGTCGTGCAAGGAGAAAGTGCGATGCACGTGGTCTGTGTGCACGTCCATGTGAAGCCGGAACACCGCCGGGAGTTCATCGACGCAACGCTGGAAAACGCCCGAGGCACGGTCGAGGAGCCGGGCAACCTGCGGTTCGACGTGATCCAGCAGACGGACGACCCGAACCGCTTTGTGCTGTACGAGGTGTACCGAGACGAGGCGGGGATGAACGCCCACAAGGAGACGTCCCACTACGCCCGCTGGCGCGACGCCGTGGCCCCCTGGATGGCCGCGCCGCGTCGGGGCGTCAAGCACTTGAGCCTCTTCCCCGAGACCGCCGACGAGTGGGCCACCCGGAAGTAGTCGCCGGGACCCAGCCCCCCCGCTTTCGGGTCACGCGACTCAATGAAGAGGCCCCGGTGGCCCCAAGGCGCAAAGCCGGGCCGCGGACTCGGCTTTGGCCCGGAAGGGCCGCGACGGCGGCGGCTTGGCCTGTCTCGTCATCCCTCGCGGCAGTCGCCCGCACGTGTCGCGGTCTTCCTGGACCGGGCCATAGCCGTTGTATTGCCCCGTCGGGGGGGTACGTGGGCGATCCTGGCCTCTCCTGGGACGAAATCGGGCACGTGGCCGTCCTGGCGGGCATTTTTCCGCAAAGCGCGATATTGTGGAGCGTTTTTCGCCATCGCAGCCGGACCGGGTGGTTGCGTCTGGCGACTGGGATCGTTAAACTAGCGCCTTACAGTGGCCCACACGATCGGCCCGCCGAAGCGTTGGCAAGCCGGTCGGGCCGGTATGGGGAGTGTCGTCGAGGAGAGTGGACACGATGCGAATCGCCGTCGGGAGTGACCATCGCGGCGTGAATCTCCGCGCCAAGATCGTCGAGCTGTTGGCCAAGCTGGGCCAGGAGGTCGTCGACGTCGGCTCCTACGACGACCAGTGCGTCGACTATCCCGATATCGCCGCCCAGGTCGCCCGAAAGGTGAGCAGCGGCGAGGTCGATCGAGGCATTCTCGTCTGCGGCACCGGCCTGGGGATGACGATTGCCGCCAACAAGTTCCCGGGGGTTCGGGCGGCGCCCTGCTACGACGAGGTGGCGGCCGAGATAAGCCGCCGGCACAACGACCTGAACGTGCTCTGTCTGTCGGGCGACATTCTGGGGGAACGGGCGGTCGACCGGATGATCGAGATTTGGCTGGCCACCGAGTTCGAGGGCGGCCGCCACGCCCGCCGCGTCCAGAAGATCGCCCATCTCGAAGGCCTCAACGGCAAGCCCTGACGGGCCGCGGCAGGCCCCCAAGCCCCGTCGACGCCACCGCGTCACGTCACGCCGCAGCTTGCAGGCCCGCTCAAACACGCTACACTCGTTGGTTTGAGACCCCGCCGTGCGCCGTCCGTCCGGGACTCTCTGGTTCCCAAGCTCCAGCTTGGGAACGAGCAGCGTGCGTCGTCTTCCATCCCCACAAGGAGCAGTAACGCCTTGGGCGATCTTACCCTGCAACTCGGCGTCAAGACCGATCCCGTAGAATACCGGTTCTCCTACGAGTGGCTCTTCCGGCTCCTGGCCGAAGAAGGCGTCCGACACGTCCAGTTGGGCACCTTCTTCGAGATCTACCAACTGCCCGACGAGTTCTTCCACCGGCTGCGGCGCCAGGCCGACGACCTGGGGATCGCGATCCATAGCGTCTTCACGGCCCACCGGGAGCTGGGGGGGTTCTTCATCGACGAGCCGGGCTGGGAGGCCGTGGCCCGCCGCAGCTACGAGCGACTGATCGAGGTCGGGGCGCTGGTCGGGGCCCGATCGGTCGGGTCGAACCCGGGCGCGGTCTACCGCGACCGGATAGGGACCAAGCGGCGCGGCGTCGAGTGCTATCTGCGGAACATGAAGGAGCTAATGGTTTTCGCCCACCATCAGGGAGTCGAGTGGCTCTTGATCGAGCCGATGTCTTGCCTTGCTGAGCCGCCCACGCTGCCCGACGAGATTCGCTCGATGGCCGACGAGCTCGACGCGTATCACCGGCAGCAGGCCGAGAGCACGGCGCGGATCGGCTACTGCACCGACGTCGCCCATGCGTTTGCCGATCGCGACGGTCGCCTCGGGCACGATCACCTGGAGCTGCTCGAAGCCACGCTGCCCTACCTCGTCGAAGTGCACTTGAAGAACACCGATCGGCAGTACTGCTCGACGTTCGGCTTCAGCCCGGCCGAGCGCGAGGCGGGCATCATCGAGATCGAGCCGGTGCGCCGACTGCTGCTTGCGCATGCCGAGCGGATCCCCGTCGATCCGTTGATCGGCTACCTGGAGATCGGCGGGCCGAAGCTGGGCCGGGACCATTCCGACAAGGAGTTGGCCGACCAGCTTCGCCAGTCGATCCGGTATTTGAAGGAGGTATGGCCCAGCGACGGGGGGGACGCCGCATCGCGCGAGCCTGGCCCCGTGCGCGTCGAATCGGCCGGAGAATCCGATCGAAAGCCGGATCGGCAACCGGACCGGCGGGTGCAGGTTACGGCCTCCGTGATGTGCGCCGATCTCTTCCACCTGGAGGAGAGCGTTCGGCGACTCGAAGCGGCCGGGACCGACATGCTCCACTTCGACGTGGCTGACGGCCACTTCGTGCCCAACCTGCTGTTGGGCCCGGACGTGATCCGCGGGGTCCGGGCGAAGACGTCGCTCCCGCTGGACGTGCACCTGATGGTCGGCAATCCCGACGCGTACGTCGCGCGGTTGGCCGAGATCGGCGTGGAGTGGGTCGCCGTACACGCGGAAGCCTGCCTGCACCTGGACCGCACGCTGACCGATATCCGCGACCGGGGGATGAAGGCGGGCGTGGCCCTGAATCCGGCCACCCCGCTCACCGCGATGGAGTACGTGCTCGAACGGCTCGACTTCGTGCTGTTGATGACCGTCAACCCGGGGTTCGCCGGCCAGAAGCTGGTGGCCGGCGCGTTTCGCAAGATCGCCGACTGCCGCCTCCTCCTGGACGAGCGCGGCCTGGGCGTGCCGATCATGGTCGACGGCAACGTCAGCTTCGAGCACATCCCCAGAATGGTCGGCGCCGGCGCCGACGTCCTGGTCGCCGGCACCAGTTGTTGGTTCCACGCGGGCGGATCGCTGCGGGAGAACGTAGCCAAGACGGAGCAGGCGATCGCCGCCGGGCTCGCAATGCGCAAACAGTAACCCCGAAGAAGCCGCTTGCAGCTTCGCAACCTAGCGGCTTAGCAACCTAGCGGAGTCGACGACCATGTCCCGAAGCCTCACCCGTCGCCGGTTTCTCCAAATGGCCGGGGCCGCCGCGGCCGTTGCCGCCTCGCCCGGCGCCGTCCGATGCGACGCCCGGCCCAAGCAGGAGGGCCGCCTCAACGTCCTCTTCCTGATGACCGACGAGCAGCACTACCGCTCGCTTTCCTCGACGGGCAACCCGTACATCGAGACGCCCCACATGGACCGCATCGGGCGCGAGGGGGCCCGGTTCGACGGCGCCACGTGCGTTACCCCCTACTGCTCGCCCTCGCGCGCCTCGATCATCACCGGGCTCTATCCCCACACGCACGGCATCCTGGTCAACGTCAGCCCCGGACGCACCAAACAGCACCCGCCCCCGCAGGACGCATTTCCTAACACCGAGACCATCCTGCACCGCCAGGGTTACGCCACGGGCCACCGCGGCAAGTGGCACCTGGGCGACAAGGGCGATTTCGACTGCTACGAGTCGTGGGCCTACGCGTCGAAGAACCCCCGCGAGTACAGCCGCTTCCTCGCCGAGCATCTCCCCGCCGCCCAGTTCGCCGATCACCCCAGCCCCGGCAAGTACCTCGGCCGGCCCGTGGAAATGCTCCCGTGCGTGGAAAAGGGCTATCACGAGTTCCACGCGATTCCCAACATGCGCGTCGCCTACATCTCGATCATCGGCCGGAGCCTCGTGCCCCCGGAGCTTCTGCCCGAGACGCAAATCACCAACCAGGTGCTCGATCTGATCGACCGGCACGCCGACGAGAGCTTCATGATCACCGCCTCGTGGAGCCCGCCGCACGATCTCTGGGTCACCCCCGAGCCGTATTACAGCCTTGTCGATCGCAGCGAGGTCGAGATACCCGGCACCCCCGATATGCCCGAGTGGGACCAGCGGGGCGCGAGCAAGCGGCTGGGCGACATCATGGGCCCGGAGGGCATCCGCGAGTACGCCGCCATCTACCACGGCATGGTCAAGTACATCGACGACCAGCTCGGGCGCGTGCTAGCGAAGCTCGACGAGCGGGGCCTCGCCGACAACACGCTGGTGATCTTCACCACGGATCACGGCGACATGGTCGGGGCCCACGGCTGCATCGGCAAGTCGATCGGGAGCTTCTACGACGACCTCGTGCGGATCCCGCTGGTGATGCGTTTACCGGGGCGCATCCCGCCCGGCACGGTCGTGCCGCAGCCGGTGAGCCAGATCGACTACATGCCCACGATCCTCGACTACCTGGGCCTCGACGCGCCGCAGAAAACCCACGGCCGGTCGATGCGCCCGCTGGTCGAAGGCCGCCGGGTCGAATGGCGCGACTACGCGTTCTGCCAACGGGCCAACGCCTCACGCATGCTCCGCACCGAGCGCTACAAGCTCTTCTACCGCCCCAAGCCCCGCGCGGTGGCCCTGTACGACCTCCGGGAAGACCCACACGAGGACCGCAACCTGGCCAAAGACCCGGCCCACGCCAAAACGGTCCGCCAAATGCACCAGCGCCTGCTCGAGGTGATGGCCGCCGACGGCGACCCGGCCCGCGCGGCGTTTTCGGGCGATCCGCTGGGGTGACGTGCCTTCCCAAGCTGGAGCTTGGGAACGAGGAACTCCGGGGGGGCGGACCGACTCCGATTGCCGGGCCGACCGGCCACCAGGCTCGGCGGGATGCTTGTCCCCGCCGGCGAAATTGCCATAATGGGGGGACAAGGGGGGCCGATTGGATGGCGATTACCTGCCCGCGATGTGGGGCGGGCTTCGATGTGACGTTGTTCCAGTTTGGACATCGGGTCCGGTGCGACTGCGGCGCGTGGGTCGATTTGGCGCACGGCCACGTGCTCGCCGACCCGGGCCGGGAGAAGGAGGGTGTCGAGATGGCGGAGGAAGAAATCGGCAGGGTCACGCACTACTTCAGCAAGGCCCAGGTGGCGGCGATCGAGATCACCGCCGGCACGCTGCGGGTGGGCGACACGATCCACTTCAAGGGCCACACCAGCGACTTCACCCAAACGGTCGACTCGATGCAGATCGAGCACGACTCGGTGGAGGAAGCCACCCCGGGGCAAGCCGTGGGCATCAAGGTCGTCGAACACGCCCGCGTGCACGATACGGTGTACAAGGTGACGGATTGAGCGGTCGTTAGAATCGCCGTGTGACTGGCCGTGGACTCGCGCGTATAATGGAAGCTGCGGGGCCCGGTTGCCGGCCGCGCCTTGCGGCCGCCGCACGCATCGGCGTGGACCCGTTCCTTCATCATCGGGTGACCTGATGAGCACAACAACACGTGTCACGGCCGAGCAGCTCCTGAGCATGCCGGACGACGGCCACCGCTACGAGCTGGTCGCGGGAGAGTTGAGAAAGATGACACCGGCCAGTTGGAGACATGGGGCGGTTGGTGGGAACCTTCGTTCACGGCTTGGTCAGTACGTCTTGCAGCGCGAGCTCGGCCAAGTCTTCTTGGCGGAGACGGGCTTCCTCATCGCCCGCGATCCGGATACGGTCTGCGCGCCGGACATCGCGTTCATCCGAAAGGAACGTCTCGAAGGGGATCTGCCCGAGGAGGCGTTCTGGCCCGGCGCGCCCGACTTGGCGGTGGAAGTGGTCTCGCCCGGCGACACCACCGGCGAGGTCGACGAGAAGGTCCGCTCCTGGCTCGACGCCGGGGCCGGGATGGTCTGGGTCGTCAACCCCCAGTGGCGAAGCGTGACCGTCTACCGCTCGGCAACCGACATCAAGACGTTGACCGAAAAGGACGAGTTGGACGGCGAGGACGTCGTGCCCGGCTTCCGCTGCCGGGTGGGGGAGATCTTCGCCAATCTGTAGCGGCGTGGCGGCCCGCCGTGTGTTCACGGCGGGCTAAAGCACGATGAACTTAAATGCTGTCGTCACGCTGCCAGTAGTCCTTCCGCTTGACGAACTCGTCGAACATCACCTCGGTCATCTCCGGTCGGACCGCCAGGGCCTCGGGATCGCCGTAGTTGAACACCACGAGCCCGCCGTCGGGTGTGCTCCAGTGGCGGACCAACTGCCGGGCCTCCTCGCGCACGTCCGCCTCCACGCCCCGGGGGAGCGTCGACTGGATGTCCACGGTCGTCAAGAAGCAAACCTTCCCCCGAAATTGCTCGCCGAACTCCACCAGCCCGTACGCCTGCGGCTGCTGCATGTTCAGAACGTCGACCCCCAGCTCCACCAGCCGGGGCACGAAATCGTTGATCCGCCCGCAACTGTGAAGGATCACGTGCCAGCCGTGGTCGTGGATCGCACCGAACAGCCGGGCGTAGCGCGGGGCGAAAAACTGCTCGAAGACCCGGGGGCTGACGAACGTGCCCTGCTGCGTGCCCCAGTCGTCGGTCAGGAATAACCCATCCACGCGGTCAGCGAACCGGCGGTGGAGCTCGCCAAGAAGCTCCAGCTTGAACTCGAGGATCATGTCGAGCACGCGCTCGACCCGCTCCGGCTCCAAGTAGAAGTCCTCCATCGTGGCCGCGAACCCGCGGAGCATGTGGAGCCGCTCGATGAGCGTGAAATGGCTGGTCACCGCCACGTAGCGGTCGCCCGCCTGGTCGAGCAGGGGACCGAGCCGCTCGAAGTAGAAGGGATTGCGGGCTTGGGGCGGGTGGAAGCGATCGAGCGCCGACCAGTCGGCCAACGGGTGCCCGACCACCTGGCCCATGTTCTTCACGTCGGTCCGCGCCCAACGGCACCCCCAGTCGTCCGCGGCGGCGTTATCGAAGAACCAGCCGGCCTCCGCCCGATCCATCTCCCAGACGTCACACACGTCGTCCGGGGCCCAGTCGACCTCGTGCTGCCAGAACGGGAGCCGCGGCGGGCGCCGCATCTCGATCGCACGCCGGACGATCTCACGTGAGTCCATCGGCTTACCTCGCCTTCTCTCCGGGGTGAGTCCTGCCTACTCTTCGATCCGTGTGCCGATCATCATCAGGCTGGTCGGCGCCAGGACGTAGCGATACCCGGCCAGCCAACGGAGCACGCCGACGCCTGCCAGCAGGCGGAGCGACCTGGCCGTGATCGCGCGCAGCGGGTGCCCCTCGCGCCAATGCGGCTTGGAGGCGAACGGGATCTTACCCACCTGCTCGTCGATCGGCCGGAAGTCGTTCCTGCGCGACGTGGCCGCTGTGCTCTTCTCAGGGTCGAACACCAATCGTGGGAACAGGCGCTTGACGCCCTCGTGCGTGAACCGCCAGTAGTCGGACGGATAGGCGTGGAACCGCCACGCGAACGGCACGGAGACGACGACCCGCCCGCCGGGCCGCACGAGCCGCGTCAGGTTTTCGGCCATCACGAACGGCTGCCCGCAGTGCTCCAGCACGCTCAGACAGAAGGCCGTCCCGAACCGCCTGCCGCCCAGCTTGGCGTCGACCGCGTCGAACGGCTCCGTCAAGTCCACGACGACGTCGACGCGCGGCCCGTCCTCCATGTCCACCCGCACGTACTCCTCCTCGCCGACCAGCGCCGCCTGCAAGTCCTGCGTGCTCCCATAATCCCTCGCCCCGACCTCCAGGTACGGCCCGTCGAGGTGCTCCGCATGCTTGCGCACGAAGAGAAGCTGGTTGACGTCGCCCATCGCGATCGGACCTTTCCACCGGAGACGCACGTGGTACCTGGCGTGACCCGCATCGTACGCGGTCGCCGGATGCGAGCCAAGTCCCCTTGTCCCACCCGGGGGTGGTGCGGTAGGATCAAGGAGGCTGGCCGCGTCGGCCGCGCGAAACTGAGGCCGACCGGGCCGAATGGCCGCAGTCGTGACGCTACTCCCGTCACCAGGAGATCGCCATGTACCTCTCCCGCTTCGGCGTGAAGAACTACAAGTGCCTGGGCGAGATCGATATCCCGCTGACGCCGATCCACGTGCTCATTGGGGAGAACGACGCGGGGAAGACTAGTCTGCTTGAGGCCATGACAGCCCTGCATAGCAGCTCACAAGACCTTCTGCCGCAGGCGTTCCCGAGACCGTGGTCGGGACTGGAGCTTGTACGCCACAACAGTAGAGAGACCCGCGTCCACCTGTCGGGGCAATGGAGCACACGAAGCGGAGAGACACCGCCGACGGCGTATCCAAGCCTCAAGTACGATCTTCAGGTGGAGTTCCCACAGTCGGGTACGAATTGCGTCGTGGCAGAGGAGACCTTGCAGTTGGGGAGCCAACCTCCGTCTGTCATGGGGCAAGGAACCAGGAGAGACAAAACCGAACTTCTAATCTGGGGTCAAACTGGGCAAGTGTCGCCAGATGCTGACGTGGCGGAACTGGAAGTGCTGTCCGAAGTGCTGAAACCCGCGCACAAGTACGCCTTTGATTCGAGTATGATGGCGCTCCCTGCAGCGATTGACAAGCATCGCAGGTTCAGGCTGGACCCTGACGGGTTTGGGCTAGCGACACTCCTGGACGATGTTGTGACTTACCAACCGGAACTGTTCATTCAGCTCCGAGATCGGTTCTGCGAACTCTTGCCGCAATTCAGGAGCGTGCGAGTTGTAACTGAGCACGCGCTCAAGAGGTCTTGGACATCCTCTGGACGCTACGAGTCGGGCGCCGCCGACGGAAAGGGTATCCGGTTTGAGACGCGAAGCGGGTGCCTTGTCCGCGGCGAGCAGGCTTCCGGCGGAGCCGTTCTGCTTCTTGGCTTCTTGGCGTTAGCCCACCTGCCAAATCCTCCCGCTCTCCTGCTAGTTGAGGAACCTGAGACCGGCGTCTATCCGAAACGCTTGGGCCAAGTCATCAAGATCCTCAAGCAGATGGTCCACCGCGAGGAAGGGCCTCGCTTCCCACAAATCATCCTCACGACGCACTCGCCGTTCGTGTTGAGCTTCTTCGAGCCGGAGGAGGTGACGTTTCTCAGTCGGCGGAAGGATGGACCCGACGCGCCGGTGCGCGCACGTCCACTTCGTGATGCACCCAAGATCAAAGAGCGCATGGGCAGCGAGTTCTACCTGGGTGAGATCTGGTACAACCTGACCGAGGAGGACCTGTTCGGTGAGCCTTGACACCAGGGTAGTGATCGAGATCTTCGGCGAGGGCAAGACGGACGTCGAAGATGAGGCAACCGAGCCGGCACCCGAGGATCCCAGCCGAGGTGTTCTCCCCATCCTGGTGCATACCCTGTGCGGTCGCCCGGCCACGATGCGGGTCAAACGTTACGGCCGGCGTTTCATGATGAAGCCGGGCAGCTTGAAGCAGAAGGCCCGATTCGCGAAGCGGCAGGCGCGCATTAACGGGTCCGCGGGGGCGGTTTTCGTTGTCGATAGTGACGGCGATCTCAAGGGGCGCACGCGAGATCTGACCGGCGGGCGCAAGATGGAGGCCGGCGAGTTCCCGATGGCCATTGGCGTCGCGCACCCTTGCATCGAGACTTGGCTTCTTGCTGATCCCGCTGCAATTCGGCGGGGACTGGAGTTGCCGAGCAATCCGGAAACACCCGACGAACCCGAAAGTCTTCCCGTGCCCAGTGAAGATAAACGGAAGAACCCAAAGGCTGCTCTGGCGAGAGCGGCTGGGAAGCAGAAGCAGGATCTTTCGGCGCGTCAGAAGGAGAGAGTCGCCGTGGCGATGAAGGACATCCCGCGGGTGCGCCGGCGCTGCCCACAAGGCTTCGCGCCGTTCGCCGACGAGGTAGAATGTCACATTCGCCCTCTCTTCTGAGGCGAGGCTTCCGGCCGCGTCGTCGCCCGAAGGGAACGGGCCGCTCGCACGCCCCAACAAGGAGCCACCATGAAAGTCGCCTATCTAACCGGCCTCTGTCAACTGGAGATCCGCGACGAGCCGGAGCCGGCGATCGAGCGGCCCGGGGACGTGCTGTTGCGGATCGATCGCGTGGGCGTGTGCGGGTCGGACGTGCACTATTACACCACCGGGCGGATCGGGCAGCAGGTCTGCCAATACCCGGAGACCGTGGGCCACGAGTGTTCGGGCACGGTGATGGAGGTCGGCTCGGCGGTCGAGGGGCTCAAACCGGGCGATCGGGTGGCGGTCGATCCGGCGCTGGTGTGCGGCACGTGCGACCAGTGCCAGGCCGGGCGGCGCAACACCTGCCGCAACATCCGGTTCATGGGCTCGCCGGCCCAGGCCCCGGGGGCCATGGCCGAGTACCGAGTCCTGCCCGCCGTGAACTGCCTGGTCCTCCCCGACGCCGTCTCCCTCGATCAGGCCGCCCTGGTCGAGCCGCTCACCATCGGGATGCACGCCGTTCGGCTGGCCGAGCTGTATCCGGGTGCGCGGATCGGCGTGCTCGGTTCCGGGCCGATCGGGCTCGGCGTGCTCGTGTGTGCCAGGATCACTGCCCCGGTGGTCGTCTACGTGACCGACCTGATCGACGAGCGACTGGCGGTCGCCCAGGGGTACGGGGCCGATTGGACCGGCTCGCCCGAGCGGGAGGACGTGGTCGCTACAATCACCGAGCGCGAGCCGCGGGGGCTGGACGCCGTGTTCGAGTGCTCCGGCGACCCGGCGTGCATCGACCAGGCGGCCAAGCTGCTCACGCCCGGCGGCGCGCTGATGCTGGTGGGCATCCCGCCGACGCCCCAGGTGAGTTTCGACGTCCACACGACGCGGACCAAGGAGCTGGTGCTTCGGAACGTGCGCCGGCAAAGGGGTTGCATCGCCCCGGTGATCCGGATGATCGCTCAGGGGCACGTCGACACCGGCCCGATGCTGACCCACCACTTCCCGCTCGACGCGATCCGCGACGCCTTCGAGCTGGTCGCCGCCTACGGGGATGGGGTGATCAAGGCGATGATCCACGTGACGGGGTGACGGGGGTGAAGGTCGAACGCGGAGGGGCGGGCGCGAGTTGTGTCGCCCCTTCGGGGCTTGCGTTCCCCTCGACTCCGGTTCCAGGGGCTCGCGCCCCTGGCTACTGACTGCCGTCCCTCCGGGACTCACTGCGGTCGCTCCGGGACTCACGTCGTTGAAAGGACGTGGCCTGACGGTTCGCACTGTCCAGAGCGAGCGAGACAGAGCCGCGGACCAACGAGCGGACTTTCGGAAACCTGAGTCACCCGTACGTCTTCCAGGGCACCAGGAAACCCAGTACCATAGGGCGGAGCCTGGGCACGAGACCTCCGTCGGTAGGCGCTCGCGGTTTCACAGAAAGGAAACACGACCATGACTCCCCGAGAACGCGTCCTCGCCGCCCTCGGTCACGAGGAACCCGATCGCGTCCCCATCGACTTCAGCGGGCATCGCTCGTCGGGGATCGCCGCGATCGCCTACGCGAAACTGCGCCGGGCGCTGGGCATGGAGCCGAGGCCAATCCGCGTCTACGACCCCGTCCAGCAGTTGGCGATCGTCGACGAGGACGTCTTGGATCGGTTCGGCGTCGACACGATCGAGCTGGGCCGCGGCTTCGCCCTGGAAGACGAACACTGGGCCGACTGGACCCTGCCCGACGGGACCCCCTGCCAAATGCCCGCCTGGGCAACGCCCGAGCGGGAGGAAGGCAAATGGGTCATTCGCTCGGCAACCGGGCGCGAGCTGGGCAAGATGCCCGACGGGGCGATCTACTTCGAGCAGTCCTACTGGCCGTTCCTCGAAGACGACGATCTGGACCGCCTGCCCGAGGCGCTGGCCGAGAACATGTGGTGCGCCGTGCGCTCGCCGCCCGGCCCGCTCGTTGATGGCGACGACGGCGCCCAGGTCCTCGCCGAGGGGGCCCGCAAGCTGCGCGAGCGGACGGATCGGGCGATCATCGGGCTGTTCGGCGGCAACCTGCTGGAGATCGGCCAGTTCCTCTATCGGATCGACCGCTTCCTCATGCTCCTGGCCGGCAACCCCAAGCGGGCCCACGAGTTCCTCGACCGGCTCGTGGAGATTCATCTGGCCAATTTGGAAGCATTCCTGGGCGCGGTCGGCGACTCGATCGACATCATCCTCTTCGGCGACGACCTGGGCATGCAGAACGGCCCGCAGATGTCGACGGCCATGTACGAGGAGTTCTTCAAGCCGCGGCACGGCAAGATGTGGCGGCGGGCTAAGGAGCTGGCCGACGTGAAGGTGATGCTCCACTCGTGCGGCGGCGTGCGACCGCTTCTCCCCCACCTGATCGAGGCCGGGCTCGACGCCATCAACCCCGTGCAGATTTCCTGCCGCGGCATGGACACCGCCGGCCTGAAGCGAGACTTCGGCGATAAGCTCACCCTCTGGGGCGGCGGCTGCGACACCCATCACGTGCTCCCGCTGGCCACGCCCGACGAGATCCGCGAGCACGTGCGCGGGCAGGTCGCGCTGCTCAAGCCGGGCGGCGGCTTCGTCTTCCAGCAGGTCCACAACGTCCTGGCCGACGTGCCGCCGGAAAACGTGATCGCCATGTTCGAGGCGGCCAGCGAGTACGCATAGCGCAAACGGACCACAAAGCCACGGAGGGCACGGAGACAGCGATCCGCCTGCCCTCACTCACCACTCCCCACTCAGCACTACCCCACTCACCATGAGCTACATCGACTACGCCGTCATCGTCGCCTACTTCGCCCTCGTGATCGGCATCGGCTTCTGGTACCAGCGGGTCGCCGCCAGGAGCCTGAAGAGCTATTTCCTGGCCGCGGGGAGCATGCACTGGCTGGCGTTGGCCATGTCGGGCT
>CAZDHR010000029.1:0-31823 GCA_964505295.1 uncultured Planctomycetaceae bacterium
CGCAAATCGTTTCCCCCCTTACACTAAGAGCTGTTGACAGTGCCATTCAGGTCTGAATCTGGCTTGTCCGGACATTCATGGCCGGTGATCAAACTGGCATTGCTCGCCAACTTGCGATGCGTCAGGGGGATTCCCGCGTAGGCAGCAGCCGCCACGGCCGCCGTCACGCCGGGCACAACCTCGAAGGGGATACCAGCATCAGCCAAAGAGAGCGCCTCTTCGCCGCCGCGTCCGAAGACGAAAGGATCTCCTCCCTTCAGCCGCACGACACTCGATCCAGACCGGGCCTGGGCAATCAGCAGTTCGTTGATCTGCTCCTGACGCAGAGAGTGCTTGCCATGTCGCTTGCCGACGTAAAGTCGTTCCGCGTCGGTCCGAGTTTGACTGAGCAACTCATCTGGAACCAGATGGTCGTAAACGACGACATCCGCTTTCGCGAGCAGTTCCAACGCGCGCACCGTGATCAGCCCCGGATCACCAGGACCGGCGCCGACGAGATAAACGCAGCCTGGCTTCAAGTGTGAATTTGGCATAGTCTCTTCCCAACAAAGGCCGTGTGGTGCGGTTTCGAGCGTAGTTCAAGGATTGCGGGTATGTTCTGCAAGCAGATTCAACACGTGTTGCGCCAATTCCTCCAGGTTGTTGAACGTGTTCTTTTCCTCGTCTTTGGGACGACGTACAACGACAACGGAGCAACCTTCCAACCGAGCGGCTTCGAGCTTGGCCCTTACACCGGAGGCGTGACCGCCATCTTTCGTAACCAGCACGCCGGCGCTGCACTGCCGGATGTGTTGACGGTTCTCTTCGACATTGAAAGGTCCTCGGCCGGCAATCGTCCTTTCCGGCGGAATGCCTGCCCGGCGGCATTGGGCCAAGGACTCTTGCCGGGGTAGAACGCGAACGAAAAGCGGGAGACCGCCAATGCGGGCGCGAGTTGTGTACTCGGTGAGGTGGTTTGAGCCGGTGGTCAGCAGTACGCCTTGGCCGAAGGAGAAGGCCGCTTCCGCTGCCTCACGGTGGTTTGAAACGAATCGGGCCGTGTCTCTGTTCTCGTCGACCGCCGAAGGCCGGGTGAACGTCAGATACGGCAGGAAGAGCTTCGTGGCAACAGCCCGGGCGTTATCACGAATCTCCGTTGCGTAGGGGTGCGTCGCATCAACAACCGCTCGAATCGATTTGCGTTGGATCAACTCCCTCAGGCCGGAGCGATCAAGTCGCCCACTGCGCCGGCTGATGTTCGGATGGCGACCGACCGATAACTCTTCATCGGTTGCGGTGGACACCAGAATGCGCAAGCCGGCTTGGGCAAGCCGCTCCGCCAACGGAGCCGAGTCGCTGGTTCCGCCGAGTAGGAGGATCATATCCGATACCCTCGCGATGTTACGAGCCATCCGTCCAGCAGTTCCGTCGTGCTGTTGGCAATGACCACCACACTTCGCATATTCACATCCTGTTCCGCAAGATGATCCAAATCGGTGACGATGAGCAACTGTTCGGGGCAACTTGCGGAAGTCACGACGCCAACCGGTGTGCTGCCCGGACGATAACCTTGGAAGATCTTCACGGCTTCTTCCAATTGCCGGATGCGCCGTCTGCTGCGCGGATTGTAGAGTACGAGCGTCAGATCGGCTGCTGCCACCGCTTCGAGGCGGTTGCGGATAACTTCCCACGGCACGAGCAAATCGCTGAGACTGATGGCGGCAAAATCGAGCATCAGCGGCGCTCCCAGCGCGGCGGCGGCGGAACTGGCCGCCGTCACGCCCGGAATGATCTCGATGGGCACCGCGAAGCCTTCCGCGGTGGCCAGCTCAATGGCCAGCCCGGCCATGCCGTAGATACCAGGATCACCCGAGGAAATCAGCGAAACGGTTTGCCCGGCAGCCGCTCGCTCCAGGGCACAGCGGCACCGCTCGACCTCCTGTCGCATGCCGGAGGCCACCGTTTTTCGGCCGTCGATAAGGTCGGCGATGGAATTCAGGTAGGGCTTGTATCCGACGATGACCTGGCTGTCGGCGATCGCCTTTTCGGCACGGTGCGTTCGATCGTCCGGGGCCCCGGGGCCTATGCCGACCACGTACAGCTTTCCTTGGCCAGGGCCACGGTCACGCCGCGGTACGTCTGCTTGGGAAGTAATAACTGAGTCCTCCTTCCGGCCATCAAGGCAGCGGGTTCGGCCACCGCCGGCAGACCGACGTTCTCTTGAACGAAGCTTGAGTGCGCGAATGCGCGAGTCGAGTTGCGAATGTCGTCCGAGGCGAGCAGTCGCAAAGGGATGTCCAAGTGCCGGGCGGCTTGAAGCAATCCGGGCTCGTTTCGCTTCACGTCAGCGGATGCCAACAGGCGAATGTCGTCCACGGACGCGCCCGCCGTTTCGATCGCCGAATGGATTGCGGCGACAATCTGTTTTGCCTCGATCCCTCTGCGGCATCCGATACCCGCAATGAGCGTTTTGGCCGCTTCGGTCGTGGTGGAGATGATCGGTTCGGCGTCCAGGACGTTGGCCACGTCAACGGCCAATTGGTTGGCCCCGCCTTCATGACCACTCAGCAGGCTCACGGCCCAACGGCCCCCGATGTCGACCGCCACAACCGCCGGGTCGCCGTGCTTGTCGTGCAACTGCCCGGCGATGGCTCGAACGGCCACGCCACATGGCAGGACGTAAATCAGGCCATGATACTTGGAGAAGATCCGTGCGGTGAGTTCTACAACGCTGTCGAACGATTCGGCACGTGCCCCCATGGCCACCCGGCGATGAACGTACAAATTGCACGGCCCCAGCGACGCGGCCAACTGCCGTGCCAGGCATGCTCCTTGCGTGGATAGTGTGATCACCGCCAGACTCATGCGTCGTCTCCCTGGCGATATCCATGCGTGAAGTGCTTGTTGTAGAGCAGTGACGCATGGGCAAGGGGACGCTTCAAGGCATGCCCAACAAGGATCATGGCCGTGCGCGAGATTTCTTCTTTTCGCACCACCGCGGCAATCTCTCCCAGCGTGCCGCGTACGACCTTCTCGTCGGGCCACGTGGCGCGAAAGACGACCGCCGCCGGACAATCCTCGCCATAGTGGGGCGTCAATACGTCGACCACTTCTTCGATCTTGCCGACGGAGAGGAACATGCAGAGCGTTGCCAACGAGGGAGCCAGGCAGTCGAGATCTTGGCCGGCGGGGACGGGCGTGCGGCCGGAGATGCGGGTGACGATTACCGTCTGCGACACCTCGGGGGCGGTCAATTCGACGCGGAGCGTGGCCGCCGCCGCCTGAAAGGCGCTGATGCCGGGAACCACTTCATATTCGATCCCCAACTCATCCAGGGCATCCATCTGCTCGCCGATTGCGCCGTAAAGTGAAGGCTCGCCCGTATGTAGCCGAACGACGTCGGTGTCAGTTTGGCGTGCCTCTTTGATGACCGCCAGGATATCATCCAACGTCATGCCGGCCGAGTCGTATCGCTTGGCATCGGCGGGCAGCAAATCCAGGATCGTCGGATTGACCAAGGAACCGGCATGGATGCAACAGGTTGCCGCACGCAGTAGCCGGGCCGCCTTCACCGTCAATAGCTCCGGGTCACCGGGACCGGCGCCCACAAAAAAGACTTTCATGTCATACTCCCATGGAATCCTGGCTCTGTTGTTCCTCCGAACGCTGATTGCGTCGAACGAGAACCAGCAGCGTCAGCGAGGAGAACTCCGCCGACCAAATCTCTTCCGCCCGTACTTCTCGAACGGTCTCTTCCGGCAGGGTCATGTTTTCGCATACGAATAGGGCGTGGGTAGCTGTCAGTTCCTCGGCCATACGGCCTACCCACGCGGTTGCCTGCCGTGTGCCGGCGAAAATGGCGATCTTGTCGGATCGAAAAAGCTCCCGGGACGTTACTTGGGGAATTCGGCCGTGCGCGCTGATGATCCGCGTGTCGGCCCAGTCCAATCCCAGTCGGGCGAAGGCTACCTGAAGCGAACTGACGGCCGGAATGATTGTGCAGTTGTCTTTGCCGAAGCGGGCAACAACCGGCTTGGCCAGACTGTATAGGCCGGGGTCGCCACTTACCAAGACGGCCACCGAACCGGCTTGCAGGTGCTCGGCAACGGCTTCAATCGCGGGCATCCCCGCGGACGGAAGCGGAGACTGCCTCGCGAGACTCTCGGGGAACAGTCGCAACAACCGTTCCGCCCCCATCACGGTAGATGACTGGGCAACGGCCCTGCTGGCCGCCGGTGTGATGTACTCCGGCCCACCCGGTCCGCAGCCGACGATGAAGACCCTCTTGTGGTCTACTGCCATGGCGAAAAATCTCCGCTGGTTCCCAGGCGATCGCCGGCCATGTTGATCAAGAGCACGCTAGTGGGCAAGGCATGGCCGATCCGAGTTTTCACGGCCGGTCGAATACGTTGCGCGATTTGATCACCCAAGCGTTTCCGCCATGGCGACTCAAGGGCAGAGAACAGACCCTCGACCGTTTCACTCGGCACGGCCAGGCTCGGAAGGATTTCGGCGGCGATTTCAGCCACCAGTCCCACGGCTTGCCGCGAACGGGACGAGTGGGTGTCCCAATCGCCTCGGATCAATTTCGCCAACTTTCCCGGGTGGCCGGCGAGCATCAGTGCTTTGAAATGCCGAGCGGCGACCTGATCCAGGGCAGATCCCCACTGGTTGCCCACCTCGATCACTTGTTGTTCGGTAACGGTGAACCACCTGGCAGCGGCCGCCGCGCCGATATTGCCGGGAACCAGGATGGGAGCCATGATCCCGCAGGCGGCCGCTACGTCGAACGCTGACCGAATCGCATCCTCCATGGCACGCATACAATAGGGCCGAACGATCCCGGTAGTGCCGAGGATCGAAAGTCCGCCAACGATACCGAGCCGAGGGTTGAACGTCTGCTGGGCAACCTCACGGCCGCCGGGAATCGATACTTCCACGCGAACAGGCCTATCGGTCACCTCGCGAATCGCTTGGGCAATCATCTCTCGCGGCACGGGATTGATTGCCGGTTGGCCGGGTGGGATTTGCAGTCCCGGCTTGGTCACGGTACCCACGCCCTCGCCAGCGATGAATGTCGTGGATGATGCTTCAGCCCATGAGAGCCCCACCACGACCTCCATGCCATCGGTCACGTCCGGATCATCTCCCGCGTCTTTGCGAACCGCGGCAGTGCTTCCATCGGAAGTTCGCCTGGCATACAAGATGTGAACCTCCACATGGCGGCCTTGAGGAAGAGGCACCTCGACGAGGTCCGGTGCCGGAAGGCCAGAAAGAACCCGCGCAGCCGCTTGTGCCGCCGCTGCCGCGCATGTCCCCGTCGTTATTCCCGATCGCAGTTTGCTCATCGGACGAGGGCCTTCGACGTCCGAGAAGTTGAAGTGTCCCACTGCTTGCGGTCGATGTGGACGATGATGGTGGCCATGTATCCATGCCGACCGTTGGCAGCCTGGCGGAGGTCGGTGGTGACGAACTCCTTGCCTTCTTGCTCCGCGTTGCAGACCAGCCGGGCACGATCCAACAATCCTTTCCGCTGGAGCAAGTCGGCAATCCCCTCGATGACCTTGCCCGCCTTGTAGAGCACCAACGTCTCGCACTGCTCCAACGCGTCTTCCACCCGCCCGAGGTTCGTGGCCGGCATCAGCATCATTCGGTCTTCTTGAATGGAAAGCGACTCGGCGAATCGGCTGGCCACGGACTGAAAGGCACTGATGCCCGGTACGACGTGGATGCGATCCGCGGACAGCGTTTCCTTGACGAGGGCCAGCAGGTAATGGCTCGTGCTGTAAATCATCGGATCGCCAAGGGTGATCTGAACGACGGATTGCCCATCCCGGCATCGACGACAGACCAACTGGGCCATTTCCACCCACCGGGCCAGCGTCCGATCAAGGTCACGCTCCATGGCGTAGACGTGTTCGATAACCTCTTGGCCGTGAAGGAGACCCCGGACCGTCGCCAACGCAAGGCTCTCTTTGGCCGCCCTGCTGCGCGGAGCAATGATCACATCCGCGGATTGGATCAGGCTTGCCGCCCTGAGCGTAACGAGGTCGGGGGTACCAGGTCCCACGCCAACCGCGTGGAAGTGCCCCGGTTGTGCGTCGCCTTGGACGGTCATTATCTCATCTCTACTGGCGCGGTTGTTCATGTCCAGACAATCCACATTACTACGGCGGAAATGATGAGAAAGATGGAGCGCAACACCTGCGCGCTGATTGCCATCACGGGCCCCGCTTTCGGCCCCAAGATGGCAACGTAGGTGGGCATGGCGTGTTTCAAAGTCCGGATCGGCGCCGTCACCAGTGATCCGACGATGATAATCAGCACGGCTTGCTTGGCGGAGATTGCTCCCGTGTCGACATAGGTGGCCGCGGCAATGGCCCCGTTGTATAGGCTCATCGCCTGAGCCGGGATAACGACCGTCGCCTGGGGGGGCAAGAAGGAGAAGGAACACAGTCCGGGCACCGCTTCGACCAGGGCCTTGAAGGCGCCGTAATACTCCAATCCGGCCATGATCGCGTATGTCGGAATGAGATAGATCAATAGACGCCGCATCGTACGCCACGACCGGAACCAGACCTCGGACCAGAATCCCCTTTTCTTTCTCTTTCGACGCTTGGATGGATCCCGGGCGTGTTCGGCGGCCGTCCCCTCGCCGTCCGACGCACGCGGACTCGTCTCGGCGATGCGATGGTCCGTCCAACGGCGGACGAGGATATTGGAGACCAGCAGGATTGCAATGATCTCCACGAATATCGCGGCAAACCGAACCGCAAACAGCGCCAGTGTGGCCTCCGCGCCGAGCACCGAACCGATGGGGATTACATAGGTCGGCAGGTGGGCGAACAGCGACAGACACGAGACAATCAGTACGGCAGTGTACAACTGCCGAGTGTTTAGCTGGCCCCGATCACGGGAGGAAACCAGCATGCCGTTGGCGATCGCCCCGGACTGAACCGATATCAATAGCGCCGCGCTTGCCGCGTCACCCAGCCGTCCCAGCTTGATGACCGGCCAGGTCAGGATCGCGAAATACTTCACCGTACCGGAGACTTCCAGCACCTGAGCGAAGAGGACTCCCAACGTAATGAAGATTGATAGTTCCGTCAGCAGGTAAGCCTTCCGCGGCCAGAAGGGCAGGCGACGTTTCCATTTGGTGTAGACCGATGATTTCTTCTTGGACCGCAATCGCGTCTCTTGACGCTCTGTGTCTCGTTCGTCTCCCTTCTCGATCCCGCTTGAAGCCGGTGACGTCATCCGCGACACCGTCTCGGAGCTTGGGGCCTCGGCGCGAGCGTCGTTGGACGCCGGCAGAGTCGAGAGTAAGCTCAGTGTCAATGTGGTCAGTACAATTCGGGTCATCGCTTGCTTTCTGATCTGGCTTGCTGGTTCAGTGTCGACAGTGCCTTGTCCAAGTGTCGGAAGTAGACGGCAAGTACCTTGTCACGGTATCCCAGGGGCTTGGCACATGTGGTCTCTTTCGCGCCGACGATGCTCTTCCACGAATCGGCCTTGTCGCTCAGAATGTCTTCCCTGACGTGAACGCCGGCGACCACCATCAACGGTATGAAATGCACCTTGCCCGAACGGACCGCTTCGCCCTTGGCCTTGGCAAGTTCGTCCGTTCCCGGCTGGCCGCTGATGCTGCAAACGACCACGTTTGCATGTTTGGCCTCGACCTTTTCGGCAAAAGCCACCAACTGTCGATTGAATTCCGGGTGATGCTGATTGCCATGGCAGACGATCACGTTGGGAATACCTGCCTTGATGTCGTCCTCCAGGGCCTTGGCAACGACGCCGATGTCGTCATCGTCGGCCAGCAGGGCACTGCCGACGGCGATCCGCAGCCCTGACGTGTCCACCTTGCGGATATCGTTGTACTCCTGGCCGGGCGCGACGTGTAGCGACTGAAATACGGCCGACGCGTGGCCGTCGCTCTTCAAATCGCCAATGACTTCCCGCAGGCTCTTGACCTCAACCCCCTGACGCCGGAGTTTCTTGACAACAAACTGCGAAGTGAAGGCCCAGCGAACGTCATGTTCGGGGTAGCGTTTCCTGGCGGCCGCATCGATGTAGTCAAACACCTTCCTCGCCTTCGGGGCCGACGTGCCAAAGGCCACCAGTACGATCGCGGGGCGTTGGACAACGTCCGATTTGTCCGGAGGAAGTGCCGCAATCTGATGACACGTGATGCTTGACACGATCGTCATTACAAATCCTGAGAGAATGCGAGTTGTCACTGCGTGGTACTCCTTCATGGTTATGGTTGATCAAGTAGAGTTGTGGGTGCGGTGGGAAGTGAAACCGCGTCGCCGTGATGTTGAGCCAACACTACCAAGGCGTTGACCGCGGCGGCGGCGACCGGGCTGCCCCCGCGGGGACCGACGTTCGAGACATAGCAGAGGCCGCTTTCCAACAAAGCCTGTTTCGATTCGGCCGCGCCGACGAAGCCGACAGGCAGGCCGACCACAATGGCCGGACTGACGGCTCCCTTGGCGGCCAGCTCCAGGATCTTCCACAAGGCCGTCGGAGCATTTCCAATTGCTACGATCGCCCCGTCTATTCGGTCGGCGAGCAATTCCATGGCAGCCGTAGCTCGGGTACATCCGTCGGCCTTTGCTCGACGAACGACGTCGGGACGGTCGATGGCGCAAAGGATTTCGCAACCCATCCTGGTGAGACCGGCCTGCACCATACGCACGTCGCAAAGGATCGGCCTGCAAGCCTTGATCGCCGCCGTAGCCCGCTCGACGGCCTGCGGATGAACGCGAAGCGATTCGCCAAATGAGAAGTCGGCCGTGGCATGGATGACCCGGCGGGCGATCGGCAGCACCGTCTCGTCCAGACCCATGTCCTCCAAACGCTCGTCGATGATTTGGTGACTGCGTCGTTCAATCTCCCGGCCACCGGTCGGTAATCCGACCGCAAGAGGATGAATCGTGCTGGGTTTCTCATCACGGGTCATGCGACATCCTCACAGCATTGGACGAAGTGTTTCACGACATCGGACTTCGAGGCCCAATGCAAGTGCGGGTAACCGGCCAAGACGTTGCCCTTCTGCAACCCGGCCGGCTCCGTGCTTTCCGATCGCCTACGGCGAATCGAATAGACCTTCTGCCAGTCGGCGGCCGACGCGTGGTCCTCGACGATCTCCGAATAGTGGAATTCGTGTCCTCGAATGGTTGTGCCGTCCAGCCCCCAGAGCGTGTCGCGCTGGAGAATGACTTCGACGTAGCCGAGTGATTGTCTGTGAGTGAGCATCCGTGTGACGATCGGCAACACGCTGGCCATCGGCAACCGCTGCTCGTCGGTCGTCTCAATCGCGTTTCCGAGATACATCAGTCCGCCGCATTCGGCGTAGACGCATTTTCCCGACTCCGCAAAGCGACGGATGTCGGTAAGCATGGACCGGTTAGCCGAAAGGGCCTCCGCGTGTAGCTCCGGATATCCGCCCGGCAGATACACGGCGTTCAACTCAGGCGGAAGCGATTCATCCGAGATAGGCGAAAAGGGGATCACGGCCGCCCCGCATTGTTCAAGGGCCTCCAGGTTGTCCGGATAGCAGAAATGGAAGGCCTCGTCGCGGGCAACGCCAACGCGGACCCTTGACGCATCACCGCTACCTGGTTCCCAAGCTGGAGCTTGAGAACCGAATGAGGACCCCAGCGCGGTCTCCCGAGCCAGCATCACAACCGTATCGATGTCGATGTGTTCATCGCAGGCATCGGCCAATTGTTCGATTCGCTCGTTCGGCAGCCTTTCTCGGTCGGCGGTCACCAAGCCCAGATGCCGGCTCTCCAACGAGTTGAACGTTCCACGCGGGATGGCTCCGACCAGGGGAGGCAGATTGGCACTGCGCAACGCCTCGGCCAGCCAATCGCGATGTTTCGGCGATCCTGTGCGGTTGGCCACCACACCAGCAATGCGGATCCGCGGTTCAAACTCGACGAACCCCTTGACAACCGCCGCAAGCGTTCGGGCCAGACCGTGTGCGTCGGCAACCAGCAACACGGGCGCATCGAGCCACCCGGCGATTTCGGCCGTCGAGCCGGCAAGCGACGCGGGGTCCGCCCCGTCGAACATTCCCATCACGCCTTCAATCAAAGCAATGTCGGCGTCGGCTGTGGCGCGGTCGAACAATTGCCCAACGTAGTGGCGATCGGTCATCCAGCCGTCCAGGTTATAGCAAGTCCTCCCGGTCGCTCTGGTCAGGTACGTGGGATCCAGGAAGTCGGGGCCCACCTTGAACGGTTGAACTCGCAACGATCGCCGGCGCAGGGCCCGGGCCAGCCCCAGCGTGAGCGACGTCTTTCCGACGCCGCTCGACGTGCCCGCGATTACCAATCGACCGCACGAAGCATTCACCGCTCTACTCCTTTCTGCGCCGGTCGGCCCGCCTGCAAAGCGTGCTTGACGCAACGAATGTCCGAGACGGTGTCGGCCACGTCGATCAGCCCGGGCGTCGCCTCTCGGCCGGTCAGCACGAGCCGCATTCCATCGGGAAGCCGGCCAAGGAGTCCCAGCACTTCTTGTTCCGCGATCAGGCCGCGTGTAACGGCAACGCAGATTTCGTCGAGAACGACCAGCGTGTACTTGCCGGAGAGAACGGCTTCCTTGGCATGAACAAAACCCACTTGCGCGGCTTCCCGGTGCTCCGCAAAGCGAGGATGCTCAGGCGGAGGAACAAAGCCGCGACCCACCTGCGCGAAGTCGATGTTCTCGATCGATTCGGCGGCCGTTATCTCACCAGTGGTGGCGTCCTGCTTGACGAACTGCAGCACGAGCACGCGCATTCCGTGTCCCGCCGCTCGCAGGGCCATACCCAACGCGGCCGTCGTCTTGCCTTTCCCCTCTCCGGTGAAAAGTAGAATTCGCGGTTGCTCGGTCACGGTGTCCACCCCCCCTGCCGCCAAAGAAGTTCGCCGACCACCCGGGCGCCGATGCACGCGACGACGAACAGAGCCGTCGTGGCGTACATTAGGCGGTTGGCTTTGCGGATATGGATTGCCTTCAGTTGGCACAAACGATCCCCGATCAGCGGCTTGTCAACGGGTCGGTCATGGCCGAAGTAGAAGCTCGGGCCGCCCAATTGAATTCCCAAGGCCCCGGCGAAGGCCGCTTCGGGATGCCCGGCGTTGGGGCTGGCATGGCGTCGGCGATCTCGCATCAGAATCCGCAGCGCACCCGCCGGTCGCTCTCGCAACAGCAGGGCTGCCAGTGCGACAAACGGTGCGGTAAGCCTCGACGGCAGATAGTTGGCCACGTCGTCGATTCGTGCCGATGTCCAGCCAAACTGGGCGTATCGCTCGTTCTTGTATCCGAAGGTCGAATCGAGCGTGTTGATTGCTTTGTAGACGATCGCCCCCACCGGACCAAAGATGGCGGCGAAGAACAACGGAGCCGTAACGCCGTCGACCAGATTCTCGGCAACCGACTCAACAGCCGCTCGGGCGACGCCGGCTTCGTCGAGTCGCTCGGTGTCGCGACCGACGATCATGGCCACGCGACGTCGAGCCTCGCCCAGGTCCCCGGCATTCAACGGCCGAAAGACGGCCATGCTATGGGCTGTCAGGTCCCGCGCAGCCACACATACGTAGACCACTAGGGTCGACGCTGCATCGCCGGCCAGCGGATGCAGCCAAGCGGACGACCGCACCAGGCCCCAGACGGCCATCCCTGACACCGTGAGGACCACAAGTGCCGTGATGGCACCGGCCAACCGGGGCCAGCGCAGCAGTCTTCGTGAGGGCAATTCCAGCCAGATGGCCAGCCGCCCGATCAGCTTCACCGGATGCGGCATCCACCGTGGATCGCCCACCAGCAGGTCTAGTGCGACGGCAATCAGGAGTTGATACTTCA
The DNA here is from genome assembly GCA_964505295.1 of uncultured Planctomycetaceae bacterium. Lineage (GTDB taxonomy): Bacteria > Planctomycetota > Planctomycetia > Pirellulales > Thermoguttaceae > DATKZH01. The sequence continues at coordinate 11,839 of CAZDHR010000029.1, forward strand.
AGTCGATCACAGGCCCATCCGCCGATAGATATCGTTGATGTCCAGACTGCTCCGGACGACTTCCGCGAGACGGTCCAGCGCCGGTTCGATGTCGTAGGTTGCCAACACCCCTCCAAGCGGCGCCAGACCGCGTCGCACGCGAAGGCCGTCGATGAACCATCGCCGAAACGGGTCGGCATCGAAAACGCCGTGCAAGTAGGTGCCCCACACGTTCCCTTCCTGGTTCGCCGCGCCCACAACCGCCGTCGCATCTTCGCGTCGAAGAATCTCCTGTTCACCGTGGGCTTCGGTTAGCCCATGATGAATCTCGTAACCGACGACTTCGAGTCCCGACGCAACGTGGACCGCGCGAGACCGGGCAAGCGTCTTCTCTGCCGCCAAGGCAGTCGTCACGCCTAGCAGTCCCAGACCCTCGGCCCCTCCGTTATGCGATTCAACATGGTGCGGGTCGACGATTTGTCTGCCCAACATCTGGAATCCGCCACAGATGCCGATGATTTGCGTCTTACCGGATGCCGACAAGTCTCCCAGCCGCCGGACGAACCCCCGCTCCTTCAGGTGTTGCAGGTCACTGAACACACTCTTACTACCCGGCAGGATGACCGCATCGGGCGTGCCCAGTTCATCTGCCGATCGCACAACTCGCACTCGAACGTCACATTCGATTCGAAGGGCGTCAAAGTCCGTGAAGTTCGAGATATGGGGCAAATCGACGACGGCAATATCTACGGCATGTTCTTGGTCCGGCGTCTCATCCCGCCGGCCACTCTTGAACTCGACCGAGTCTTCTTCGGGCACACCCAAATCGGGCACAAAGGGCACGATCCCCAGCGTGGGCTTGCCGGTATGACGACATGTCTGTTCGATTGCCGGGCCGAGCAACGACGCATCCCCCCGGAACCGGTTGATGACGAAGCCATAGATCAAGTTTCGTTCCCACGGAGCCAGCAACTCCATCGTTCCGACAAAGGACGCAAACACGCCGCCCCGATCGATGTCGCCGATCAACAGCACCGGTGCCCCGGCGTGCCGGGCCATCTGCATGTTCACAATGTCGTGGTGTTTCAGGTTCACCTCGGCCGGGCTGCCCGCCCCTTCGAGAATCAAGGCGTCGAACTCGTCGGCCAGATCATCGTAGCATTGCCGCCCCACCTCAAACGCCCGGGGCTTATACCGGATGTACTCTGCGACGTTCATGTTTCCCACGGGAAGCCCCTCGACAATCACCTGGCATCCCGTATCACTGTTCGGCTTCAAGAGGACGGGGTTCATCCGCACGTCGGGTTCCAGCCGGCAAGCCTGGGCCTGAACGACCTGCGCCCGGCCCATTTCCCGTCCGTTGCTGGTAACGAATGAGTTGAGCGACATGTTCTGGGACTTGAACGGAGCAACGCGTACGCCGTCCTGCAACAAGATGCGACACATCGCGGCCGCAAGCACGCTCTTGCCGGCGTTGGAGCTGGTGCCCTGCAACATTAGCGAGGCCGCGCGTTTCTTCGCGGGACGCGTTTTCCTGACGGGAACGTCGTCAAGCACTTGACAAACTGCGTGAACGAGCCGGGTGTTTTCTTCTTCTGTCCGGACGGCAACGCGAAAAAAACGCCCATCCAGGCCCTCGAAGTTATCGCACACCCGTATGGCGATACCCTTCCGCAACACCTGCTCGGCAAGTTGTGCCGCACGCAGATCATCGCGATCCAACCTCAGGAGCAGATAGTTCGCGCAACCCGGATAGACGTGCAGCCCGGCAATGCCCAAGAGTGCGTCCTGCAGCTTCCTTCGCTCTTGGGCGACAACCTGACGAGTCTCGTTCGCATAGCGAACGTCCCTTAGAGCGGCTATCCCGACGGCTTGAGCCAAGGTGTTGGCCGACCAGGGCGGAATCTGAGTCCGAATGGTCCTTGCAAGGTCGGCCGGCGCAACAGTCGCTCCCAATCTCAAGCCTGGAATAGCGTAGAACTTGGTCAAAGAACGCAGCACCACGACATTCCCAGCGGTTCCCTTTGCCAGAGATTCCAACCCCTCGACGAAATCGGCAAAGGCTTCGTCGACGACGAAGATCGTCGCGGGATGCTCTGAAGCGAACCGACGCAAGCGGGTCGTGTCGAAGGCGAGTCCCGTGGGGTTGTTCGGTTGACCCAGCAGGACGATCTCGCCACCTTCAACGCACCGGTCGAGCCGGTCCCAGTCCAGCGCGAAGCCTCTTGACTCCTCCAGCGGGACGGCTTCCACTTCCATGCTGGCTAGCCGCGAAGCCACGGCGTAGTCGGCATAAGACGGCACGGGAATGACGGCGCGGATCCGTCCGAGCGCCCTGGTCAACGCGTACAGGATCTCCGTCGAGCCGTTGCCGACGACGATTTCGTCCGGAGATACTCCGTAGTTGTCGGCCAACGCTTGAGTCAACTCGGCACACTCGGGATCGGGGTAATGGGCAATCCGGTCGAGCGTTCGGCTGATCACTTCGCGGAGCGACTCGGGCGGCCCCAGCGGATTGATGCTGGCGGAGAAGTCGAGTATCTCCTCCGCCTGGCAGCCAGCCCGCTCGGCCAGTCGTCGTAGATGGCCGCCGTGTCCAAACGTCATGTTTCCCATCCCGAGTTATGCCAACAACTGCACGGGCGTTGCCGCCAATGCTATGGCGATCACTGTTTCGCCCAGTTCGCAAGTCGCCCCCAGCGTATCGCCGGTGACTCCGCCGATCTTTCGATAACAATGCGCAGAGAACGCTATGATTACGACCAGGGCGACCGCAGTTGCAATCAATCCAACCCATTGCGCCGTGATCCACCCGACGGCAAACAGGATGGCCAACGCCCAAAACGTTCGCAGCAACGAGCGGTTCTCGCAAAACCGTTTTCCGAGTCCTCCGTCGACACGGGCGCTCGGAAGGAAGTTGACGCCGATCACCAAGGCACACCGTCCGGCGACCGGCATCAGAAACACAACCTTCGGGACCTGCGACTCGGGAAGTGAAGCGATGGCGGTTACTTTCAAGAGAATTACGCAGGAGACGGCAATAACCCCCATCGCGCCGATGCGGCTATCCTTCATGATTTCCAGGATGCGGTCTTTGCCTTGTGAACTGAAGAAGCCGTCGGCCGTATCCGAGAGGCCGTCCATGTGAAAGCCGCCCGAGATAGCCAGCATGGCCGTCACGATCACGACACTGGCCACCGCCGGTGGGAAAAGGCCCCAGAGGCCGATCGCCAAGGCAGCCATCGCGCCTCCAATGAGGATTCCCACCACGGGAAAGAACGTCGTTGCGTGGGCAAGTTCTTCCGGGGCGCTACCATCGTCGCCGGGCAGCGGCAGAATCGTAAGAAAACAGATGGCAGCGAGCAGTCGTCTCATGCGTTGGCCTCGGCAACCTGGGCTTCTTCAAACGTGGCCACTTCGGTAAGAATCCGCACGGCCGCCTCGATCAGGTTCATGGCCAACGCGGCGCCAGTGCCCTCACCCAAACGCAGATCGAGATCCAAAAGCGGATCCTTGCCAAGTGCTTTCTGCATCGCCTTGTGTCCCGGTTCCATGCTGCGATGGGCAGCGATCATGTAGTCGGTTGCCTGGGGTTCGAGCAGTTGGGCAATGAGTGCTCCGGCCGTGGAAATGAACCCGTCAATGACGACCGGCTTCTGCTGGGCTGCCGCACCGAGAATCAACCCGGCGATGCCGCCGATCTCGAACCCGCCGACCTTCGCCAACACGTCCAGGCCGTCGCAAGCGTCCGGGCAATTGTTATCCAGGCTTTTCTCGATGACGCGAATCTTCGTACGAAGCTGCTCGTCGTCGATGCCCGTACCACGGCCGGCCAATTCGGAAACCGGTTTTCTTGTGAGGACCGCCGCGATTGCCGTACTAGGCGTGGTATTGCCGATGCCCATGTCGCCGGTGCCGAGTACGTCGACCCGATTTCCCAAGTCCTGGGCAATCTGCATCCCGACTTCGACGGCGGCCACGGCCTGCTCGCGGGTCATCGCGGGGCCGTCGGCCATATTTGCGGTTCCCGCCGCAATTCGCTTGTCAACGATCTTGCCGGATTCGGACAAGCTGCTCAGGTCACCGACCACGCCCATGTCGACTACAACAACCTCCGCACCGACCAGTCGGGCCAAGGCATTGATGCCTGCACCGCCGTTTACGAAATTCCGCACCATCTGGGCGGTGACCTCTTCCGGGTATTTGCTGATCCCTTCGGCGACCACGCCATGGTCGGCCGCCATGGTGACGATCGCCTTGCGCAAGATGGGCGGTTTCATCGATCGGGTCATGCCGGACAAGTCAACGGCCAGGTCCATCAGCCGACCCAAAGCCCAATGCGGCATGGTCAGTTGATCCAGCCGCTCGGTGGCCCGGGCTCGCCAAGTATCGTCACGGGGGCGAATGTTTCGGAGTGTGGTTTCAAGAAGCGACACGACCGTTTCCTCCCTTGAGCGTTAGCGGAATGCCGCACGCGACCAGCGTTACTTCGTCCGCGCTCCCCGCCATCACTTGATTACAGCGGCCGACCAGATCGCGATAGCGTCGCGAGGCTGCATTGTCTGGAACAATCCCCATCCCGACTTCGTTGGTCACAAAGATGACTGTCCCAGCATGCCGACGGCAGGCGTCCAGAACCTCGCCAGAGAGACGTTCCATCTCGTGCTCCTCGATGGTCTCACCACGCTTGCCCGCCTCGTACATAACGTTGTTGACCCAAAGCGTCAGGCAATCCACGAGCACAACGGCGTCAGTTCGGGCGCGAAGAATCGCACCGGCCAGGTCGATTTGTTCCTCGACGGTTTCCCAGTCGTGTTGCCGACGCTCGTGCTTGTGACGGGCTACGCGGGCGACCATCTCTTCGTCGGTGACCGGACAAGTGGCCAGGTAGGTGTGCCGACCGCCGAGCGATTCCGCCAAGCATTGGGCATGGGCGCTTTTGCCGCTTCGACATCCGCCGGTAATCAAGATGATCTTGGCCATGGTCCGTCAATGTCCTCTTCAGGCCGGATACGTCGGTTCGCTCGACGTGTCTGGCGCCCCCCCTTGCGTGGGCCGGCGATAGCCGAGCAGAACGGAGCAGACCGTCGCCAGGAGAACCCATCCTGCCAAGGCGACCGTCTGCTCGTTTCCGGACTGGAATTCGGTATCGATGGCCCGTTTCATCTTCTCTTCCATCTCGATTCCCTCGACCTCGGGAAGCGGCGTCGCTGACTCCAGCACGGCAGCCAGACCGGCCAGGTAAGCGTCGATCACGTCGGCGGACACCTCGCTGCCCGGGGCGGTGAGTTGGGCATTGAGATACTCTTGCAGCTTGCGGTTGCCGCACGTCTCGTAGGAGCATCCGGCCCCGAACTTGGCCACCAACTCGGCGTGCAGTTGGGCCAGCTTCTGGAGCACTTCTTCGGACGGCGTCCAGTAGCCCTTGCGGGCCGTCTCGAGCATGATCGAGGTCATGTTCTGAAGCGCGTAGGGGTTCTTCTGTTCGAAATACTCTCGCATGGCAAGCTGGTGCTTGTCGTCGATGAACACCCGGTAGGTCTCGTCCCACATTTCCTGGTCGATTGCCGAGGGTTGCATCACGTTCCAGCCGTACATATTGCGCACGGTTTCGGTCAGCTTGGCCGCCGCACTGGCGCCTTCTCGTTGCATGCCTTGGAGAAACTTCGGATTCCAGAGTGCGGTCCTCGCTTCTTCGCGGATGGCAGCGATCGCGGTGGTCGACTTGGGTCGCCCTCGCATTCGCAGATCGCTAAAATAGCCGACCGGATCGACGCCCGTCTTGGCACGAATCGAGAGCGTCATGCCGCCCATGAATTCATACACGTGGTCCAGACTCAGCGGGCCCCAGGTATTGGAAGAACGGGGGTGAACGACGACTTCCGTGCCCTGCATCTGGGCTTCCAGCAGTCCCTCTTTGTACGTACCCCAGTGGTCGCCGTCGCGGTAGATCCCGCCCATGTTTCGGACGTACCGGTCGGCCACTTCTTGTTCATCATCCCAGGTATCACCCTTTTCAACCATGCCCATGATGCCGGTTCCGTAGCTGCGATTTCCGGCGGAACCGAAGATCCGGGCGGTGGCGAACTCCCGGGCTTCCTTCGGCGAGTAGCCGAGCTTCTTGAGTTCCATCTCGGTTTCGGCGGAGCCGTCACGGACGTAGTTCGCAAACGGCTCGTCGCCAAGCTCGCTAACCGTTTGGACGGCCTTGTCCATGAGCGTGATCCGCGAGGCAGCCGCGTCGCGAAACTGTCCTGACGTTTGCACGAGCACGTCGATCCGCGGCCGGCCCAGCTCCTCCGATGGAATAACCTCGACGTCGTACACCGTGCCTCGCGAGTTCCAAACCGGGCGGACGCCAAGCAGATAAAGGATCTCGGCGATGCCCGTGCCTTTCCCGCGGATGAACTCCCCGCCCCAGAGCGAAAAGGCAACCTGCCGCGGGTAGTTCCCGGTGCTCGCTTTGTGGCGGGCAAGGATTTCGTCGGCCAGCCGCCGACCGACCCGCCAGGCTTCTTCGGTCGGCGTATGTTCGGCACTGATCGAATAGAGATTGCGGCCCGTGGGCACCGACTCCGGATTGAACAGCGGGTCCCCGCCGGACGATGGTGGAACGTACTCCGCCCGCAACGCACCAAGGAAGCGATCGAGTTCAAGCCGAGGTGATTTGCCGAGGCCGTCGGCATAACGGGTGATGTCGTCAAGGACGTTCAGAAATGCCAATCTCTGTTCCTGATCGCCGTGGATTTCCGGCCTCGACGCTGCATCGTCGCCCCAGAAACGGGAGGTGGCCACCGGGGCCGGACGAGACTCCTCTGGCCGCGACGGTCTGGAAGTCCCCGGCTGCGACTCGTCGTCACGTCGAACCATTTCCCCGCCCGGTTTGCCGCGCCGCACTGGCCCCATCGATTGCTGCCCCGACGCACCGGAGCGTTGAGACCTCATCGCCCCCGTCGGTTGTTTGCCTTTGCCTCGCATGGCGGTTGCCCCACGCATTGCCTTCATGCCTTTGGTCGCCACCGTTTTGCCAATCGGCATCATTCCGTCCATCGCGTCCATGGATGGTTCCTCCGGCGTCTGTAGCTCGCGAAGCTCGGCAAGCTCGGTCTCTGAGAAGAACTGCTCCGGAGTAATCTCACCGCGCAGCACGCCGTCCACTAGTTCCCGGACAAGCTCGCGGCTGCTTTCCCTAGCCTCGGGAGCTTCGAGGACGCCGGCTGCTGCCAGGACGGCTTCGCGGTCTTCCTCGCTGAGCATCAGGGCCGCCGTGCTTCGGACCTGCTCGTCCGTAAAGGGTCGCCCAATGACGTGTAGGCCGTCGGTGATGCTCTGGTGTTTCAGTTCGTGAAGGTAGTCGTGCAGGCGATCAAGCTCGTCGTCGCTCAGAAGCCGCGAGCCGAGAGCGTCCTCCGCGATCTCCAGGTCAGCCACCATATCGAGCGATTGGACCATGCGTGTAATTGTCTTCCGCGTTTCCAGCTTGAGTTGGGGATCCTCGGCAGTCTCCCACGCGTGGATTTTCTCGTGCAAAACGGACAACTCACCGTACAAGCTCGACTCGAAGAACGGCGGAGTCAGATGCGAAACGATCACCGCGTTGGAGCGCCGCTTGGCTACCAGCGCTTCGCCGACATTGTTGATGACGTACGGATAGATGTGCGGCACGTCGCCGATGAGGATGTCGGGCCAACAATCGCGGCACAAACAGCACGACTTACCATAAGTGAATTCCAGCGAGCCGTGGGTGCCGAAATGCACGATCGCGTCGGCCTTGAAGCCGTACCGGGCCCAGAGGTAGGCGCCCAGATAGAAATGGGGGACGGCTTGATCGGTCCCGTGGATCGCGGCGACTTCTTCTTCGTCCTCGCCGCCTCCTCCGACCGTCGGCTGCGGCATGATCACCACGTTACCCAGACGGATGCGGCTGACGACCAAATGCGGCTTTCCCTCCCGTTCGGCCACCATTTGCTTTCCCGGAATCGGCCCCCAGAGGTCGAGCGTCTCCTTTTGCCGCTTCTCGGAGAGCGCCTGCCGGAACCACTTCGCGTACTCGTCGGCCGGCACGAACTCCGGCTCCCCTTCTTCCAGGAACTTCTCGTAGGAGCCGAGCGCCCACTGGCCCAGCGTCTTGCCCCTGGTTTGGATCAGTTCGAAGAGGGCTTCCGGGCTCTCGGGCAGCTTGCCGCCGAGATCGTAGCCCTCGGCCTCCATCCGCTTGAGCGTGTTGAATAGCGAGGGCACGACCTCCAATCCACCGGCGGCCAGGGCCGACAGTCCAGGCCCCTTGTAGTAAACGATCACCACTCGTTTCTCGGAATTCGGCTTCCGGCGGAGCTTGAGCCAATTGAGCGCCAGGCCAAGACGCTTCTGGATGCGATCCGGAATGAGCGTGCGGACGCGGATATTCCGCTCGTTCGGCACAAGTGCGGTGATCGCGATCGGTTCGATAACGCCGTCGAGTTCCGGCATGGTGATCGACTGGCTCATGAATCCGCCCGACATGCCCCGCTCGTCGGCCATCCACTCTTCCGGAGCCCTGATGATGGCCAACGCACTTACGCACGGGCAGTTCAGCTTGGAGAAAACTCCCAGGGCCCGATTGCCCCGCACAATACGCCCGTGGGGGAAAGCGATCACCAAGTCCGGCTTCGTCGCTTCCAGAAGCGACAGTGCCCGGCGGTAACCGAAGACAGGGTACACTCGGACGCCCTGATTCTCCAACGCCCGGATGATGTACTCGACCGGCCCGCGATCCAGCTTGTTGTGCGGCTTGAGGAAGGACCCGATGAGCGCCACTCTCGGTGCGTCGGCGGACAAGTCGGGGCGCTGTTTCTGGAGAAACGCCTCGTAGTCCTCAAGCGTCTCGAACAACTGGCCTTCGAGGTGAAAGAAGCCCGAAAGAGGTCTCTCGACGACAGGCGGCACATCGATGTTTTTGCCCACGAATTCGTGGGCCAGGTAGTGCAGCAGGCCCACCAGATTTTCCACGCCGCCGTGCCTGCGGTACTGGTCGACGATTTCCCTTTGCTCTTTGCCGAGGGTATTCTGCTGCCGCGACAACTCATTGGTGGCGCTAACCATGATGATCTGCGTACCACATTGTTTGGCTCGCTCAAGATTGGCCGCTTGATCTTCGTCGAGATTGAGCCCCATCGCCCGGATCAATACCACGTTGTAGTTGGCCAACGGTGCCGACGCGATTTCCTCGCGTTCAAAGCGGTGAACCGTGTACCCGGTTTGCCGGCCGGCGGTCTGCCAATCGACCCAATCGACGTCCTGGAGTCGCACCAGGGCGATTCGCACCGAGCGGAGATAGCGGTGATAGGCAAAGAGCCCCCCGCCGACGCAAACGGCCAGAACGATCATCGCGATCACTGCACGTCGTACCATGGCACCCATCACCCGCTCGCTTGGCTAGTCGCTCGATTGGTCCGCTGAGGCCGCCCCCGCCTCCTTGTCGGCAGGGACGTACACGACGCGGCCGTCGGGCAAGCGATACGCCTTGCCCAAGAGTTCGCCGTAGCCCACGCCCGTTTCATCGGTGGCTTCGTAGTGCTTGATTTCCTCGCCTTCCTTGACGATGATCTCCATGTCGGGCTGGCCCGGATTGGTAATCACCGTGTAGTCCTGGTCCTGGAGCAGCGCGGGCAAGCGAAGATAGGAAACCAAGGCGACCATCAGTGCGACGGCAAACACCATCGCCACGTCAAACAGGTTGGCCATCCCGGCCAGCGGATTGGCGTCATCGTCGGATTCATCCAAGAACAAGGGGGGCGAAAGCCGTCTGCGGTCTGCTGTTGTGTCGGACATGTTACTTCTCCCCCCGGGGATTCGAGGCGGCGGAGACCGGCTCGTTTGCCTCTCCATCCGCATGCTGCGACAGGGCGGTTTCCGTGGTCTCTTGCACGCACCGGTCGCCGGAAAGCTGCGGCAGGCGATTGGCGGCGAACGTGACCAGCAAGGCGTCGGCGTGATACCACGCCTTCTTGACGCCCAGCATGCCCGTGGCCAGCGTGCCGACCAACAGGCCCACCACGGTCGTGGCGAAGGCAATCACCAGGTTGTTGGACATCGTTTCCAGGTCACCCGCTGCAAGGCCCACCAGGGCCGGTCCGAGAGGGATTAGCGTCCCCATCAGCCCGAGCGTCGGACCGAATCGCGATAGGCCACGGAGCCGTTCCAGCTCGGCTTGCCACACCAACTCCGCATCGCGGACGACCTTCTCGGCCAGCACCTCGTTGTCGGCCACCTCCAGCAGTCGGGCCAGGCTCCTTGCCACGAGCCCCCGCGTGGGCAACTCCGGCAGCGACTCTCGACCTTCTTCAATCGCCTCGGAGAACTGCCCCACACGCCCTCGAACCTTCACCCTAGTGAGATGCTCGCGGAGGGATCGCCCCGCCAAGAGCAGCACCCGGGCAAGGCACCAAAGCAGCGCCAGCATCACGGGGATCAATAGAGACGTGGATATCAGATAGAAGACGTTGGTCAGAATTCCCATGGCATGCCTCGGATTGATTCGCTACGATAAAAGTTTCCGATTGAGAGCCGTTGGGCAAGGCGGCGGAACAAACCTGAAAACGGCATCGACGGCCAGCAGCAACCGACCAGCACGGTCGCCGTCGCCACCAACCCAACTTTCCACAGCAAGTGGACCGACTCCAGGTTCACGCTGGACATCGGCTGGGGCAACGGGTCCTGCAAGCCGGGGACAAACATACAGGCCAAGAGCATCGCGATCGACAGTACGTGATGCGGCAGCACGAGCCATCGGCGAGGAATGATCATCGCCGTGGCGCAGGTCAACGTGAGGATCGCGGCCACAACGAACCCCACCTCGCGACCTACCGACTCCGGCCGGGCCCCGGGAAACTCCGCAAGCCGACCCTGCTCCACCAGAAGCATGGCGATCAGAACCAGCGGTACGGGAATGGCGTGAACGACGGTCAGACCGATGACGCAGCGAGGTTCATCGCTGGAGTGGTCCAGACGAATCCCGAAGGAGAGCGAAGCGGCCAGCAGGACAAACTGGACAATGCACAGCAGCGTCAGGGTTTCGTAGCTGGTCAGCTTGATGCGAAGATCGGCGGCCGTGTTGGCGTCGGCAAACGGATTGAGCAGGAAGCCGACCAGGGCCGTCAGCCCGAAGATCACCGGCAGGACGTACCACTGCCGCGCTCGCCCGAGGCCGACCGCAGTGTGCACAAACGCCGACGCGGCAAGCACCAGCACGAACAGTCCCGCCGGATGCTCGACGGCGACGCTGGTGACTGCAAGCCAGGTCCGGGTCAGCGCACTCATCGGTTACTTTCCATCTCGGCCGTACAGTTTTGTGTTTAGAATCGGCGTATCAATAACTGTCGCGATTTCAAAGTAGCCATCACGCTCCGCGTGATGATCGCAAACACGCACTGGACAGTTGTTGATGCGCCGATCCTTACCTTACGGGCTACCACTCGACGGGACTTTGGCCTCGGTGACTAGAAGTTCGTCGCAACCTCTCCACCCCCGACGCTACCAAGTGCCTGCCACGTGGGCAGATTGATCGTCTCCGAGATGAAGCGGACGCTGCCATCACAGAGTCCCACATTCACTCCTCCCGGATGATTGCTTCGCGCCGCGAAATAACCGACCCCCATTGCGTACAAGTCGGGCACCGGCGTGTTGGGAGGCATATAGGGGCAGAAGGTGCTGGTGTACGACTTGCCGATGATCCAGCCCGAGCCGCGAAGGCCCCGCCACCTAGTGCATCCGGCCAGGACGGAAGCAATGTCCGGGTTGGGCGGCAGGCCGCTGATCCCCGGCGCTCCCCTGTTGGGCCGCATGCCGACATTGCCCACCTGGCGCTGCGCATCCTCCGGTTCCGGCCCGCTGGTCTCACGATGGTTGCCCAGAAGGGTCTCAGCGAACAATAGCGTGTTGCTCGTTCCGTCGAGGAGGTCACGGAACCCGCAAGCGGACCGATGATAGAAGGCCCCGTCAGTAGGAAAACGGATGTCGTAGTCCGTTCCGGTCCCCGAACCGCTGCAGACCATGTAGTTCCCGCCCGCAAAGGCATCGCCTGGGTTCACGTAGAACTCCGTGTAGATGTCCTGCTCCGCGTCGCTGGGACAACGGAACATCGGCACGATGGTCCGGGCGGCGGGGGCTTGCGCTGGATTCAACCGCATGCGCGGCCCCCAGCCCAGGAAAAGGGGCTGCCCGAAGTCAATCAGGTCTTGGAGGTTCTTCTGCTCAGCAAATGGCAGGAGCCTGGCCTGTGGAGAGAAGCTCCTGGTGGTGGAAGACGCGAATCCCGGGAAGCAGCGATACGTGTCGTGATAATTGTGCATTGCCAACGCGCACTGTTTGATGTTGTTGGAGCAGCTCATCCGGCGAGCCGCTTCCCGCGCCGCCTGGACCGCCGGCAGCAACAGCGCGATCAAGATGCCGATGATCGCGATCACAACGAGTAACTCGACCAACGTGAATCCTCTAATCGACTTTCTCATGGTTTAACCCCCGGTCAGGATACTATGGTGACGGAAGAAACTTAGCAAGTCATGACCGCAATTCTGCACCTCCTTTCCCATAAAGACGCTCCGGCCCTCAGCGTTCGCCGCAACGGTAATGCCATTGGCTGTTTCTACTACCTCCGCACGCAGTACAGGCGCGTCCCTGTGCGAATGAAAAAGGAGTCATCGATCAGCAACCGCGCTGGGCGTCAAGTGCACCCCCGCGTAGCGTTTCTTGATTTCTGTGAACCTGCCGCAGGACATTGTGCCCTCAGGACACCCGCCTTTCTCGATGCATTTGGGGCCGGCACCATTGAACACGCCGGGACAGACTTGCTTCAGAAGTACCAGCATCTTCTCAGCCACGGCACGTATTTCCCATTGCGCACGCATGCACAGCCGTTCCTTGAAAAAATGAAGCAGTTCCCGACCGTTCATGGTGACCAGAATCTTTGTCTCGCACGCGTTCGGCAGCACGTAGCGGGCATCCTCGTTGCTCGATTCACCTTGTCGGCCGAGCGCGTCGTTGAGCTTGGCATAGCGTTGCGCAATCGTCTCCATCGTCTCCCTGAAGTACTCGACGGCGTCTACTGTCCGGCCGTCTAGCTTGACGGCTTTGCCCTCGAACTGCGGCGGGACGACGTAATCGAACGAGTCGTGGGCAACGTAACGCTGGCTACGCTGTGAGTAGCTGGCGATCCGGTGCCTGATCAGTTGGTGCGTCATGCAGCGAGACACCCCCTCGACGAGAAACGTAAAGGTCACATGCTCGACGGGACTCAGGTGGCCCATCTGGATCAACTGCCCAACGAGCCTGTCTGATTGCTCCTTGTCTTGCTGGAGGATGTGGTCGGTATGGCTGGCGTAGCAGAGCTTCGCCCCAATGGCGATTGCCGAGTCGGGGTCCGGCGTCATCCTGACAAGCGTGATTTTGGCTTCGACTGGATTCATCTTGGCAAGGGTCCCAAGTCTTGGAACATGCTCCCACGGAGAAAAACGGTCTGTCCGTGTGGTCTCGATGCTCTTGCCGGCCGTTGTCAAGACCGGGCGCAGCTCTTCGCGGAGATCAATTCCTCTCGTACGGTCTTGGCGGCCTCGACCATGTTCCGCAGGGAGGCCTCCACCTCGGGCCAGCCACGGGTCTTCAGCCCGCAGTCGGGATTAACCCATAACTGCTCGGGCCGAATGGCCTGGAGTGTCTTGTGCAGGCGGGCGACCATTTCGTCAACCGTCGGCACCCGCGGGCTGTGGATGTCATACACGCCTGGTCCGATCTCATTGGGACACCGGACGCGTGCAAAGGCGTCGAGCAACTCCATGTCCGACCGCGACGCTTCGATCGAAATGACGTCGGCGTCCAGTTCCACAATGGCTTCTATGATGTCGTTGAACTCCGAGTAGCACATGTGCGTGTGGATTTGCGTTCGGTTCTGCACGCCGGAGGAGGCCAGGCGGAAAGCGCCGACTGCCCACTTCAGGTAGTCTGCCCACTCGCCCTGGCGCAGAGGTAACCCTTCGCGCAGCGCGGGCTCGTCGATCTGAATAATGCGAAGTCCCGCTGCTTCCAGATCGAGGACCTCATCGCGGAGTGCCAAGGCGATCTGGCGGGCGGTGTCCCGCCGCGGCTGGTCGTCCCGAACGAAGGACCACTGGAGGATCGTGATCGGCCCGGTAAGCATTCCCTTGAGCGGACGGGAGGTGAGGGATTGGGCATACTCGATCCAGCGGACGGTCATCGGCTTGGGGCGCGAAACGTCTCCATAAATGATCGGAGGCTTGATACAGCGGGTACCATAGCTTTGAACCCAGCCGTTTTGCGTGATGGCGACGCCCTGGAGTTGCTCGCCGAAATACTGCACCATGTCGTTCCGTTCGGGCTCCCCGTGAACGAGCACGTCGAGGTCGATGGTTTCCTGGAAACGAACGGTCCGCTCGATCTGCTCCCTGAGGAACGTTTCGTACCGTTGGTCGGACCAGTCTCCCCTCTTCCAGGCAGCCCTGGCCTTGCGGACTTCGCTCGTTTGGGGGTAGGATCCGATCGTCGTGGTGGGCAGTTGCGGCAGAGACAGATCGGCCTTCTGGAGTTCTCGCCGGACAGAGAACGATTCTTCGCGCCTGAGCATTCCATCATCCACAGCCGCGAGACGTTGCTTGACCTGCGTGTCATGGATTCGACCCGACCTGCTTCGGCGCTCGGCCCAACTTCGACTTCCCGCAAGCGCCTCTGCCACGGGCTCGCGTCCCTCGTTGACGGCCCGCGTCAAGATGACGATCTCCTCCAGCTTCTGACGGGCAAAGGCCAGCCACCCCTTGAGTTCCTCGTCCAGTGTGTTTTCCAGTTCCAGATCGATGGGGCTGTGAATGAGTGAGCAGGAAGGCCCCACAAGGACTCGCTCGTGCCCGAGCTTCTTGAGGGCCCTCTCAACTACATTGAGTGTCCGCTCCAAATCAGCCCGCCAGACGTTCCGCCCGTCAATAACACCAAGCGAAAGCATCATTCCTTCCGGCACCGAATCCAAGGCCTGGTCCAACTGTTCCCCCGCGCGGACGAGATCAAGATGAACCGCCGCCACCGGGAGACGCAGAGCCGGCTCCAGGTTCTCACGCAAGTCGCCGAAATAGGTCGCCAGACAGATCTTGGTTGCTTCTGCGACCGCGCCAAGACGAGTGTACGTTGCACTCAGGGCCGATCTCGCGTCCGATGCAAGATCGAGTGCGAGGACGGGTTCGTCGATTTGGACCCACCGAGCACCGGCCTCTGCCAGCCGGCGGAGAACTTGCTCATAAACGGGCAACAATCCGTCCAGCAGGTCAAGCGGCGCGAACTTCACCGTCCGACTCTTGCCGAGCAGAAGGAAAGACACCGGTCCGAGGAGCACCGGACGAGTGCGAATTCCCATTGCCAGGGCCTCGGCAAACTCGTCCACCGGTTTCGTCGAGGCAAGCCCGAACGCCTGCCCCGGCTCGAATTCGGGTACGATGTAGTGGTAGTTGGTATCGAACCACTTTGTCATCTCCATCGGGGGGATGTCATCCGTGCCACGAGCCATCGCGAAATACGTTGCCGGGTCCACAGTCTGGCCGGCCCCGCCAAAACGCTCCGGCACGGCGCCCACCATCACTGCCGTATCGAGCACGTGATCGTACAGAGAGAAGTCATTCGAGGGGATGTGCTCGATGCCAAGCTCTCGCTGGAGTTGCCAGTGTCGCTTGCGAAGGCCTCGTGCGGCGGACTGAAGTCCCTCCTGGTCGATTCTCCCTGCCCAGAAATGCTCGACCGCCCGCTTCAGTTCCCGCTTGACGCCGATTCGCGGAAAACCGAGATTTGATGCAATTGCCGTCATTGTTTTTGCTCCTTGCAGTGATGGAGTGACCCCTGTTCGTGGTTGCTTGCGGCGGCAGCGCCATGCAGTTCACGTCTCGATTCCGGTGCGGGCCAGGACACCCTGGCGGTAGTAGTGCTTGACTTCCCGCATTTCGGTGACGAGATCGGCTCGGTTGATCACTCTCGGATGGGCGTAGCGGCCTGTGATGACCAACTCGACTTCCACGGGCTTGAAGTTGATCAGCTCGATCAACTGTTCGACCGAGAAAAGCCTCAACGCCACCGCGACGTTGGCTTCATCAAGAATGACCACCGAGTAATCGCCCGACGCGAGTGCTTCGGCGCATTCGGCCAGTCCGAGTTCGGCGGCCTCGATGTCTGCATCTTCCGGATCTTGCCGGATGAAGCAGCCTCGGCCGTACTGTCTAACGATGATCAGGTCGGAAAACCGCTCCAGGGCATCCAATTCGCTGTAGGCCATGCCCTTGACAAACTGAGCAATGAACACCTTCCATCCGGCCCCGGCTGCCCGCAGTGCAAGCCCCAAAGCTGCCGTTGTCTTTCCTTTTCCCTCTCCCGTGTACACATGTACGTATCCGGCCATCGCTGTGGAATCCATTTCGACAATCCTTTGGGCTTTCGTTGCTTTGGCTGCGACACGAGGACTTCAACCAATGTGAATCCCCCGATCAACTTCCTGATGGTTTAACCTCCGGTCAGGACACCATGGTGACGGAACAGTTTTCCGCGTGATGAGGAGGAATTCTGCACCTCCTTTCCCATGAAGACGCTCCGGCTCTCAGGGTTCGCCGTAGCGGTAATGCCATTGGCTGTTTCTACTGCCTCCGCACGCAGTACAGGCGGGTCCCCGTGCGAATGAAAAACGAGTCGTCGATCACCGCAACACCGCAGACGAGGGGATCGTAATATGTCCCGCGACTCTCTCGTCTGCGACTGGCGGTCCGTTCAAGCATTTCCTCAACTTCCACCCTGTCGATAGCGCCGTCGTTGTTGGTGTCGGCTTCCGTCAGAAGCCACCGCATCGGCCCGGGTAGTTCGTCCTTGGTGAGTCTGTCGTCCTCATTCTTGTCGTTGCTCATCACTCGCTTGATAGTCCTGTCTGAGCTGGGACCGCCGCGCCGGCCGCTCGTGCGCTCTTCCCGTTTGGACTCGACGTACCCCTCGGGCTTTGGAGGGTTGTCGGGATCCCAAAGTGCGTTCGTGGCCACCTTGGCGAAGGTGGGGCCGGCCTTTATCACCGTGGTGACGCCGTCCTTTCCGAAGAAATAGATGTGGTCGCCCACGGCAACGGGCGTTGCCCAACAGGGACCGTCAATCCGATGCACGTAGTTCTCGCGTCCGGTCTCGATGTCCAGGCAGTAGACCGCGCCCACCTTGTTGACGTAGTAAACGCAATCGCGGTAAGGCAGCGGACTGGCATAGTGAGCCAGGGCCTTTTCCGCCCGCCAAAGCACTTCGCAACGGTAGTCTCCGCTCGCTTCTCGCAATTCGAGACAGCAATTCGACTGTGCCGCGCCCGCAACCGGGCCGAATCTGGAAAGGCCGGCTCCAACGAACAGGCGATCGCCTGCCACCGAGGGAGAAGGAATTGAATTTCCACCGAGGCCACCAAGCGTCCAAAGGAGCTTGCCTGCCGTGGCATCGTATCCGTCAACCATGCCACTGGAACTGACGACCACTTGCTCCTTTCCTTGCCACCGCACGACGATCGGCGAGGTCCAGGATGCTCGCGACTCACGACCGACCTTCCACCTGGTTTGCCCCGTCGCCTTGTCGACGGCCAGCAGGTAGGACGGACCCCGCTGGTCCATTTGCACGATCACCGCAGCCTTGCTTTGCGTGAGCGAGCTTCCCACACCGTGGGGGCTACTGAACTCCCCGTATTCCTTGGTGAGCGAGCGCTGCCATTTCACCTCGCCCTGGTGAGACAATCCGATCAAGTCACCGCCTTCAAAGAAGACGTAGAGGCCGTTCTGGTCGACTACCGGAGTGGGCGCCGCCCGGCTCACCATCGAGTTGGACCTGGCGGTCGTGCTGGCCACAAACGTTCGACTCCATTGCTCCTGGCCGGACTGGGCGTCCAACGCCAGCACCAGGCAGGTCTCCTTCATCGGTCCCTCAACGGCCGTGAGGAAAACGGTCCCGTTCCAAACCACGGGAGATGACTGTCCATAGCCGGGCAGCTCGTGCTGCCAGGCGATGCCGCTATCAGGCGACCAGTTGATCGGCAGGCTCTTGGCCGTCGACCGGCTGTCGCCCCCGTTACGAAAACTGGGCCAGCACTCGGCGCTCTCAGCGGTACCTACCAGTAACGTCAGGCACATAGCCAAATGGATCATGCTGATTCTCCCTTCATGGCAATAACTCCTTCAAATGACAGATGTCGTTCAGTCCCACGAGCACGCCCCGCCCGTCAAAGAGGTCGATCCTCGTGATCGAAGCCGGCTGGACGTCGAACAGCAAGTAGTTTTTGGGAGCCAATCCAAGCAGACGGCAGATCATCGATCGGATGACGCCACCATGCGTTATTGCCACGGTGGTTTTTCCCGGCCCCGTTGCCAAACGATCAGCAACCCGGGCAATTCGCGCCACAAATGCCGCGAGCGACTCGCCGTCCGGGAAGGAGAACTCCAGGTCGAAACTCCGCCAACGATCGATCTGCTCGTCCTGGTCGGAAGCGGAGATCTCGTCGAACGAACGCCCTTCCCAACGGCCAAAATCGATTTCGCGCAAGTCCCAGTCGATTTGTCCGTCGCTAGAGAAAGGCTCGGCGGTCTGCTCGGCTCGACGAAGGGGGCTGACATAGAGCGGATCGCCGTGATTTTCTTCGAGAGATCGAGCCAGGGCCGCCGCTTGGCGCAGGCCAAGATCGGAGAGTGGCACATCGGTGCTGCCGAGAAACCGGCCCGCGTATTGCGGGTCGATCTGGGCATGTCGCGCTAGAATAAGACGTTTCGTCATGGACGGATCCCAAAAAACGAGCCCGCCCTTCAAGAGGGTCGGGCTAGGATCGCGTCCAGCGCAAGACCTTAACCCAGAACCTTCCCTCGAAGGCACGCTACGGTAAGCGTGTTGTGGTATCCTGGCTTCCGGATCGGCCTACTCACCGCGGCCTTCCCATCTCACGACTGAGACAGTGACCAAATCTTGCGGTTTTCGTCCCCGGTTACAGTGGCGGGGCCGCGCTGGATTTGCACCAGCTTCCCAATTTGTCTTTCCCGTGATTCTCCAACGGGAATTCTCTTTTTATAGCAAGTCTGTTGAAGCTGTCAACGGTTTTTCGGATGTTTGGGATCGAGAATTTCGGATGATGTTCTCCAAGTCACGCTTGTCACGGGAGTTATGTTGACTACGAGGCGATCAGCGGCGCGCAATTGAGTTTCACCGCTTGACCGGATTTCTGAAAGACGCTATTCTGCCGGAAGTTTCAGCATCCCGGAACACGGTGCGAGTCCGTGGCGGTCCCGCCGCTGTAATCGGTGAGGTGCTTCACAAGAGGGCACGTTGTGCCCGCCACTGTCGGGGTTCACCCCGGCGGGAAGGCCGTGAAGTTCCGTCGAGCCGAGAGCCAGAAGACCTGCTGGAACCGGAGTCTTGTTGCGAGATCTGATGGTAAAGGGTTTCGACAGGCGATAAGCGTCTGTCGAAACCCTTTTTCCGTTGCTACCCATTTCTTTTCAGAAAGGAGACAAGATGAACCGGAAGAAGAAAGAGAAAGGCAAGGGCATCATTGCCTACCGGAAGAGCTGCAAGGCAAGAGGTGTGGGTCTGTCGCACTACATCCTGATGGACAAGAAAGCGAAGTGATGTCCCAGACCGACAGAAGCTACTACCTCGACGAAACGGCCCCTTCGCGGGGCCGTTTCGTCAATTCGGGCAACGGCCCCACCCTGCAGCCGATCGACATCGGACATCCGAAGTGCGTCGCAATCGTCGATCCCGACACGGCTTTCTGGTCGCTGGTGAAGCGAGACAAACTCGCGGACACCCTCGACAATGGCAGCGCATTGCCGGCCGCTTATCGAAAGAAGGCGAAGAAGTTCGCCGAGGAAATGCAAACGCTTCGCTTTGGACAAAAGCCTTCGGCCGTCTACTTCAATCCTACCGACCGCTGCAACCTCAGACCTCCTGACATAGGCCCTTCAGGAAGTGAGCGGTTCGTGGGGCTC
>CAZDHR010000030.1:0-31433 GCA_964505295.1 uncultured Planctomycetaceae bacterium
CCACTGTACAAGATGCGCGCACGGCGCGCGCATCCTACAGACTAAGACTCTAAAGGTGGCAAGGCGGAGTGCCCCTCCAACCGGTCGTTCCGGCCGATCGAGAGTGAACACTGGTCGACGTGAACGGCTTGCCCGGATTATAGCCGAAATGGAAAGGGGGCGGGCCGCGTTGGATCGCGCCGGCCGGCACCCGCGGACCGACGGACAATCGACGCCGGACAAGCGCGCGGTTGCGTCCGGCTGAGCTTATTCCCGTAGCAGGAGGTTATCGCGTCGGGGGCGGGACGTGGCGTTTTTGCCTCGCTCGGGCCGGCCCGACCCCCGGGGAGCTGCTCGCGTCCGGTCTGGGCCCCTCCCCGCAACCCGTATCTCCCAAGAGCTTAGGGCCGAGGTACCTCGAGGCCCGGCTCGTCCGGCGTCGGGTGGCACGCCAGTTGCTCCGCCTGATGAACCGTTTCATCGGTTGCAACCACGGGTGACCAACTCTCGTGACTTCGGAGTCCGCTCTCGACATGTCCGACGTAGAAGAAATCAACGACGTCCGGGATCTCGCCGGCTACCGGCTCCTCTGGAACTCCCTTCTCCCGCAGACCGGCAATGCGACGTTCTTCCACTCGCTCGATTGGCTCGAAGCCTATTGGCGGCACTACGGCGGAAACCAGAAGCTGCGGGCGTTGATCGTCTCGGCCGCCGACCGACCGATCGGCATCCTTCCGCTGGTGGTCCGCCAGGAAGGGACCCGCGTGGGCCCGGTCCGCACCCTGACGTTCCCCTTGCACAATTGGGGTACGTTCTACGGCCCGATCGGCCCCAATCCGACCGCCACGTTGCTCGCCGGCCTCAACCATGTCCGCCAAACGCGGCGGGACTGGGATCTGTTCGATCTTCGCTGGGTTGACAAGGTCGGCTACGACTTTGGGCGGACGCAGCGGGTGATGGAGTTCGCGGGTTTCCGGCCTCGCGAGCAGGCTTTCGTCCGGGCGGCCGTGGTCGAGACGACCGGCACGTGGGAGGAATACTGGAAGGGCCGGACCAAGAAATGGCGACACAACGTCCGCCGCCTCGAGCGCCGCTTGGCCGAGCAGGGCGAGGTGACGTATGTCCGCTACCGGCCCCAGGGCGAAGCCCTCGGCGACGGCGACCCCCGTTGGGACCTGTACGACGCCTGTCTCCAGGTCGCCCGTAAAAGCTGGCAGAGCGCCTCGACCAGCGGAACCACACTCTGTCACCCCAGCGTGGAGCCGTTCCTCCGCGACGCGCATGCGGTCGCCGCGAAGACGGGCGCCCTCGACGTCAACCTGCTTCTGTTGGCAGGCTCGCCCGTGGCGTTCGCCTACAACTACCACTACCGCGGCAGCGTGTTCGGCCTGCGTGTGGGGTTCGACCCGGATCTGTCGGCCCACGGGCCGGGGACCGTCTTGCAGCGGAAGATCCTGGAAGACAGCTTTCATCGGGGCGATCACCTCTACGATATGGGGGCCGGCTCGCTTGACTACAAGCGGAATTGGCAGACGTCGCAGGTCACCAGCTACCACTACACCCACTTTCCCCCAACCGTCCCGCGCGCGCAGCTTCTGCGACTGAAACGCTGGTTCCAGGACCGTTTTCGCACCGTCGACGACGTGGTCCTTGCCCGATCCGCCTGAGTCCATTGAGCGTCGAGAAACCTTGGAGAAAGCGCATGATGTTCCGCAAACGGGGGCACGAGAAGAGGCCGTCCTGGCGAGTCGGCGACCTGGCCGAGGTCCGAAGCCAACGCGAGATCTTCGCCACGCTCGACCCCGAAGGGAGACTCGAAGGCGTGCCCTTCATGCCCGAGATGGCCGAGCACTGCGGACGCCGATTCCGCGTCTATCGGCGTGCCGAGAAGGTCTTTCTCGACCACCACTTCTACGTGGGCGGATTGAAGGGAACCGTGCTGCTGGAGGGCGTCCGATGCGACGGGGCGTCGCACGGCGGTTGTCAGATGGGCTGCCTCATGTTCTGGAAAGAGGCCTGGTTGAAGCCCGTCGACTCGCTCAGGCAAACCGAGGACACGCAGATCGAGGCGTCTTGCCCGACCAACCGCCAACGGGAACTGCCGGTTCGACGGAACGGCCGGTTCTGCTGCCAGGCCACCGAGCTCGTTCGGGCGACCACTCGTCTTCCCTGGTGGGACGTCCGGCAGTACGTGCAGGACGTGACCTCCGGGAACATGACGATGGGGCAGATGGGCCGGATGTTGCTCGTGCAGGCCCGCAACATGGTGCGGCGGATACTGCACCGCGAGCGAGTCGGCTTCGTCCGCGGCCTGAACGAAAGGAGCGTCAACGGGCGTCTGGGTCTTCAGCCGGGCGAAATCGTCGAGGTCAAGAGCAAAGAGGAGATCCGAGCCACGCTCGACAGCCACGGAAGAACGCGAGGCCTGGGGTTTGCCCCGGAAATGGCCGAATGCTGCGGGCGCCGGTATCGGGTGGCCAGTCGGGTGAAGCGGCTCATCCTGGAGTGGTCGGGCGACATACGGCCGATCTCCGACACGGTGATCCTCGATGGCGTCACCTGCGACGGCATCTCCCGGCGAGGTTGCCCACGAGATTGCTATCAGCTTTGGCGCGAGGCCTGGCTGAAGAAGGTCAACTGACCGCCGCCCGTCGCCGTGCGAGCCGCGGGCTAACTCGCATACCTCCTATTGAGCCTTGCCGCGCAAGCGGTTTGTCAGCTCCAGAAGGCCAACAGCCCCGCATTCAAGGACCCTAGGGCTTGCGAGTTTTGGCGAGGCCCGTTTGCCATTCTTTGCCCTTCTTGCCCGCATAGACCATGTAATAGGAGTCGCTGATCTCAATGACTTGGGGCGTCAACACGCCGTCGCCATCCCATGCGTCGGGGTCTGAGGATGGCGTGAAGACGGGATTGTGGGGGTTGGGCTCGAACGTGCGGAAGTCGCGGGTGCGGACATGCCCGATCCGCCAGGCTTTGCCATCGGACCCGCCGTACAGGATATGAAAATACCGCGGCCCCTTGAAGATTTCCCCCTCGCGGACGCCGCAACTGTCCCAGTCCCGGCCGGTGCCTTTGAAGACGGGATTGGCGGGGTCTTTCGCAACGGCTGCGGGATCCTTGGTCGGTGCGGTCGCGTGGCAGATGGTCGGTGGTCCGGCCCACTCCCCCGTGTAGATGACATGGATGGTGTCACCTACGACAACCGCGGAGGGATGCGACGAGCCCTTCCGCTCGTGCTCGGCGTCTGCGGCAATCACGGGAGTCCGGCGAACACGTGTCCATTTGCCGAAATCTCCGTCACCCACCAACAGGCCCGTCTGCTTGGGAACGCGCTTTTGCCTGCCGAGATAATAGACATAGAACCTGCGGTCGGCGGGATTCCAGAACGGGAAAGGGTATTCGGTCGTGTAATCGTCAAAACCTTCCGTCGAAGGCCACAGGACGGGATTCCTCGGATCGTGCTCGATCTTCGCGGGGTCGCTCACGGGAGCCGTGCTGTGCATCATCACCCAGTAGTTGCCTTGTTTGCGTCGGGCCCACAGGTAATGAACCGTGTCGTCCACGACGATCGCGTGGGCCGCGGCTGCCCACTCCGGCGGCTTGCAGTAGAACACGGGATTGCCCTTCGGGATCCGCTTGAAACTTGCGAACACCTCAAACGGTATGGCGTCTTTGGCTTGCGCTTTGTCGTCAGCGTCCCGCTGCGTCCCGCAAGGAGCAGTGAAGGTCCAGAGAATAGCAGCAGAAAGGACCGCGATTGGAATGACGAGTCTCATGGATCTGTTCATGTCACTTGATTCCCAACTCGTGATTGCACAGCCCGATTTGCACGGCACGGCGGCGCATTGTACCATCCGCACAAGACTTGCAACATCTGACGGGTCGAATTCGCGCCCAGGCTTCCAGCCGACGCCCGTCGGTCGGTCAACTCTCGGCTGGTGTCCGATCCATGGGTGGTTTCTCAGCGTATGACAAAGCAACCACTTGTACGGAGGAAGTTCATGTCTGGACTCGGAATCAAGTTGGGGATCGTATGCGGCATCTGTGTGGGGCCGTAAATTCGACGGGAGCACAGATCGTGTCAGATTGGTCCGAAGGTGAGTCCGCCTGGACGACACAGAGCTACTGGCAGGATGAAAACATCCTGCAGAAATACACCTTCACGCCGAACAGGGACGACCGGGTAACGGGCGAATCCAGCGTGCAAGTCCACATGCAGGTGGCGGCGAAACGCCCCAAAGACTCGGTCGAATTGCGTTTGGCGCCAGCGAGGCCGCTGGACTTGTCCCAGGCCGAGGCCGTCGAGCTTTGGCTGAAA
Source organism: uncultured Planctomycetaceae bacterium (assembly GCA_964505295.1). Taxonomy (GTDB): domain Bacteria; phylum Planctomycetota; class Planctomycetia; order Pirellulales; family Thermoguttaceae; genus DATKZH01. The sequence continues at coordinate 4,298 of CAZDHR010000030.1, forward strand.
GTCGTCGAGGGATCGGGCTTGAGGGCGCGCAATGCGTACTTCTGCAGTCCGGGGTTCCAGAAGCTCGCCATTGCCGATTGGCTCGATGACATCGACGTGTCCGCGCCGGGTCAGTGGCAACGGACCGTGATCGATCTCACCAACGTGCGCGTCCTCGATAAAGCCACCCCGAATCAGGCCGGCATCTACGACCGACACGACGTGACAACTATCTGCCTGAATTTCGAGCTGCCCCCCGGTGCGGTCGACGTCACTTTGCTGATCGATGGTTTGCAGACCACGACGTTGCCCCCGCTTCCCGAGCGCCTGCGGGCGGCGGTCAAAGCAGATCGGGGGTTCTGGAGATGGCGGGGAAAGTACCCTGAGAGGGATTTGTCCCCTTGGCCGGATGACGGGCGGAATCTGGCGCTGAGCATTCGCAAGCTCACCCACGGCATTGCTCCCGAACGGCCGTTTCTGATTTGGGGCATCGGGCCAAGCTATCTCAATTTCTTGGGAGATGGCACCGATTTGGCGTGTCATCTGCGGCAACGCTTTCCAAATGCCCCGCCGATTGTCTACAAGAAGCACGTTGGTTCATCGGTGCCCTGGCGGTATGTGCTGGGCTGGGCAAACCACGTGGTTGTCCCCGAACAACCCGACCTGGTTTTCCTATACGGCATCGGACTCGAGAACGATCTGGAAAAGATCTTCGAGACGCTTCGCAGGCACACGACCGCCGACATCGTCGTGGCGAGTGTCCACTGGAAAGCTGACGACGTCAAGAATTGGGGGAAGAACGTCTACCGTGCCGGCAAGCCGATGGTCGATTTTCAAGGCAAAGGCGGTGAATTTCGCGTCAATCTCTTTCAAGCCCTGCCGAATCAAACGCATGTTCTCGAACTGATCACCGTCGGAGACGGGAAGGTGACGGTCAAGTCCTTCGACATCTTCGAGCCTCCACTGCGTTGATCGTCCAGGATTCGGAGCGTGCCGGCCCAGTTGATCCGGCACGGTTCTTGGGCGGAGCGTCCGCAGCTCCGAGCCGGAAATCCGAAGGAAGCGTGCTGGTCCAGGGCACCGAGTTACGCTGGCGCTCTTCTTAGGGATGTCTTTGTGGCACGTTTCTTGTCCGTCCGGCTGCTTTCTTGATGCCGTCGACTTAACACCACCGAGCGGATGCTGAGGATGTGTTGGCCGCCGGAGCGGGGCTCCGTACCTGAGAGTTGCCGCGCCACACCAATTTCGACGAGGAGTTGTCTCAAACCGGTTGACACGTTCCGCTCGCTTCTGTTTTCTTGACAAACGGCCATCGGTCCAAATAGGATCGACACGGGAGTGCTACAGGCCCACTCGTGTCTTTCTTATCCATCGAAAAGGTAACCCTCCTATGAGCGTTTTGTCGAGAGTCCTTCTTACTGTCTGCACGGGAACGGCAATGCAGGTGATGTCGCCCGCCATGGCGGACGAACCAACTTCGGCGGGAAAGCCCGCGGACGAGCATCCGCACTTCGCGGGCATTCCGCTCGAGAAGCCGGATCGCCCGATGAGCGCCGCGGTCCAGCGTCTCTACGACCAGTGGAGCCCGTTGGCCGACTTCGACAACGAGTTCTACACGCTGTTTAAGTACTCGCGCACGTGCGGCATCGGCAAGGACGCGGACGTCTCGCGGCGCGACCCGAGCAAGGTCATCCGCGTCGACGGTAAGTATTACGTCTATTACACGCGCCGGAAGACGAAGCACGCGCCGGTCGGACTGCGGAACTACACGGACGACATGCCGGACGATATCCCCGCCTGGGACTGGGACCTCGCCGACATTTACTACGCGACGTCCGAAGACGGTTTCAACTGGCAAGAGCAAGGCCTCGCCGTCGGACGGAATCCCAAAGGCCAATACGCCGACCGCTCGCTCTCGACGCCGGACATCCTCTGCGCGGGCGGCAAGTATTACCTCTACTATCAGGCGTTCACCGGGCGTTTCAGCCAAACGAAGGGTGATCGCTGCGACGTGAGCATGGCCTGGTCCGATTCGCCCGACGGGCCGTGGCACAAGATCAATCGCTCGATCATCGACCTCGGCCAGCCCGGCACGTGGGACGCGCGCGCGATTCACGATCCCTATCCGATCGTCTACCGGGGACGAATCTGGCTCTATTACAAGTCGGACGTCTGGCTGCAAGATAAGAACGGCGCCACGGTCGATCAATTCGACCACATGCCTCCCTGGCTGGGCCGCGTCTCGCATCGCATGCATGGCGTCGCGATCGCCGAGCGTCCGGAAGGCCCGTTTGCGAAGTCGCCCATGAATCCGATTTCCAACTCCGGGCATGAAACGACCCTGTTCCCCTACAAAGAGGGCGTGGTCTCGATCATCATCAAGGACGGTCCGGAGAAGAACACGGTGCAATATGCGCCGGACGGTATCAATTTCGAGGTCATGGCGAACGTCGTTCAGCCGCCGGTCGCGGGCGCGCCCTATTGCCCCGATATCTTTGCGGGGAACGGCGACGGACGCGGCATCACCTGGGGCCTGAGCCACATCGTCGGCTACGGCAACGGCTTCTTGGTCCGTTTCGATTGCGACCTGCATCGCGACATCGACCGCGCCGCCTTGAAGCATGGCACGGTGCAGGCTGACGAAATGTCCCACTTCCAGCCGCGTACGACGTTGCCTCAGAACATGCGTGAGCAATACATGCGCGAAGCCGCTTCAGCGCCGGAGGAGGTCTGGTACACACCGAACTGGTAACAGTACGTGCCCCCTAACCTCGTACGACTACGTGTCCCTTGACCGATGCCGTCGGGTCACCACGCGTCGGGCACAGGCAGTCAGACTACGGCCGCCGAGTCTGCCGACTGCGATTCAGAAGTGCATTGGACCCCAGCGCAGGTCGCCCGACCATAGGACGCCGTCGCCCGGGTTGGCCGGCACATGGGCCGGCAAGGTCTCGTCGGCAACGAGGATTCGAGCACCGAAGCTGTGGGCGGAAACCCCTTGACGCTCGTACAAGCCCACCATGAATCGACTTCCTAAGTAGACGAAGATCCGTGGTTTCCACTCTGGGCGGAGGGTCTCTTGTTCGGCTTTGGTTTGGTCCACCAGCTTGCGACCGTCGGCGGAGCGGACTTGAAGGACCGGGCTTGGGCGGGAGCCGTCGGCGCCGGCGACCCCGTCCGGAAGTTGGACGGAAGCCTCCTCCAGGCACCACCCGGCATGGGAAAAGGCCGGTTCCGCGCGCCGGAGCCAGTCGGCGTAGACCGCCTCGTCGACGGGCTCCCCGTCGTCGGCATCGGTGGGCTGGACGAGCCCCCGCAAATACTCGATGCGCTTCGCTGTTGGGCCATCGCGAATCAGTTCGCCCAGGACGTAGCCGATCCGTCGGGAGTGTAGGGTGTGGTGGGGCTTGGCTCCGATTTCCAAGATTTCCGCCACCGGATTCTCGTCACGCACGAGCGAGACCACGTCGAAATGAAGCGTGTCCACGTTCAGACGCTCCGCCACGATCAAGTTGTCCCACTGCGGCAGCGCAAAAGCGCGGAGGCGTATGTCGTCGCGTAAGAGCCGAGGATGGCCTAGTTGATCCTGCCAGTCGCTGGTCAAGCGCTTCGCGGTCTGTTCGGTCATCCCTTTCACGGGCAGCAGGTTCAACCAATCGCACACGTTATCGGTCGTGGCCACCAGCGTGACGATCGTGTTCGTCTTGGCCAGTGTCTCCGGCGAGCAGTAGACGGGCAAGGGGAGTGTCTTACCCGGCTGCTTGGTGTTCAGATGGACATGGGGCGTCGACAGGCAGATCACCATATCGATCTTGGTTTGGCATCGTCCGGCCGCCAGAAGGGCGATGTTGCCGCCGTGGCTGTGGCCCACGAGACAGACGCGATCGAACCCCGCGGATCGCGCGTCGATTTGCTCGACCAGGTCTCGCGCCTCCTCCTCCCGGTTGGCGTGCCGGATCGAAGACTCCCAGATGGCGGGCATGATTGCGCTTCCTTCGGGCAACGCCCGCAACAGCTCCGACCCGAACGTAGCCTTTCCCTCCTGGACGGTTGGCCAGAAGTTCGCGCTGCTATAGGTGCCGGGAACGACGACGACCAGCACGCGGTCGCTCGCTGGCGCGACAGTACCCACGGGGCCCGGCCCTTGGCATCCCGCAAAGGGTAGCGTCAGGGCCGTCAGACCGACCAGAGCAAGAACGCAACGTTGGACTATCATCATCGGCTCGTCCCGTGCCCACGCGCCAAATTCTCAATCCGGCGCCAGGGCCTGCCGCCACTCGACCGGCGCCTGCGGCGGAGTGATCTTGTTGTCGAAATACTGGTAGCCCAGGACCAGCAGCAGGATGCCGGCTACCACCACGATCAACGTAACGAGCCGGCTGACCCACTTATAGGCCACCATGGCGATCGCAATGACCACCGCAATCATCAAAAGCCCCAGGAAAACGAGAAGGTAGAACTTCGGCGGGATGATCGGCGGCAGGAACTGGTTTTCGGCCTCCACGAAGTCGCCGTCGCGGATCGGCTGGGCGCCCGCCACGTCCTCGGACACGTAGACGCGGACGCCTAGATTTCCGGGCGTCCACTCGTTAAGCGACTCGACTCGGAACCTGCTGGCCCTTTGTGGAATCTGCTCAGCGTACGCGCGCCGTATGGCGAGTTGGGCTGCGAGCTTTCCGTCGCGCGGTCCGACCTCGCGGACGCTTCCCACGGGCAGGACGTCCATGGCGACGACGGCTCCCTCGGCGAGCTTGTCTACGCCCGAGCCAAAGAGGTAGACGTTAACGTTGCCCGTCGCGTCGACCAGGTATGCCGTCACGAAACCGAGAACGATGACCCCCGCCAAAACCACAACCAAAACGGCTCCGGCGAGGATCGCGGTGCGGCGGCGGCGGGCAAGGACTCTCTGGCGCGCGGGTCGTAGCGTGTCGGCCATGGCGATTGGGGTCCGGTTGAATCGGGGACATGGGGTGGATCAGTCGCCAAATGGGATTATATAGCCCCCGCCGACGGACTTCCAACGAGTGTCGCCATGGGTCGCGGCCAGCAGCGAGGCGGCACAGATTACCTCACCCACAACCTCATTCGCTGCCATCGGTTGGGTTGAGATCGGAGTTCGGATTCGACCCTTGACTTCCGGGGGCCCCCCTGTCACATTCAAGACTGGGCCTCGTTAGCCATTATGGGCAGGAGACTCTTGCCCTAGGGTGAAGGAAACCGGCGGTCCGCGCAAGGATGTTTGGCTTGCGGGGCGATTGTCCCTTCACTCCCGTTCGGTTTGAGGCATTCTCGATGGCGAGCCAGGCCTCCGCTGCAGGGCCGTTTCTGTTTCTCGCCCCCCACTTGCGGGGCAACCGTCCGACTCATGCAGGGGTTGTCCGGGCGTTTACGGTTGCGCTTCTGGTCGTGGCGGTGCTCTTGCCGTCGGCCGTTGCCTGCGGGCAGGAGACCGCCTGCGACGAGCTCTTGAAAGCCCCGGTCTACATTCTGGTGATCGACCACTCGGGGTCGATGTTTCAGAACCGGGACATGACCGACGAGCAAGGCGAGCAGATCGACCGTTGGGAGTACATGCGCAACCTGGCAGCGAAGTTCGTACGGGAGGCTCCGTTGGGCACGGAGATCTACCTCTACGTATTCGAGGCATATGAGACTTCGGAATCGTCCCAAGAGAGGACGCTCGTCGTTCTGGAAAAGCCGTTTACGCTTACCACTGAAGAGGCCCGGCAACGTACCGCGAAATACATCTTGAGCCCCCGGATCGAGGAGGACCTCCCGAACCCCGATCCGCAAGTGGCCGGAACGGCACTGTACGACACGCTTGCGCGGGCGTTCGACACGGCCGACACGGCGAGCCAGCGGCACCCGGGCAGCTTTATCCGGGTCATGGCGTACACGGATATCACGGCTTATGCCGGCCGTGAGGACGAGCACAGCGAACTGTTCGACCGGACGAAGCTGAAGGAAAAATTCTCGCGGCTGGTCGAGGAGCGGGACAACGTGTTCCTGTTCTTCACGCCGATGGGCGCGGAGCAGGAGCCCCCGTTTGAGCACCCGCACGTGGCGGTGGGTAGCCCAAAACACCCCGTGCCGGTTTACGTCTCTCCGAACCGCGTGCTGCTTCGCAATCCCCGAGAGCTTTGGGATCGTGACCAACAGACCGAACAGCAAGTCGAACTTCAAGTCTGCCTGTCGCAGGACCACCAGGAGATGCTCCGCGATCGGTCGGCCGTGCTGGCGTTCGACAGCGACGCGGTCGAGGCCGAGCCGCTCGGAGAGGTTGCCTTAGAGCGTGGTGCCCTGCCGGTTACGCTCAAAGTGACCAATGCGGACCAGTTGAGTATCGACCAGAAATACGCGGGCAGGCTCAAGGTTATTCCGCCGGAAATTGACAGGCACGACGTCCAGGTGACGCCTCCTCAGGGCGTAGAGATCGAGTTCCTTCCGCCGGGGCCGGTACCGCTGAGGGTCGTCTTTCCGAAGGCGGTCGAGGACGGGGCCACGGCTTTCGCGTTAGGGACGACGATCCCGTTCCGCGCCGAGTCACTCCAAACGGCCACGATCCAGTGGGACTTCGGAGACGGAACGGGTGCCGGCCTGTTCGTGCCGCACACGTACGCCACGGAGGGCCCGTTCGAGATCACGGTCACGGCGTCCGCCCCCGGGTTCCAGGACGCCAAGCCAGTCAAGCTGGCCGTCAAGATCGTCGATATCAGCGTGAGTATCAAGCAGCCGCCTCATTGGAACTTCGTCGGCAAGGAAGTCACGCTCGAGGCCCAGGGCCGAGGACCTATCCAGCGGTACCAGTGGCAGATCGAAGGCAACAGTTGGGCGGGCAGCGACCCAGACGGCAAGATGATCGCCCACCGGTTCGACCAGCCAGGCAAGTACGCCGTGGACGTCAAGGCGATTCACGCCGAATACGGGGCCTTCCCGTCCGAGAACCCGATCGAAGTGGAAGTCCTGCCCCGGCCGACGCTCGAATTGACCGAACCCGCACAGAACAGCACGTACTGCTACGGACAGGAAATGCAGATCGTCGCCCAGGTAACGAAGGACCTGGTCGAAGCGGTGGAGTTCTCGATCCGTCCGGAGGACGGGAAGGACCTTTTGGCGAAGGAGGCCGGGCAGGCGCACGTCGTGACCGAGGAGGGGAAGACCGTCGCGAAGGTCACGTGCCGGTTCAAAGAAGCCGAGACGTTGGATCAGAAGGTGACCGTCACGGCCGAGGCGGTTTTGACGGAGGGCTGTGAGGTGGAGTGTCCGCCGGGGCAGTTGACGCTGGTGCCGCCGCCGTTCAAGCCCAAGTTCGATTGGCCCGTCGCGGAACAGCACGGCCTGGGAGAGAGTATCCCCTTCCGTTGCGACTGCGACACACACGACATCCAAGTCACGTGGGACTTCGGCGACGGGACCCCGAAAGTGATCGGTGGGGTCGTGAACCACACCTATGTGCAGCACCGGGGAGGTGGTTATCCGGTCACCGCGAAGATCACTCGGAAGAGCGCCCCCGAGCCGGTGACGTGGACGCAACGGGTAGTTCTCGCGAAGAGACCCGTAGAGCTCGGTATCGAAGTTGAAGGGAAAGGGGAGGAGGGCGAGGGACTCCGGTTCTCGGTGGGTGAAGTCATCTCACTGAAAAAGCACGTCCGCGGCGACGCAGGGACGACGCGGTGGCTCGCCGACGGCGAGCCTCTGCCGCCGGGTCAGGAAACCGTCACGTTCGACGAGCCGGGTGAACACACGGTGGCGCTGGAGGCGTGGCCGGCCATCGAAGGCAAGGACGGCGTCGGAGCGGCGCCGCACTCGTCGACGAAGCATCTGCGCATCTCGCCGCCGCCACTCCACTGGCTCTTCTTCGGCGTGTTGGTGGTAGCCGTGCTTTCCCTCGCCGTGTTGTTGCACCGGTTCACGCGGAACGAGCCCCGCGGCTGGTCGATCGGCATTGCTCCGAAGGAGGACAAGTTCGGCCCGTTGGAGACGAAGGTAAAGCCATTCTGGTCCCGGCGGGCCAAGAAGGCCGTCATTCCGATGCCGGCGGTTGTGGGGAACGTCGCGCAAATCATGCGTTCGGAATACTGGACGGGCGGCGCCGGTAGCAGGATGTACTTGATTCTCCGTCGGTTGAAACGCCGCAAGGCGGTGCGCAGCTCCCTGGTGTTCAGCGACGAGAAGAATCCCAACGTGACGTTCGAGCTGACCGGCAACAACCCGGACAAGCGCGTTTACGAGCTGCTCGACGCCCGGGCACCGGACAAGGAGCCGCTGAGACAGGTCTTCCTCCAACTGTACGAGACGGACAAGGCGCCGGTGGCCGACTACGTCATGCTGACGGTTTCGTTCTTGGCACTGTTGGCGGCCGTGCTTATGGCGGCCCATTTCGCATATTTCAGGTAGTACCCGGTTCAGGAACCAAAGGAGCTTCTTGTGAGCAATCCGGCAAACATCCTCGTCGGCTGCGGGGGATCGGGGATCCAGACGCTGATGCGCTTGAACGGCCTGATGGCGGAAGATCCGTACTGGCGGTACCGCGTTTCCCGCGACATCTACTACGTGCTCTTAGACACCGAACTGGCGATGATCGACGAGTTTCTGGCGACCGTCGACCGGCAGTTGGCGGACGTGGACAAGCCGCTGATCTGGTCGCTCCGCGTTGCGCAGGGACACGTGATCCTGCACCCGCTGGTCCGCCGGTTCTTCGTCCGGCCTTTTGAAGGCAACCCGGACAATCGCGGCAAGGAGCGTCTCGACGCACACTGGTGGCATCACAAGGAGCACGGGCCGTTCACGGCTCCGAAGGTGCGGCCGCTGACGCGGGGAGCCGGGCAGTGTCCGGCGGCGTCCTATTTCCTCACCTGGAACAGCCTGCGGTCGGTGGAGGACGTGTTCGACCGCTTGATCCAGGAGCTGATCGCGCGGCGGTCGGCCGACGGCCAGGATCCGCTCGAAGAGCTGAATTTCTCCATCATCGCGGGGCTGGCTGGTGGGACGGGGCGCGGTTCGTGGCAACTGATCGCTTTCAAAGTCCGCGAGCTGTTGACCGAGAAATACGGCATCCCCGCGCCCGTGGCGTTCCTGTTCGACGCCAGCGTATTCGATAACATCTACCGCAGGTATCCGCGGCAAGAAGTGCCGATGAAGGTCAACTCGCTGACGGGAATATCGGAGCTGTCCTGCTGGATGAAGAACCTCCGTGGGACGGGGAAGCCCCCGTTCCTATACGAGTTGCCCAGCATGGAAAGCCCCCACGATCCCCAGATGGACGTTCTTTCGGTGGACCTCAATCTGGACCCCAACGCGGCGGCGCCGGTGGACAATGCCTTCTTGATCTTCGGCGGGAGCAAGCTGGCGGTGCTGTCGGGGAATGAACAGTACCACGAAATGGTGGGAGCGGGACTCTACGCCGCCTTGAGCCGAAGCTCAATCGTCTCGGAGAGGATCAACGAGCGGCCTCCCTACCTCAGCCTGGGCGCTTCCCTGTTCGAGGTCAACGCAACGACACTCCGCCGGTACTTCGAGGGCCTCAGCCGGATCAACGTGCTCCGGCGTTTGGCCGACACGGACAACGACGCGGTGGACCACGCCGTTGAGGAGTTTATGCGCCAGTGCCGCCTCCGGATCGGCATTACGGCGGAGAAGCGGGCGGCGTACCAGGCCGACCCGAAGGGGACACTGATGCAGCGGGCGTGCCACTTCCTGATGGAGTCGGACGAGATGAAGTTCGACTTCGCCGCTCTGGCCAAAGCGCTCGAGGACGACGCCCCCGAGCCCGTCCAGCACGCGGTCAACCGGCTCCTGGATCCGCGCGACGCGCTTGCCGAGAAGGCCGTGCACCAGGCCGTTGCCAGCCTCGACCAGCAGCCCGAGGACGTCGCCAGGGAATTGGTTGCCGATCTGTTGCGCACGACGCGCTCCGTCGAGACGGTACGACGGTTTGTGGAGAAGGCTTCAAGCTGCATGTCTCAAGAGCTGGGCGAGCTGCCGCCGCCGTCACGGATGCAGATTCCTCGCGACGACGACCCGACGGTGCTGGTCCAGGAGTATAAGGTGCCGGAGTATTTCGGGTTGTTCGGCCGGCATTTCAACGAGGACGAGTGCAACGACCTCCAGGACCAGACGCGCAAGGCGGTTCTCTTGAAGAATTACCGCGTGCTCTGCGAGCAAATCCAGCGGCATTACAAGGGGTGGATCACGCTGATCAGCCGCTGGAAGACCAGTGCCGACATGATCCTGACCACGGCCGACAAGCTGACGGCCAAGTTCAAGAACGAGCTGCAGCAGGACCTGGGCACCACGGGCAGCGACGCCGCCGACTTCTTCGAAACCCTGTTCACCGACGCCGCCTGCCCCGAGGAGGGCGTGCCCGACGAGTTCGCCCGCGTCCGGTTCTACCGGCGGGACTTGAAGCCGGTGCTCGCGCGCGGTGAGGATTTGCAGCTTCTGGGCGAGCCTGAGTTCAAACGCGAATTGACCGACGTCATTTCCCGGTCGGTCCTGGAGGCGGGGCTCAGTGCGGACGCCTACGACGAGCTGGACAAGCTGCGCCGCGACATGGAAGCGGCCATCCGCCGGACCGTCCACCTGCCGTCGGGATTCGTGGAGAAGAACTTCTCGGTCCGCAGCGTTGTCCGGAACCTCCGACGGGCTTGGCTCAACCGCTTCAACGAATCCTTGGGGAACCGGGACCACTTGCTGGAGTTGCTCAACCGATTTCAGGCGTTCTTTGGCGTGCGGCCCAAGCAGGACGGCGAGCAGTTTACCCTGCCGTCGGACGAGCAGCTCATCCTGCAGATGGGGGCCTCCCTGGCGGCGACTTGCCGTCCCTATTGGCGACTGCGCGACGTTGACCAAGCGCAGGAATGCCGCGTTTCCCTGTTCCTGCCGCTCCTCTCGGAGCACCTCGACAAGGAGGAAGCGGAAAGGATGGTCAAGGCGGAATTGGAGCGGGCCAACGTCGTCGTCGAAGTCTTCACTGAAAACGCACGGCCCAGCGCGATTGGTGATTCGCGAGCCAACCCGTTCGTCATCCTCGCTTACAGCAGCGACGGTACGGACTCGGTCGAGGCGATCGCTTCGTTGGACTACTGGCAGTCGCCGACGGTCAAGGGTCTGTTGACGAAGTGCGAGGACGCCTCGGGGCAGTCCGTGTTCGAGGAAGGGGCGACCCGACACAACGGCGTTTCCTACACGGACCCGATGTTCGTCCGGCACGCCGCACTGAATGAGATCCGGTGGAAACCGTGGGCCGACAAGGACACCGGCGCCGCCGTGCAGCAAGGCGAGACCTACGACGCCCTGCTCTACGCATTGCTCGAGCCGGGCGAGTCCTTGGGCAAAAGGCTGAACGACGTCGGATGGTCGCTGCCGCTGGTCCGCAACCGGGGGCACCGGTGGTACGAATTTACCCGCCGTGCCAGGATGTGGAACGACGGACAGCCGCGCGACGATGTCGGCTGCCCTTGGAAGGCCCGCATGCCCATCGCCCAAGGGCTCTACCAGGTGTTCGACGTGCTGGCCGGCCAGGGCCGTAAGGACGGATCGTTGGTGTACGAAGGTCCCCGCTGGTGCGACCGCATCCGCCAGGAGGCGCGAGAGTTCTGGCAGGTTGTGCTCCGCGAGCTGAAAGCCCCCAAGGACTCGGAGCCGTACGAACGTCTCATCGCGAACCTGGAAAAACGGCTCGACAGGGAGGTCCAGGAAGCCCCCGAAGGCGATCCGGACGTGCCCATCTGGCAGGGCCTGCTCCGGCGCCTGGGCGAGCTTCGCGAGCAACAAGAGATCTGAGGCCGAGACCCATCGATGCCCCGAAATTTCCTGCTCTTGGCTGACGCCGACGCGCTGGGCCGCCTACGGGCGGCCGGCATGTCGGATCAGATCCTCGTCGACGGCGAGCCCCACTTGCCGGGCGAGGTGCCCGCTCCGGAGCACGATTTCATCGAGCGCCGCGATCCGGCCTCGCTGGTGTCGCTGGACGCCGACGGAGAGGTGCTCGACACGCAGGCGAACGTGGAACATCGCGACGAGCTGTTCGCCACCCTCCTGGGAAGCGTGGTCTGCCACCTCGTTGTTTTGGAAAACGAGCCGGCGGGAAGCCAGCCGGCCGGAGACAGGGCCGTCCTGAAGGACGCCTCGCCGTTGGACCGGCTCAGCCGGTGGTATGAGACTTTTCGCCGGGAGGTGGCCGAGCGGGTTGACTACCGGCAACACGAGTACCGCCATATTCTCATTCTGGTGTGTGCAGAGGACATTCCCAAGGCGTGCCTCTTGCAGTTGAACGAACTGCTCGCCTGTGGCGACGGCGAGCCGGCGATCCACGCCTGCTACGTCATGCTCCGCCGGCTGAATTGGGGCGCCGCCAACGTGTGCCACTCGCGCTACGTGTGGCCGCTGTCGGTCGCGCGGCTCTTGGTCTATCACATGGCCACCGACTCGGCGTCGGTGGCGCGCGCGAGTGTTTCGGGTGACCCGGTTACGCTGGCCTGGCGGGCGATCGAGCTAGTGCCGGACATTGCCCCTGCGGAAGTCGAGGAGCATTTCCGGCAGCGGCTCGACAAGTTGGTCGAGAGGTTTTCCACGGCGTCGCCGGACGAGGGCGGCTCAGATTGGAATGCGAAGGCGTTCGACCCGGACCCCGACGTGCCGAAGGCCAGGCTGCCGGAGAAGGAGTTTTCCCACCGCGGCCCCTGGAACACGTTTGACGCCCCGCGCGCGGTCGAGGACGCCACCGACGCCAAGATGTGGGAAGAGGAACTCCGACGCACCGGTGGGAATCTCGTGCGGGCCATTGCCGCCCGACTCTTGAGCGAAGACCTCGAATCGTGGCAGCAGATCGGGCGGGTCTGGGGCAGCGTGCATTTGAAGCCTTCGGCCCTTTGGGCCGCGTTGCGGGAGCGAGGTGTCATCCATGGACCCGACGTGGCGGCCGAGCTTCAAAAGCTGGGCGGAGAGTTTGAAGCCCTTCGGGAAATATTGCGCCAGCGCGACGAGGCGATCGAGGACGCCGCCCGGTGCGCCACGATGCTGGAAGAAGCGCAGTGCGGCTTCGTCGACCTCGGAAGGCGGTTCCTCTTTGCCGGGGTGGCGGCCGGCGCCGTCGCCTACGCTTCGATTCTGGTGTTTCACATGCTCTTGGGCGGCTGGTCCGCCGCCCTGCTCGTGGCTTGCTTTGGCGTGCTCGGGGCGATCTGCGCACTCGTCGGCCCGAGGATTCTCGAGGAGCAGGCGGGCAAGCAGGCCGTCGAAGCATTCCAGAAGGAAATCCTCGTCGACTTACAGCAGCGGACCATCGACCAGGACTCTCGCTGCCAGAATCTCGTGGCCAACGGCCATCGCTTTTGGGTCAAGTCCCGGGCGGCTAGCGCGTCGCGGCGTCTGGGAAGGCTGCTGCGGCGCTTTCACTCCATGATCGAGCAAGAGCTTGTCACCCACGAGCCGGATGCCGAATTCGACGAAAAAGAAGAGCCGGACGAGTTCGGGGCCACAAGCCCCTCCAACCAGCGGCGCCGCGAGAGTCAGCAGCGCTTGTACCTCAAGTTCACCCGTGTGCGCCGGAAAATCGAGTCGTTCAAGCCGGACGCGGACGCTCTGGACGGCGTGATGGAGAACCGTATCAGTCGGTTCAAGGAGCTCTGGGGGCGGCTCTGCCGCGACCACGACGGCTGCTTCGCCGGCAACATGCCCGCCGGCGAGTGGATTCCCGCGCTGGACGACTTCCGTGACGGGTTCCGCGCAGCCATCAGCGACGAGATCCACCGTCAAGCGATCGCACAGATGGCCGACGACCGGCGCCAAGAATGGGGCGATGAGCTGCAGCGCTTCTTGAATGAGCCCTACCATTACTACCTGAGTTGCCCGGTCACCAGCGAGCACGTCGACCCGAAGTTCCGCACGATCCGGCTGTTGTTGCGTAGTCAGCTTCAGAAGGACGACGTAGGCCACACGCTGCAGAACGTCAGCGTCGACTATCCCGCGGTGATGGACTGGCTGCCCATGTTCGGCCTGCTCTTCGAAGAGATGCCGATCCGGCTCGGAGAAGGCGAGGAGTTCATCGAGGCGGTAGACCATGAAGCCTGAAGTATTCTTCAAGACCCGGCTGGGCTGGATGTCGTCGCATCCGGAGCACGAGCGGCGGCGGCGCTTCTGGTTTGGGGTGTTGGCCTTCGTGCCGCTTGCGGCGGTGGTGCTCGTTGGCATCTGGGTGGCCCTGGATGTCGGACGGTGGCTTGAACTCTTGCGGAGTGCCAGAGCGTGGCTGGTGGGGGGGGGCTGTGCGATTTCCTTCGCCCTGGGGGCGTTGATCGCCCTGACGCTGACCGCCCGCTGGGCCGAACTCCAGGGCGGTCACAAGGTCGGCGCCGTGGGCACGCGCCGCGAGCTGTACCTGGAGCGGTGGGTGGCCGTGGCCGCCGTCGTTCTGGGCGTGGTCGGGCCGGTGCTCGCGTTGGTCCTGCCCTCTTCCGGGCGGTGGACGGGAACCCGCGTGGGCCTGCACCTGTTCGCCCTGCTGCCGCTGGTGGGCGTGCTCGTCGGCATGTGGTGCCTCGGCGGCCATGTGGACCGCCGCCGAGAAACGCGCAAACGACGGCCCATCTGGTTGCTGCTGGCGATCCTGGTCTTGGCCTTGTTGCTGCTCACGCTCGTCCACGACGCCGCCGTGGCGATGAGTACCAGCGGGCTGGGACGGCTCATGGGACGGGCGCTTCCTGCATGGTATCGCGACCTCGGGCAGCCTTTCGTCGGGGCGCTGGTGCTGGCCCCCCTGGCCTTTGTGTTCTTCGCGATCTGGCGGCTGTTTCCGGCCACGGTGCCGCACCAGCCGCCCCGCCCCCCAAGCGCCGCGTCACCGGAGAAGAAAGGCTTCTGGGCCGGGCTATGGGGCTGGGTGAAAGGTCTGTTCGTGCCTCCCGGCGATCGGGGCCGGCCCGACAAAGACCGCTGGCCGCCCTGGCTCGACGAGCTTCTGGAAGACCTGCCGGAAGGCTGCTGTTTGGCCGAGGGTCCCCAGCGGCTGGAGACCACCGAGGGCGCCGCGATGAGCGAAGCCGCCGAACTGAAACCTCTGTTCGGCAGGGTCGTTCCCACGACCGATCAATGGAAACTCTTCCAGCGGTTTTGCGAGTCATACCAGGAGGTGATCGACGGTGAGGGGGGCACCGAAGAATCGCTCGGGCGCGAGCCCAGTGCCGATCTCCTGGTGGAGGGCGATCCGGGCAGCGGGCGCACCACCGCCCTGATCGCGTGCGCCATCTACGCGGCTTTGGGGCGGGGCCAACGCGTCCTGTTCCTCGTGGCCAACCAGCAGCGCCAGGAGATCATCCGTAAGCGGATCGACGACACGCTCGCGGCCCTGCACGTCAAGTCTTACATCCACACGGAGATCATCACCCGCACGGCCGTCGAGCGGTGGACTTCGTTCCGCGAGGACCAGCACCCGGCGGTCCCTCAAATCCTCATTGGCACGCTGGATGCAGTGGAAGTCCATCTTTACGGGGCTCCCCATGTCGACAAGAAGCACGTCGCCCGCTTGCGCCGGTTGGTCATGCTGCTGGAAGTGGTGTTCGTGGACGACTACATGGACTTCGACGACGCCCAACGTTCCCACCTGCCGTTCATGCTTGACAAGCAGCGGCTGCTGGCCGAGGCCGACTTCACGCCGCTGCAGGTGGTGGTCACGTGCCCACGGCTGGCGACCATCGCTCGCACCTCGTTCGGCACGCGGCTTTACACGGAGCGGCTCTTGCAGTTGGATCGCAACGTGATCCGGCTTCGCCCCCGTAAGAGCGGCCCTGCTTGGCGGGTGGACCTGGAGGCCGACCACGTCAGCGCGGCCGTCGACCGAATGGTCGACTGGTGCCTGCGGCGCGAGCTGGACGTCGTGCTCTACCGGCGGGGGATCGACGAAAGCGAACGCAGGCGTCAAGAAGCCGAGCTGCGCGACCGGGCCGGGGCCAACCAGACGGTCGCGGTGATGTCCGACCTGGACCAGCGGCTGAAGCCCTCTCCCGGGGACGTGGACGCCGTCTTCTATCAGGTTGCCGCCCATCAGGACGTGTGCCTGGCTTTGCGCATGCGCTTCGGCTCGGCCGACTCGGTAATCTTCAGCGTCCGGCCGACGGACGAAGTCCGCGACATGCCCGTCTCGGGGATCGTGCCGGTGGCGGCGGACCGGTCGGCGGTGCCGCTGATGGTGGCCCACCTGCGTAGTGCGGTGCGGTTCCTGCGGCGTGGAACTCCGGTTCCCGAAACGGCGTGGTCCCAGTTCGGTGTATCGCTGTCCCGGTTGCGGCCTGCCCGGCCTTCGGAATCGCCGGAAGTGCGACTGGTCCGTGATCTTTGGGAGGGCGCGGATCGGCAGTACGCGTCGCGCCTCTGGCCCTACGTCACCGTCCACCAGAGGAGCCGCACGGCCGCCAGCGTGGTGGACTGCCACGCGCTGCCGGAAGAAACGTACGGCCTGTTTCACCACGCCGGACTGAGGTCGGTCTTCTTCGTCGGCCGCATCCCGGCGAGGGAGCCGAGCGAGGGACCGGGCTGCCGCTCCCGCATGCGGCGGGCGTCTTGGTTCACGTCCGCGGGCCAGCCGCTGGGGCGAAGCACGGACTTGGCCCACGCCCGGGAGTTGCGACTCGTCCACGGCCCCGAGGTCTTCGTTCCCAAGCCCAATATCGAGAGGAGCGAAAAGGACAACCAGTACCGTTTCCTGACCGAACACTGGCGGGGCAACGGCGAAGACGCCTATCTGCCCGTCTACGCCATCGAATGGGAAACGGCCGACGACATGACCGCCACGCCGTTGGGCGGCGGCCCGGACTACGGCATCCAGTGGTTCCATCTCGACGCCCCCGACGGCAAGCCCCTGGCTGTCGACGTGACCATCGAGAAGCTGATGACCGAGTACGGGGTCGAGACCACGATCCAGCCCCTCGACTTCTCGTTCCCCGCGCGCCTGGCCGGCATCCTGTTGCTTCCGAACGAGATCCAGTCGGACAAGCTTGCGGCGACCATCGGCAAGTCCCTTGCCGGGCGATGGGGCACCGCGGGGGGCTTCTACTGGTCGACCGTCCTGACGGGGGCGACGAACTACGCCCTCCACGCGCGCTTGCCCGGTTTGGCCTTCTTCGCCTCCTCGCTCACGTTCTGGCTGGAAGAAGAGGCCACTGTCGGCCGGGCCATCACCTGGTTCATCGAGCCCACCGATGCGGGCCGCACCGTGATGCCCATCCTCGGGCGCCTCTTGGCCGACTCCAGGGAACGCGACAGCTTTTTCCGATCCGTGGACTGGTTCCTCGAGCAGGTCGAAAACGTGCAGCGGCCGCAGCGCTTCATGCGACGCTTTGCCCGAATCGGCTACCTCGGTGACGAAAACGTCGAGCGGATCCCCGAGTCGCGTGAGTTGGTCGGCAGCATTCTTGGCCGATTCGGGAGTGGCAGCCCGGTGCAATGAGCGTCGATGCCCGTAGGGTGTCCTGGTCCACCGCAGCGGCCGTGATCCGCTCATAGCCGATGGAGGCGTCCGACTGGAGGTAGCCTTCGTAGCCACCCACGATGCGGCGGACGTGCTCCTCGTTCTTGTGCGAGGCGAACGCGAAGCACACGTAGGGATGAGCATCATCTCCGGACGCCCGGCCTGGTGTTGATCGCGCTGGCGTAACGTTCGCCGCCACCAATGCAAGCGGTGCTCGCAGAGCCCTTCGCGCTCGCAAAACCGCCGTGCCCCGAGCCCACTCGCCTCAAATGGCCGAATCACCCCCCGCCAATACCGCGCTTTCGCCGCATCGCGTGACTTCGCCTTCTTCGCACCCCTTGTCGTTTCGGTGGAATTCCGGAAAGCCCCGGATTTCAGCGTACCACCCGACACAAGATGCGCTGGTTGCAACGGTCACCTCGCGGGCACGGCCGCGCACGGATAGTCGGCGGCGGGCGATTGTCGCGAAGCGGGAGACCATCGTCAACTTCTAACAATCAATGGGACGCTTCCCGCGGAGCACGTGCTTCTTCGTGGAAGGACCAGAATCTCCGCTTTTCCCTTCGCACGCCCGCAGCAACCCTCATCCATCAGGTCGCGCCCCCCGCCGCCTTGTGCGCGCTTCCATCCCTGATCCGCATCCCCCAATCTGCCGCCGGGCTTCGTAGGCGGCGATGCCGACGCTGACCGAGAGGTTGAGGCTGCGGGCCTCGGGGCGAATGGGGATTCGCAGGGTGCGGTCCGGGTGGGCCTCCAAGAGCGAGTTGGGCAGGCCTTGGGATTCGCTGCCGAAGACGAGGACGTCGCCGGGCCGGAATCGGGCGTCGGTGTAGGGGGTCTCGGCGGTTTTGGAGAAGAGCCAGGGCGTGGGGTTCCGAAGGCGGGCGAGCAGCGTTTCCCAGTCGTCGACCGCTTCCCACGCCAAGTGTTGCCAGTAGTCGAGGCCTGCGCGGCGAAGCTGGCGGTCGTCGACGCGGAATCCCAGCGGTCTGACCAGCCAGAGCTTGGCCCCTACGGCCACGCACGTCCGGCCAGCCGCCCCGGCGTTGTTGGGAATCTCCGGCTCGTGGAGCACGATGTGCAGGAGGGGGTCGTAGCGGGGGCCAGGTTCCGGCATACCAGGGCGCCCAGACGGTTTTGACGGGAGAATCGGGCCAGTCAGGCGATCCCCAGAATAGAACGCGGTCGGATGCGGCACAAGACGCGCAAGCAAGCACTCGTCGAACCGGCCGACGTGTCCTGCTCGATGTCCCTACGGTGAGCCACCCGCCCGCGAGTCCGTCAGCATATAGCTCTACATGGGGGGCACGCCGTCGACGGAGTGGGTCCCAGCAGCCCGCGTCAAGTCACGTGAGGGCGTGAGGAGAGCGGCCCCTGGCTGCCCAAATACTGCTATTGGGGGGTTCGGCTTATTGCGAAGTGGTGCCAACGCCGGGTATGATAGTAGCATGGTGGTATCACCGATCGATGTGAAGGAGGGGACTGTCTATGGCGAACAACGATCCTCGCCGTTGGGCCCGATGCTGTGATTTCGACCCGGCCGACGGGACCGTGATCCGCGAGCCGCCCGGGGAAGGGCCCGGATATTGGGCCGGGGCGCCGGGCGTCACCTACTGCGGGAAGCTCAACCGGTTCTACATGGTCTACCGGCTGCGGCGTCCGCGGGGGGTCGAGCCGGATCGGGGCGCGGAGATCCGCATCGCCACCAGCCGCGACGGGATCATGTTCGACGACATCTGGTCGGGCACCAAGGACCTGCTGGGCACCACGAGTATCGAGCGGTGTGCCCTGGTCTACCTGCCGGACGGGCGCTGGCGCCTGTACCCGAGCTACGTCGATCCGGGCGACGGGCGTTGGATGATCGGCCTGGTCGAGGCCGACGCCCCGGACGCGTTCGATCTGAGGACCACGCGCCCGGTGCTCACCGCGGCCCAAATCGCCACCGAGGGGGTCAAGGACCCGTTCATCTTCTGCGTGGCGGGGCTGTATCACATGGTGGTGAGCCACGCCACCGTGGCCACCGCGGCTGCCCCGGAAGAGCTGCACGGCACGCACGACGCCTACAACACCGGGCTGATCTTGTCGAGCTCGGGGCTGGCGACAAGCACCGACGGCATCGATTGGCAGTGGGAGCGGGAGATTCTCCGTCCGAACCCGGGGGGCTGGGACGCCTACGCCTCGCGGATCGGCACGGTTTGGTATCGGGAACCCGTGTGGATTGCCCTCTACGACGGCTCGGCCGACGTGAGCGAGAACTACGAAGAGCGTTGCGGTCTGGCCTATAGCTTCGATCTCCGCGAGTTCCAGCGCGTGACCCGGAGCGGCCCTCTGTTCCGGCCGCCGGAGACGAAGGGCGCACTGAGGTATTTCGACGTCCTCGCCCTGCCCGACGTGACCTATCTCTACTACGAGATGGCCCGGCCCGACGGGAGCCACGACCTGCGCGTCCACCGCATGGTCCCGGAGGAGTAGCGCTGCTTCGATGCTTGCTTGACGAGTTCGTCGCGACCGCACGGAAGCGGTCCGGATATCGACCCGATGACGCGGGTCGCTACGGACCATCAGGCCGGTCGGAGCGTTCTTCCTCGGCGGCACCGACTCGGACGACCAGGTACAACTGCCTGTGGTTTGCTTCCCCGGGCTCGGCCGACTCGATTTCCGCCGGGTCCAGCGTCAGGCCGCCCACCAGAGTCAATAGTTATGTATGGTGTCCCCGGAACTCCGTGGTTGTTCATCAGCACGAACGCGTGTAGACGCCACCCGTACGTCTCCACCGTGCGGCGGAGCCAATCGAGGCGTTTCTTGCGGTCCGCGTCGTCGCGGACGATGGCCTTCCGCTCATTGCCCCGCGACATCACGTGATACAGGGCGCCGGCAAACTCGATCCGCAGTGGTCGGGCCATCACGACATCCTCCCCATTTCGGCTGCCCACGCAAGCACTATTCACTATTCAAGCTTTGACCCCAACTCCTCCTGCCGCAGTGAATAGCGCGTGTCGAAGTCCTGATACGCCAACCTTTGTCCGGGAGACAAGGGCTGTCCATTGTTCAACGTCCGGCACATCCTCCCTCTTCACTATTCAAGCTCTGACCCCATCACGGAAGCCCGGGGTGAGCGCTCGCGGCTGCCTACCGGGCTCCTTCGTTGAGCAGCACCCAGGTGCCCGTCTTGCCGGAGACGGCGATGTCGGGGCGGTCGTCGGCGTTGAGGTCTTCGACGCAGATCTGCATGCCGGTCCCCACGCCGGCGCCGGGTGGGGCGATCGTGTGGCGGGCGAACTTCCGGCCCGAGGCGTCCCAGCGGTAGTAGTAGAGGCACTCGGGCTCCTTGCCGCCGGGATCGCGCCCGGCGTGGCCTCGCACTCGCTTTCCCGTGATCAGCTCGCCCTGGCCGTCGCCGTCCAGGTCGGCCCAGACCAGACAGTGGGCCTGCGACCAGGTGTCGTCGATGAGGTGTTCGGTCCAGGTGGTGGTCCCGTCGGCCTTCGGCTCGCCCTGCTCCCACCAGTAGAGGCCGAAGTCGTGGGCCTTGCCCCAGACGAAGTCGGCGCGACCGTCGCCCGTCAGATCCACGACCAGGAACGGGCAACTCGGGTGCGGCAGCGCCGTTTCGGGCCGGAACTTCCACGGCTTGGCGAGCGGATCGCCTTCGGGGCGTTCGTACCAACCCGTCTCGACCAGCAGGTCCTCGCGCTCGTCGCCGTTGAGATCGCCGAACGCGTAGCCGTGGCCGCCGCCGTCCTTGCCGAGCACGATCTCTTCGAGCGTCGGGGCGCCTTCGGGCGTCTTGGCCATCTTCCAGGCGACCACCGGATCCTCTTTCACCCAGGAGTTGACGAACAGCTCGGGCACCCCGTCGCCGTCGAAGTCGTGCAGGGCGTACGCTTCATTCTTGGGGCGCGTGTCCTTGAGCAATTGCTGCTTCCATTTGTAGCCCCTGGCGAGCCCTTCCTTGCCCGGGTTCTTGAACCAGAAGATCTCCGACTCCATCCAACCGCCGGAGATCACGTCGAGCCAGCCGTCGCCGTCGACATCGTAGAGGTGATCCCCGTTGTTCGCGTAGTACTCGTCCATGACCTGGGGGACGTCGCGGACCGGGCGGGGCACGAAGTCAGGGCCCTGGAACCAATGGGTGCCGGCGACGACGTCCGGCTTGCCGTCCCGGTCGACGTCGCCCACGGCGCAGCCCTCGTTCGGACTGACGAGCAGACACCGCTTCGAGAACTTCACTTCCCCGGCCGCTTGCCCGTAGACGCAATCGCCCGCGTGCCAAGCCGCCAGTCCCAGGCCGACCACCACCAAAACGCTCACCATGTGACCAGTGCGACGCCAAAGCATGGGTACTCTCCTTTGAACCAATCAACCGGGCATTCCCCGCGCCGAATCGGGCAAGAGGGCCCCGGCGCGGCAGCAACTACCGTACCACAAGCACAACGCCCGGGCAACAAGCCGCCGGACACCGTGAGCCGACGCCGTGACCGGACGCCGGTAGCCGCGGGAGATACGATGCAGCGCCGAAAGAGAGGCCGTCCACTGCGGGCCGTTCACAGGCCCGAGGGCCGGTCCAGATAGTAGCGGACCTGTGCCAACACTTCCTGCCGATTCTTCTTCCACGGCAGGTACAGCCCACGACAGGCATCGAGCGGGCAAGGGTCGGCATGCGGCAGCAGCAGGACCCCGGAAGAGCAAACCTCGTAGCGACGGATCCCTCGCCAGGGAACGCGGCGACGCCGGCCGAACACGAACTGGCTTACGCCTTCCGAGTTCAGCTCGAACCAGACGGGCAGAAAGAACCGCCAAAGCGCGATGGCGAGCACGGCCACGGCCAGCAGGGCCAGGTGCGTCTTTGCGGTCAGCGACCAGACGCCCGCCCCCGCGCCGGCCAACGCGCCAACGACGACCGTTGCCCCCGCAACGCTATCCCGCAAAGGCCAACTCCGCCACTGGACCGACGGCGGGGGCCCCGTCGCCTCGGGTCCATCGTGATGCTCGGGTGAGAAGCTCAAGGGCCTGTTCCCCTGCAATTCGTCCGTTGGCGAGCGTCGCCCCGTCAGTGCAGGCGGGGGGCCTCCGCGGACGACCGCCCTAAGAGAGAAGTCCAGAGGTTGCTGCGGTCCGAGCAAGCTGCCTCTGCCTATCATCCACGGTAATTGCAGAGCCGATGCTTGGCAAGCACGCGGATGGCCCGTCAGGGACGGCGCGGGACGCCCCCGTGTCCTCAACACCGTCAGATATCGGGGCGATAGGGCAGAGCTTGAAACCGCCCCCTTACGGAGTCGACGGGCCGCCGCGTTGCTGGTGGCTGATGACGGCTATGGGCACGGCAATCGCGACGGCGATCGCGCCCCAGGTCAGCAGGTAGTGCTCGGAAATCCACTGATACAGGCGGCCCTGGCAGTCCATCATGGGCCCGCGCCCACGCACCAACCGGCCATCGGAGACAATCAGCAAGCCCTCGTTCGCAGACGGCGGCGCCGTACGGGCGGCCCAAACGCGGCAAGCGCGAACCTCTCCGGCAGCTCCGACTCCGTATACTCCGCGTCTGAGATTCGAGAACGCGAAGCGCCCCTGCTGGCCACTCCCACAATGTGCTTGCCGCTTAGCAGCGCAACGGGCGTGGCTGCCTGGGGGATGCCCTGCGGATCGACCACGGTTCCGGACAATGTGCCCTGGGGACCGAGGGCCACGTCGAGAATGGAAATCGGCGGGTGGCCCTTCGGCGCTTGGGCTTGCTGCTGGGCCGCGAAGGCCGCTTGCGGCAGCAGGAGTCCCAAGCACGCGATCGCCACTACCCCGCTTCGGAGCATGGAAGATACCCTCATCGTGGCTCCTTCAGGGGTTCGAGGGTGCTCTCGACTCTCAAAACTGTGACCATCCCAGACCGGGAATACCCTTCCGGAGGGAAATCACATAAGTGAGTATCGGTCGCGATCGGAGGGTTTCTTCACTTGTGACAGTCCTGCCGTATGTGCGGAAAGCACACGTGCGATAATCCTACCGGCTGCGCAGACTTCGCTTCGGCGGAGCAGGACGCGCGGGCTCGCCCCGGAAAATCCTCGCCAGGCTTCCTATTTCCCCCAACATTCCACAAGGAACCAGGGGGATAGCGCCTGCGAAGGGCGAGGACGAACGCGTCACGTCCACTCGCCCGAACCGACCAATCGCTCGAGCGAGGGGGTGAGTTGCCGTGCGGCCTGGGCGCGGTGGCTCAAACGCGCTTTGACCGCCGGATCCAATACCCCGAAAGAACGGCGATACTCTACCACCTCGAATACGGGGTCGTATCCGAAGCCGTGGGTCCCCTGGGGCTCGAAGAGAATGCGTCCCGAGCAGGTCCCTTCGCTCTCAGCCCGGATCGTGCCGGAGGGGTCGGCCAGCGCCATGTGGCACACGTACCGTGCAGAGCGCTTCTCCAAGGGAGTCTGGCCGAGCCGCTCGAGCAACAGGCGGTTGTTCGACTCGTCGGTCGCATCGGGGCCAGAATAGCGATGGGAAAGGACGCCGGGCGCCCCGGCCAAGGCGTCGACCATCAATCCGCTGTCTTCCCCCAGCACCCAGCGGCGAAGATGCCGGGCCTGTTGGACCGCCTTGAGGACGGCGTTCTCGGCGAACGTCTTGCCGGTCTCGACCACGTCGATCGCGCCCGGGAAATCGGCGAGCGTGCACAGCTCGATCTCCACGCCCTCAAGAAGCCCCTCCAGCTCCTGCCTCTTTTTGCGATTGTGCGTTCCCAGGACCAGAAGCGGTGTCGACGTCATCGGCGGGTCAGGCGTGAGAACGAGGCCGTGGCATTGCTAGAACAACCGGGAAGCGTCGCGGGCAAGTTCCGCGCTGAGCGACCGTTGGGGGACCTCGACGACGATCGGTTTCAGGTCGAACGGGATGCCCACCAACGTCTGCTGCGCCATGCCCCCGGTCTGGCCGCCATAGGGCATCTGCTTCGGCCCGAAGCGATTGATCACGTCCTGGATGGCGGGGTTCAAGTCGATCCGGCCGTCGGGCAAGCGCCGGGTGACGAAATCAAAACTGCCCACGGTAACGATGCTGGCGTAGCGATCGTGGAACTCGTATGCATCATAGCCCTTCAGCCGCAGCGCCTCGGCCAGCTTGTGCGCTTTCTCGGCGGCCTCGGCCAATTGGCTCTTCATCTGCTTCTGGCCGTTCTGGATCGCCGAAATCTCCCGTTGGTCGATGATCATCCCGCCCCGGAACGTGGCCACCTGCACCGTGTACTTGCCCGGACAGTCGAGCAGGCAATGCTCGACCCCTTCGTTCGCTCTCAGCACGAGCGGATCGAGGCCCTGCGGGGCGAAGTACCCCTCGGGCAGGAGCGGATTGGTGGTAATCATCGCGTGCCCCATGGGCCCCTTTTTCTTCTTCGGATTGCCCGGCGCAAGCACGTGTTGCTGAATCGTCCGCCATGCGGCCAAGGTACGCGTGGTGGGGCTGTCACGGTCAACGTTCAAGCACTGCGGCCGGTAGTACTTCAGCTTTTCGAGCGTCTCCTGCGCCTCGGGATCGTCCACCGCAGCGTAGTTGCCGACGAGCACGGCGACCTCGTCGAACTCCGAGCCCCGCCGGTACTGCATCTTCGGCGGCTCGCCGAAGCGGTTGACGCCGCGTCCGTAGACCTGCTCGCCCAGGTCGAACTTCTTCCGGTAGGCGTAGGCCTCCAGCTTGTATCGCTTGCGGAGCTCAAGGATTAGCTCCCGCGATTGCTCCTCGGCGTCCTCGCCGGAGAAGCTACAGGCCACGATCAGCCACGGGCCGTTCTCCTCGGTGAGCCGGTACGAACTCTCCGGGTCGGCCTCCACGCGGCGGAGCGTCAGCAGCTTGTCCCACGGGGCCCCCGCGGCCATCGTGGTGAGCCCACCGGCCACCACCAACCCGATCAATCCAAGCCGAAAATGGCGTGTTCCGCTCATCGCACGCTCCTTGCGCGAAGACAAAACGAGGGGGAGATGCCGGCGAGGCGAAGCCGCTCGCCGAAAAAGCGGGGCGGAGTCTAGCACATGCCGAGGGTAAGTGCCAGACCGGATTCGTTTCACCCAGAATGGGGATTACTCGACCCCACAGAGCACCGGACGCCCCGTCCGGGGCATCTCCCGCGTCGCCATCATGGGCCTCGACGCCCCAGCACCGCGGACGCTTCGTCGCAAAGGGCTCGGGCGTGCTCCTCGGTCGCCGCTTCGGCCACGGCGCGGACGATCGGCTCGGTGTTGCTGGGCCGAACCAGAAGCCAAGAATCGGGCCAGTCGAGGCGGAGGCCGTCGAGCCGGTCGGGCTCGGCATCCGCGAAACGGTCGGCCAGCGCGTCCAGACCGGCGCCAACCTCCTCGGACGGCATGGGGATCTTGGTCTTCACGATCGCGTAGCGGGGCAGCTCGCCGGCCAGCTCGGCAATGGGCATTTCCCGGGCGGCCATGGCGTCGAGCAGTTGGGCCATGCCGACGAAGCTATCGCGGACCAGGCCCACGGCCGGATCGATGGGGCCGCCGTTGCCTTCCCCGCCGAAGACCGCCTCGTGGGCGAGCATCACGTCCACCACGTTCGCCTCCCCCACCGCCGAGCGGTAAAACAGTACTCCGTACTTCTCGGCCAGGTCTTCGGCCATCCGGCTGGTGGAGCAATTGGTCACGATCGGGCCCTTGCGGACTCGGAGCACGTGATCGACGCACATCGCCAGCGTGTACTCTTCGCCCAGGTAGCGGCCCGAGGCGTCGATCACGGCCAGCCGGTCGGCGTCCGGGTCTTGGCAGAAGCCGACGTCCGCCCCGGCCTGCGGGACCGCCGGGCAAACCGTGGCCAGGTTCTCGGCCAGCGGCTCGGGCGTGTGCTCAAATTGCCCGTCCGGCGTGCCGCCCAGAAGCGTCACGCCGCAGCCCAACTCCTCCAGCAATCGGCGGCCCAGAAGGCTCCCGGCCCCGTGGTTGGAATCGAGCAGGACGTTGAACTGCCGGCGGCGAATCCGGTCGACGTCGACCGTGGCCAAGACCGCCTCGAGATGGGCGGAGTGCGGATCGGCCGATCGCTCGAGCGTGCCGGGCCGGTCGGCCGCGGGCCGGTCGGGGGTGGCATCGCGGTAGCGAGCGAGCAGTCGCTCGCCCAGACCGCCGGGAATGACGCGGCCTTCGGCGCTGAAGAGCTTCAACCCGTTGTACTGGGCCGGATTGTGGCTCGCCGTAATCTGCACGCCACCGGCGGCCCCAAGGTAGCGAATCAGCACGCCCGTGGTTGGCGTGGCCGCGATGCCGGCGTCGATCGAGCCGCGTCCCAACGCGTGCAGCCCGGCGTGGATCGCGTCGGCCAGCATTCGTCCGGACGGGCGACCGTCGCGTGTGATTACTAGCGGCCCGGGACGGGCCAAGTCGGCAAACGCCGTCACGTAGCGGACGGCCACCTCGGGCGTCAACGTCTGGCCGACGATCCCTCGCAGCCCCGAAACGCTGATGATCGGCTCTCCAGCCGGCGAATCCGTGCTCATTCGCGTTCCTCCAGGCAGTTTTCGCGAGTTTTGAGTATAAGCCTCAGCGCCGTTGGGTGGAACCGGAACGTGCGACACTCCACTCCGGCTCGGCGACGGCTTCGGTATTCGGCGCAACTCTCATCCCGGCAACACCTTACGACAATATGCTAGCAAACATTCGTCCAACCCGTCAGAGCGAACTCCCCTGGTTCCCAAGCTCCAGCTTG